>NC_003030.1:669625-996750 GCF_000008765.1 Clostridium acetobutylicum ATCC 824
TATTATATTTTCAGGTGGAAACTCAACTTTTTCTGTGAGAATAGTATAAGCTCTCTTGCAGATTTCAATTTTTCTTTCATAAGTAGCTGCTTGACCTTCTTCGTCAAAGGCCATTACAACTACGCCAGCGCCAAAGTTCTTTATAAATTTTGCCTCTTCAATGAACTTTTCTTCTCCAACCTTAAGACTTATGGAATTTACTATGGCTTTACCTTGAATAGACTTTAATCCAACTTTTAAAACTTCAAAATTAGAGGAGTCTATCATAACTGGAACTTTTGATATTTCAGGTTCACTTGCAATAAGTCTTAAAAATGTTTCCATTTCAGAGCGAGCATCTAAAAGTGCATCATCAAAATTTATATCTATAATTTGGGCACCATTTTCAACCTGATGTCTTGCAATGGTTAGAGCCTCCTCATAATTTTTTTCACGTATAAGCCTTGCGAATTTTCTTGAGCCCGCTACATTTGTTCTTTCGCCTATATTTATGAAGTTACTGTTCTTATCAATTTTTATGTTTTCTAGTCCGCTGTAAATTGTTTTGGGTTCCAAGTTTGGAACTTTTCTTGGAGAAATGCCTTTAACTACGCTGCTTATTGCTCTTATATGTTCTGGTGTAGTGCCACAGCAGCCTCCAACTATATTTAAATGTCCTTCAAGTGCTAATTTTTTTACAATGCTAGCAGTTTCCTCTGGCAGTTCTTCATATTCACCAAGGGAGTTTGGAAGTCCTGCGTTTGGATGAAAGGATATATATCTATTTTGTGTTTCAGAGAGTCTTTTTATAAAAGGTATAAGTTCTTCAGCACCAAAGGAACAATTAAGCCCTATAGCAATTATATTTTCGTTTTTTAAACTTTCTGCAAAAGCGTCAAGAGTTTGACCGGATAATATTCTTCCACTTTTATCAGCTATTGTCCCTGAAATTATAATAGGAAGTTTTATTTTTTTATTTTCAAATACTGTTTCTGCTGCAAAGATTGCTGCTCTAGCGTTTAAAGTATCAAATATAGTTTCAATTAAAAGAAGGTCTACACCTCCATCTATTAGAGCCTCTATTTGATGTTTATAGGCATTACATAGCTCATCAAAGGTTACATTTCTAAAACCAGGATTTTCAACATCTGGAGATAGAGAAGCAGTTCTATTTGTAGGCCCAATAGAACCAGCAGCAAATCTAGGCTTATTAGGATTTAGTTTTGTGTAGTAAGTACAAGCTTCCTTTGCGAGTTTTGCCCCCTTAAAATTAATATCATATATTTTATCTTGCATATTATAATCTTTTTGTGATATTTCAGTAGCGTTAAAAGTGTTTGTTTCTATTATATCTGCGCCAGCTTCAAGGTATCTCTTGTGGATTTCTTTTATTATTTCTGGCTTGGTTAAATTTAAAACATCATTGTTTCCTTTTTGATTGGAATGACATGTACAAGATAAGGAACCTTTAAAGTCGCCTTCATCTAGATTAAAGGATTGAATACATGTTCCCATAGCACCATCTAAAACTAAAATTTTGTTATTTAACAAATTCTTTAGTGAAGAATTCATAAGTTAGCCCCCTTAAAAAATAGGATAAAATAAAAAGCCCTTGGAAATAACCTCGGGCTTTACATTCGCGATTATTCTCATCTATCAGCGTTTGCTGCAGGATTTAGCACCACATATATTAAAAAATATACTGGTTGCCGGGTTTCAAAGGGCCAGTCCCTCCACCACTCTTGATAAGATTTTTACATTAAATTTGTTTTTATTATATTAGTTAAATTAAAAAATGTCAATACAGTAATTTTACAATAATAAATACATATATTTATTATAGATATTTCATTTATCCAGTTAAGACTTTAGGAAAATTACTTTATAAATTGGATGTTATAAAATGATTGGAGGTGCATTCATGGATTTTAAGGAAATCATAGAAAATGATAGAATTAGCTCAAGAAAAACAAAGTTTGAAGGTACATTTATAGAATATCTTGATATGGTTAAGAAAAACCCTGATATAGTTAAGCTGGCCCACAAAAGAATATACGATATTATAAAGAGCAAAGGCTCTGAGGTTTTAAAGCCCGAGGAAAATCATAGAATAAGAAAAATTTATGGAAATGAATCAATAAAGAGATATAACTTCTTTAAAAATGATTTCTTTGGTATAGATAAGGTTATTATGAAGCTCATGAATTATTTTAATTCGGCTTCTATGAAAGGTGAAGAAGCAAGGCAGGTATTGTACCTTGTAGGTCCTGTTGGAGCAGGAAAATCATCTTTAGTTGAATCTATTAAAAGAGCTCTTGAGGAGGCAAAACCGGTATATTCTTTAAAAGGCTGCCCCATGAGAGAAGAGCCACTTCATCTTATTCCAAAGCATTTAAGAGGGGAATTTGAGCAGCTTCTTGGAGTGGAGATAGAAGGGGATCTATGCCCTGTTTGCAGATATAGACTTATGCATGAATATAATGGAGAATATGAAAAGTTCCCTGTAATTACTAGTGGATTTTCCATAAGATCTAGAAAAGGAATTGGTGTAGTACCACCTGTTGATCCAAATAATCAGGATACATCAATTTTAACAGGAAGCATAGATATTTCAAAAATGGATCTATATCCTGAGGATGATCCAAGGATTTTTTCCTTAAATGGAGCTTTTAATGTTGGTAACAGAGGACTTGTAGAATTTATAGAGGTATTTAAAAATGATGTAGAATATCTTCATACTATAATTACAGCGACACAAGAGAAATCAATACCATCTCCTGGTAAAGGAGCAATGATATATTTTGATGGACTTATAATAGCCCATTCCAATGAAGCAGAATGGAATAAGTTTAAGTCTGATCATACTAATGAAGCAATTCTAGATAGAATAGTAAAAATAGAGGTGCCATATTGTTTAGAACTAAATGAAGAGAAAAAAATATATGAGAAGATACTTAAAAAGAGTAATTTTACAGCTCATATAGCACCGCACACATTAAGTGTTGCAGCTATGTTCGCAGTACTTTCAAGACTTAAACCGTCTTCAAAGGTTGACCTCATAACAAAACTTAAAATATATAATGGTGAAGATATTGTAGAGAATGGAACAACTAAAAAAGTTGATATAAGCGAGCTTAGAGAAGAGGCGGGAATAACAGAAGGAATGAATGGAATATCCACAAGATTTATAATTAAAGCTATAGATAATGCTCTTTCAAGCTCACAATACGATTGTATAAATCCTTTGGGTATAATGGAAAATATTATAAGATCAGTAAAAGATCTTGATATAGCAGATGATGAAAAGAAGAAGTATTTGGGGTTTGTTCAAAACATAATAAGAAAAGAATATAATAAAGTCCTAGAAAAAGAAATAACAAAAGCATTTATACACAGCTATAGAGAACAAGCTGAAACTTTATTTAACAATTACTTAGATAATGCAGAGGCTTTTGTGAATAAAACAAGACTTAAGGATAAAGCAACGGGAGAGGAGCTTAATCCAGATGAGAAATTTATGAGATCTATAGAAGAGCAGATAGGTATATCTGAAAGTTCAGCTAAGGGCTTTAGAACAGATGTTACATCATATATGTTCTATGTAGTTAGAAATGGTGGGAAAATAGCATATGATGCTTATGAACCTTTAAAAGAAGCTATTGAAAAGAAGCTTACTTCTTCAGTAAAAGATTTATCAAGAATAATAACAAAATCAAGAGTAAGAGATAAAGAGCAGGATGAAAAATATAATGCTATGGTCGAAGAAATGAAAAGAAATGGCTATTGCGATTATTGCTGTGATGTTATATTAAAATATGCCGCTAACAATTTGTGGAAGGATTGATAGAATGGCAATTTTTAGAGATTACAGTATTAATCCTACAGAACATGATAGAACTATAGGGGATAGGAGAAGACATAGAGAACTGGTTGAAAAAGCTATTAAGGATAATCTTGCTGATATAGTATCAGAAGAAAGTATAATTGGAGAAAGTAAAAGTAAGAAAATAAAAATACCAATACGAGGCCTTAAAGAATATAAGTTCCTTTATGGAAATAACAGTTCATCTGTAGGAAGCGGAACTGGAAACGAAAAAAAAGGGGATATTATAGGAAAAGAGCAAATGGGCAATGGCTCTAAAGGAAAAGGTAAAGGTGCAGGAAACAGCGAGGGAGAAGATATTTATGAAACAGAAGTAACTATCGAAGAAGTTTTTTCGTATCTTCTTGAAGACTTAAATTTGCCTAATCTTGATAAAAAGAAATATTCTGAAATAGTAACAGATAGTTCAAAGAAAAAAGCAGGTTATCAAAAGTATGGTATAAGGCCAAGGCTTGCTAAAAAAAGAACAGTTATAGAAAAAATAAAAAGAGAGCAGTCAAGAAAAAGAGCAATAAAAGAATTAGGTAAGGATGATAAGGTAGAAAGATTACCGTTCAGTGAAGAAGATTTAAGATATCATAGAATAAAAGAAAAGCCAAAAAAAGAATGTAATGCAGCAATAATGTGTGTAATGGATTGTTCTGGTTCAATGGATAGTACGAAAAAATATCTTGCACGTTCTTTCTTTTTCATACTCTCTAAGTTTATAAGAATGAAATATGTTAATGTGGAAATAGCGTTTATTTCACACTCTACAGTTGGGCGTGAAGTAACTGAAACAGAATTTTTTCACAAAGTAGAATCGGGCGGGACATATATTTCTAGTGGATTAAATACGGCTATGGATATAATAAAGGAAAGATTTAATCCAGCTACGTGGAATATTTACGGATTTTACGTAAGTGATGGTGATAATTTCACTGAGGACGATGAAAGAGCAATAAAGTCTATGAGAAAGTTCTGTGAAATTGCAAATATGATTGGTTATGCTGAAATTTTACCTTATTCATATTCAGGAACGATGAAATACAAGTTTGATAATTATGTAAAGGATAAAAACTTCATATCTTCAACCATAAGAAATAAGGAAGATTTATGGCCTGTTCTTAAAAAAATGCTCATAAAGGAATTAAAGGAGTGATAGATATGGGGGACTACACGTTAAAAGAGCTTGAAACCTGGAATGAGAAAATTGAAGGTATAGTCAATGAAATGGGGCTTAATTATTACAATCAGGAATTTGAAATCATAAGTTATAATGGAATGCTTGAAGCGGAGGCTTATACTGGAATGCCATCAAGATATCCACATTGGAGCTATGGAAAGGCATATGAAAAACAAAAAACACTTTATGGTTATGACCTTGTTGGGCTTCCATATGAAATGGTAATAAACTCAAATCCATGCATAGCATATTTGATGAAAGAAAATACTTTACTACTTCAAATTCTTACTATGGCACATGTTTATGGTCACAATGATTTCTTTAAGAATAATAGGCTTTTTAGAGAAGGTACAGATGCCAGTGAAACTGTTAATATGTTTAAAAATGATGCTGATACTATAAGAAATTATATAGACAATCCAGCAATAGGAAATGAAAAGGTGGAAAAAATTCTCGATGCAGCACATGCAATAAGATATCAAACTCACAGAGTAATAGGAGAGAAAAGACTATCTTATGAAGAAATAAGAAATAAAATAATACAAGATTATAATTCAAGCTATAAGCCTAGAAGTATAATAGAACCTTATGAAAAGCCTGTAGAGCCAGATTTGAGTAAGATACCTTTAGAGCCGGAAGATGACATTATATATTTTATAGAGAACTATGGTAATCTTCAAGAGTGGGAAAGAAATGTAATAGAAATTGTGAGAAGGGAAACTGCTTATTTTATTCCACAAATTGAAACCAAAATAATGAATGAAGGATGGGCGAGTTTTTGGCATTATACAATATTAAATGAGCTTAAGCTTCCAGATGGACTTCATTTAGAGTTCTTAAAAAGGCATAATGATGTATTGTCACCTATTCTTGGCTCGTTAAACCCTTATTACCTTGGTTTTAAAATTTTAAAGGATATAGAAGATAGATATGGCAGAGATAAAATTTTTGAGGTTAGAGAAATTGAGAGGGATGAATCTTTTATAAGAAAATATCTTACTAGGGAACTATGTGAGGAATTAAATCTATTTGAATTTTCCAAAAGAAGAGGAGAATATATAATAGATAATGTTGCAGATGAAGAGGGATGGAAAAATATAAGAAACTCAATATGCTCAGGATGTGGTATGAATAGTATACCAGTAATAAGAGTTGTAGAATTGTCTAAAAAGGATAACAATTTGATATTGGAGCATCTTTACGATGGAAGGGAACTTAATATGCAGTATGCAGAGGAAACCTTAAAATATGTGGTTAACTTGTGGAAGGGTAAAGTTACTTTAAAAACTACTATTGAAGGAAAAGAGTACAGGATAGTATGTGATGAGAATAAAAAAATATGTGAAGTGAAATAAATATATATCATTTGCATTATAGGGAAAATAGGACTTTGTAGTCTTATTTTCCTATATAAATATATTTTAAAATAATATTGACATAAGGATAAAATAATTATAAGATATAACTGATAATGATAATTATTATCGATAAACTCTTTAACTCTCTCGAACATTGACTGCTGCAAATTAGAAATTTTATTTGTGGCAGTCTTTTTGTTTAAAATTAGATTTAATTTATGAGTATTGCTATTGTTATCAGTTATAAGTTAAAATTAAAGTTATAGGGAAAATAATTGAAATATTAAATTATAAGTTGTTTTCCTGTAACAATACGAAAATTAGGAGTCTATACAATGTTAGATATAATAATAGCAGTTATAATTGATTGGATTATTGGAGATCCTTATTGGTTTCCACATCCAGTTATATATATAGGAAAATTAATAAAAATGTTAGAAAAGCTTGGAAGAAGGTTCTTTAAGCAAGATAAGTGGCTTCTTGTATTTGGAGGTTTTATAGTAATAATAGTATCAAGCATAAGCTTTTTAATACCATTTATAATACTGCAAGGTGTTAAAAAGTTTCAAGTTATATACCATGTTATAAATATTTTTTTTCTTTGGACTGTACTTGCGGCAAAAAGTCTACATAAGGAAGGGAAAAAGGTATATACTGCCCTTGAAAAGAAAGATATTGAGGATGCAAGATTAAAGCTTTCATACATAGTAGGAAGGCAGACAGAAGGACTTTCAAAGAAGGAAATAATACGAGCTGATGTAGAAACAATAGCCGAAAATTCATCAGATGGTATAATTGCTCCACTTCTATTTGCAATGTTAGGGGGAGCGCCTTTAGCTATGATGTATAAAGGTATAAATACTATGGATTCTATGCTTGGATATATGAATTTTAAATACAGATATATAGGCTTTTTTCCTGCAAAAATAGATGACTTATTTAATTTTATACCGGCAAGAGTAACAGGAATTATAATGTGCCTGGTTTCACCAATAATAGGAGGAAACATATTTTATAGTATAAAGATAATGTTAAGAGATAGAAAAAATCATAAAAGTCCTAATTGTGCTTATCCAGAAGCTGCAGCAGCTGCTGCTAGTGGGATAATGCTTGGTGGAACTAATATATATTTTGGAGAAGTTGTAGAAAAGCCAACTATTGGAGAAGAGAAAAATGAACTTTCAGATTTTCATATAACGAAAACAATAATACTCATGTATTCATCTGAAATTTTATTTATTATTATTTATGTTATAATTATATGCTTTTTAGGTAAACATTAATTTTATAAAAGGTGATGTTACTATTGAAAAAAGGAATTTTAATTGTAGGGTTTGGAACGATATACAAGGATGCTAGAGCATGTACTATAGACAAAATAAAGGAAGAAGTATGTAAGCAATTTCCAGACTATGAGGTACTGCAGGCATTTACTTCAAGTAAAATTATAGAGAAAATAAAAGAAACAGAAGGAATAGATTTTGATACTCCTCAAAAAGCTTTGCATAAATTTAAAAATAAAGCATATAGAGAAGTAATAATTCAACCGATATATATGATACCTGGATATGAATATGAAAAACTTATAGGAACAGTAGATAAGTATTTAAAAGATTTTGAAAGGTTAAAGATTGGAAGACCCGTTTTATACTTTAAAGGAAACAACAAGAATGAGCCCAACGATTATGAAATTTTTCTAGAAAAAATAAAAGATATGATTCCAAAAGATAAGATAACAGTTTTTATGTGCCACGGAACCATGCATGAGTCTAACGAATACTATCTAAAGCTTGATTCTTTTATAAAAAAACATGGATTTACAAGTGTGGTAATAGCTACATTAGAAGGTTTTCCAAAGGTAGAAGATGTAATTGAGTACATGGAAAAAAACAAATTTAAAGAAAAATATAAAGGTGAAGTAAAGATAATTCCACTTCTTGTTACAGCAGGAAAGCACGTAAAGAAAGATATGCAAGAAGAGTGGGTTAATATATTTAAAGATAAAGGATATAAGGTTGAAACTTATGAACATGGTTTAGGCGAGATTTATGATTTTAGAAGTATATATATACAGCATATTAAAGATGCTATTATAAGAGAAAATTATACTGCACTATAGATAAATTAAGACATAAAGGGAGAAAATAGTATGATTTATGTAGTTGGAATAGGACCAGGAAATAAAAAATATATACTTCCATTAGCAGAAGAAATTATAAGCAAAAGCAATGTTGCCATTGGTTTTAAAAGAGCTATTAATAGTATAGACTATATACAAGTGAAAAAAACTATAGTTGATTCCATGAAGGATATAATTTCATTTATAAATTTAAATACACAACAAGATATTTCCATTTTAGCCTCTGGTGACCCATGCTTTTATGGCATATTGAACTATATAAAAAAAAATTACGAATATGAAATTCAAGTGATACCAGGTATAAGTTCATTCCAATATTTCATGGCAAAGCTCGGAAAGTCTTGGAATAATGCTTATGTTTCAAGTATTCATGGGAGAAATAAAGATTTTATTAAAATTATAAGGGAAAATGAAGTTACTGTTTGGCTTACAGATAAGCAAAATTCACCAAATTATATTTGCAAAGAGTTAAAGCAGAATAGTATAGAAGCAAAGGTATATGTTGGAGAAAATTTATCCTATGAAGATGAGAAAATAAGAATAGGAAGTGTAGATACTATATTAAGTATGGTATTTAATGAATTATGCGTAGTAGTTGTAGAAAAGCATTAAGATGCTATTGAAGACAATAGTATTTTAATATATAAGATGTAATTTAAGGGCAATGAATATTGTAACTAAATTAAATATTACGATAGTAATAGGAGGAAATTTAGTATGAAAAATCCAAGAATAGTAGTTGTAGATGATTCACCTTTTTCTGTTTCAATTTTGACAGATATGCTTCAAAGAAATGGATTTGAGGTGGTAGGAAGTGCAAGTAATCTTAATGAGGTTAAAAAAGCTGTAACGGAATTAAATCCTAATTTAGTAACTATGGATATGGTTTTAGCAGATACTGATGGACTTGAATGCACCAAGATAATACATCAAATAAATCCAGAAATAAGGGTTATAGCTATAAGCTCAATGATGGATGATGAGATTCTAGCGAAGGCTAAAAAAAATAATATAAGCGCATATATACAAAAACCAATTGATGAAGAAGAATTGGTGCTTGCAATAAATAGAATATCATCAGATGATGATTTGTATTCAGAACTTAAGGATAGATATTTTGATATATTTAAGCAGGCATTTTCGTACGCTTTTAATAAATTTATAAAAGAAGTTCCTAACTTTGTTGAAAAAGATGAACATACAGTTGAGCATGTAGAAAAGGGTATATCTATAGTTATGGGCATTATAGGAAAGTATTGTGGTAGATTAATTCTAAATATATCCTATGAAACTGCCGATAAATTTGTAGAGTCGGTATTAAACAGACCAGCAAAGGATTTGCAAGAAATATTAAACGTGGTAGCAGAGTTTGCAAATATAGTTGGTGGAAATGCATGTTCAATGATAAATAGAGAGAATAAAATATTTGGGATGAGAATAGCACCACCTACTACAATTTATGGAGACTCTATTAATATATCTAGAAACAGTCTTGATACAATGAACTTTTTCACAGTTAATGTTACAGCTGGGGAGATAAGTGTCAATATTGGATTCAATAAGGGGGCAGTAGAATGGATGTCAAATATATAAATCCTTTTTTAAAATCATTTATGAATGTAATGCCACAACTTGGTTTAACCAATATTAAAAGAGGAAAGGTTAAGCTTAAGGGAAACTCCATTGAGAGTTCAGGTGTTATGATTATAATAGGCATTGTGGGAGATATCAAAGGAAATGTAATGTATTCAACAACAATAGATGCTGCAAAAAAAATAGCATCTACAATGATGATGGGGATGCCTGTAAATGAACTCGACGAAATGGCTCAGAGTGCGGTTTCAGAGCTTACAAATATGTTAACAGCCAATGCAGCTACTAATTTTGAAGAGGACAGTGTAAATATAGATATATCAACTCCTGCGCTAATGTATGGTGAGTTTACTGCCAGCGCGAATTATGGAAAAGTTCTATGTATTGAGATGTTTGTGGATGATATGCCATTTGAGATAAATGTTTCATTAAATGTTATGTAGAATTTATATACATAATTAGAGCACATTTGTGATTAGAAATTTTAAATTTATCACAAATGTGTATTTTTTTTCGCTATTTTACTAAAAGCATTGACAATAGAGGGAAAAAATTATAATATATACTTGATAATGAAAATCAATATCAACAAATAAAATTAAATATGTAGGAGGAGTTTTATGGTGAAAATAAACATAATTTATTGCTCAGGAACTGGAAATACTGAGGCAATGGCTAATTTGATAAGTGAAGGAGCAAAATCAGCTGGAGCAGATGTTCAATTAATCAATGTAAGTGATGCAGATGTAGATAAAGTTAAAAATGCGGATGTTATTGTGCTTGGGTCGCCTGCAATGGGTGATGAGGTATTAGAAGAAGAAGAAATGGAACCATTTGTTGAGAATATATCCAAAGAGGTGAAAGGGAAAAAAGTAGCTCTATTTGGTTCATACGGTTGGGGAGATGGCCAATTTATGCGTGATTGGGTAGAACGTATGGAGGGATATGGAGCAGATCTTATAGGTGAAGGTTTAATCGTACAAGATGCACCAGAGGGAGAAACAGAAGATCAATGCAGAGAGTTTGGTAAGGCTCTTATAAATAGCTAGAAAAGGGAGAGATAGAGGATGGAAAAATGTTTATATAAATTTACAGATTTTATCGAGGGTGTTACTGGTAAAGTATATATGATAAAGCTTATAACATACTCAATATCTCCAGTTATATCTAAACGAAAACCATCTTCTATAATTACTGTTTCAAACAGGTACAAGGGGATGTATGATTTATGGAATATATATGGGGAAGAATATTTAAGAAATATAAATGTAGATGTTTTTGAAATTAAAAAAGATAAGGATTGCTTAACACTTTTGTTTTATGATAAAGCGTTACTTAAAAGTACTCTTTATCATAAAACTAATATAGGCTTTTTAAATAAATTTGGATATAAAGAAGATATGGATTTAGAGGAGTTTCTTGGAGTTTTAAAGAAGAGGTATAAAGAAACAAATTGTCCTCACGAACTAGGAATATTTTTAGGGATACCAGTTGAAGATGTAGAAGAGTTTATAAATTGCAATGGAAGAAAGTGTTTATACTGTGGCTACTGGAAGGTGTATAAAAATAAGGACAGGGCAATGAAAATTTTTAAGGAATATGATGAATCACGCAGTAAGGCAATAAGATTATTAAGTGACAATATTGATATAAGTAAGGTTGCAAAAATACTATCACTTAATAATTAAATAAATTTTAGTAGAATTTATTAAGAGTTACTTCACCAGATATTAAATTTTCAGTATGACCGTCATTAAAGGTAACTACTAATTCACCTTTTCTGCTTATGTCTATTACTTTAGCAGCTTCAGTGTGGTCTTTTTTTGTAATAGCAATTTCCTTTCCTATAAGCGCTGAATTTTTTTTGCATATGTCTAAAAAGCTATTGGGATCTTGAGTCTCTAAAAAGTTTTCATAGATTATTTCGAAGTCATTTAATATGTTAGATAGTATGGTTTCTCTTGAGATTGGTTCATTTAATTCTATTCTTAAAGAAGTAGCTTTTTTTGATATCTCTGGCGAAAAATCATTGTAATCTTGATTTACGTTTATTCCAATTCCTAAAATTATATTTGAAGTGTTATTGATGTCTTCAGAAACCTCAGCTAGAATACCTACTAGTTTTTTATTATTTAGAAGGATATCGTTAGGCCACTTTATTAGACAATTGATGTTCATTTTATTAAAAGAGTTAGTAAGAGAGGCTGCTGCTAACTGTGTTATTAGAGGAAAAAGTGTTTTTTTTACGTTAGGTTTTAAAATTAGTGACATCCATAAGCCCTTATATTTAGGTGAACTCCAGGTTCTATCTGAAAATCTACATTTTCCAAGGGTTTGCTCTTCAGAAATTATAAGACTTCCTTCAGCTACAGCTCTCATTATAAGACGCTTGGCTTCTAAATTTGTTGAATCTATAGAATCTAAAAGTATTAAATTTCTTCCGATATATTTCGTGGTTAATAGTGAATTTATTTTATTTATATTTAAAGAAAAATTCCCTCTTTCCATTATTTAGCCTCCAGATAAGTATAATATATATTATGAATTATAGCATATTTATGGAGTGTTGACATGGAAAATATTAAGTAGTATACTAATGGTAATTTAATAGGATGTTCTTCAGGGATGGGTGAAATTCCCAATCGGCGGTAAAGCCCGCAAGCCATTTGGCAGATCCGGTTAAACTCCGGGGCCGACAGTTAAAGTCTGGATGAAAGAAGAAATAGCGTAACTGCAGTACGCAGGTTTTGTTGATTATAAATCTCCGAAGGATTACCTTTCTTTGGAGATTTTTTTATTTGCTTGCAAGTTTATTAAATTCAAGGAAGTGTTTAAATTGAATGAGGCTTTTATGAAAAGAGCTTTAGAAATTGCAGAAAAGGGGAGTGGATATGTAAATCCAAATCCTATGGTTGGAGCAGTTATAGTTAAGGACAATAAAATAGTTGGTGAAGGTTATCATGAGAAATTTGGAGGAAATCATGCTGAGGTAAATGCTTTAAATATGGCTGGAAAAGATGCAGAGGGCTCGGAACTATATGTTACGTTAGAACCATGTTCTCATTATGGTAAAACTCCGCCTTGTGCACTTGCGGTAGTTAAAGCGGGAATAAAAAGAGTGATAATTGCCATGGAAGACCCAAATCCTTTAGTAAGTACAAAGGGGATAAAAATACTAAAGGAAAATGGAATAGAAGTTATTACAGGCGTTATGAAAAAGGAATCAGAAAAGTTAAATGAAGTTTTTATAAAGTATATAACAACTAAAAGGCCATTTATAACTATGAAAATGGCATCAACCCTAGATGGAAAAATATGCACTGTTTCAGGAGAATCAAGATGGATAAGCGGACAAACATCAAGAAAATATGTTCATCATTTAAGAAGCAAATATATGAGCATAATGGTGGGAGTAGGTACGGCTATTAATGATAATCCTCTTCTCACAACTAGAATAGAAGGTGAAAATGTAAGAAGTCCTATAGCTATTATTGTGGACTCAAAGCTTAGGGTTCCAAAGGATTTAAGAATTTTTAATACATTACAGGAGAGAAAGATTATTATTGCAACTACTGAATATGCAGATAAAAATAAGGAAAATGAGCTTATAAATATGGGAGTTTCAATTATAAAAACACCTAATAAAAATGGTCGTGTTAACTTAGATTATCTACTAGATGAATTAGGTAAGATAGGTATAGATAGTGTTTTACTCGAAGGTGGAAGCGAATTGAATTTCTCTTTTATAAAGGAAGAAAATATAGATAAGATAATGTGCTTTATAGCGCCAATGATAGTAGGAGGAGAAAAAGCTAAGGGTGCAGTTGGAGGTAAGGGGATAGAAAAGCTTAAGGATTCAATAAAGATATATGATATGGATTCTGAAAAAATTGGAGAGGATATCTTAGTGTCAGGATACCTAAATAGGGGATGATTTGTTTTGTTTACCGGTATTATAGAGGAAATAGGAGAAATTAAAACTATAAAGAAATATGATAATTCAATAAGGATTGCTATAAAAGCTTCAAAGGTAATGGAAAATATCAAGCTTGGAGATAGCATAGCAGTAAACGGAGTATGCCTTACAATTGTATCTTGTGAAAATGGAGAATTTGATGTTATGCCAGAAACATATAGGGTAACTAATTTAAAAAAATTGATTTCAGGAAGTAAAGTTAATTTAGAAAGAGCTTTGGCATTAGGAGATAGATTTGGTGGACATATAGTAACAGGACATATAGATGGGTTGGGAACTATAGAGAGTATAAAAAAAGATGCGATAGCAATTGAATATAAAATAAAGACTAATAGAGAAATTACAAGCAATCTTGTTTATAAAGGTTCTGTAGCTATAGATGGAGTTAGTTTAACTTTAGGAGAAGTACAAGAAGATTATTTTAAATTTTATCTTATTCCTCATACCCAGGAAAAAACAACTTTAACACAAAGGAGTAAAGGTTATAGTGTAAACATAGAGTGTGATGTATTATCAAAAAATATTCGAAATTTTGTGAATATCCAGAATAGTACAAAAGGTTCGTGTATAACTGAAGGTTTATTAAAGGAAAATGGATTTATGTAATATTAGTTAAGTGTATTCTGTAATAAGAGGAGGAGTTTTTATGAATTTCAAATTTAATACTGTAGAAGAAGCAATTCTTGATATAAGACAAGGAAAGATGGTTATTGTTGTAGACGATGAAGATAGAGAAAACGAAGGAGATTTGGTGGCAGCAGGAGCAACGATAACAGGAGAAACTATAAATTATATGGCAAGGTATGCCAGAGGACTCATATGTACGCCTATGGATTCAGATAGCATGGAAAGGCTTGGAATAAACACCATGGTAGAAAAAAATACAGAGTATTTCGGTACGGATTTTGGGGTTTCTGTAGATGCTGCAAGGACTAGAACAGGAATTTCAGCATATGAAAGAGCTGAAACTATAAAGAAACTTTCTGATAAAGATGCCAAGGAAGAAGATTTTGTAAAACCAGGACACACATTTCCTCTAAGAGCTAAAAAAAATGGAGTATTGGATAGAAATGGACATACAGAGGCTACCGTTGATTTAGTAAGACTTGCAGGTTTCTATCCTTCAGTTGGAGTATGCTGTGAAATTATGAATGAAGATGGCACTATGGCAAGACTACCAAAGCTTATGGAGTTCTCAAGAAAAAATGATATTAAAATAATAACTGTTGAAAAATTGATTGAATATAGAAAAAAGAATGAGGCACTTATAAAAAGAGAAGCAGAGGCCAAGCTTCCAACAAAATATGGTGAGTTCAAAATAGTTGGATATAAAAGCCTGATTGATAATAAGGAAAATCTAGCTATAGTTAAGGGAGAGCTTAAAGCTGAAGAAGAGGTGCTTGTAAGAGTTCATTCTAAATGCCTTACGGGAGATGTATTTGGATCTCTAAGATGTGATTGTGGAAATCAGCTTTCATATGCACTTAGTGCAATAGAAAAGCAGGGGGCAGGAGTTGTTCTTTATATGGATCAAGAGGGAAGAGATATAGGACTTTTGAATAAGTTAAAGGCATATATGCTCCAAGAAAAGGGTCTTGATACAGTTGAAGCAAATTTGAAATTAGGATTTGAAGCTGATTTAAGAGAATATTGGGCGGCTGCCGAAATGCTTAAAGATTTAGGTGTTAAAAAAGTTAAATTAATGACAAATAATCCTGAAAAAATAAACGAATTAAATAAATATGGAATTGATGTTGTAAGCAGAGTTCCTATTAATACAGAACATGTTAAAGAAAATGAATTTTATCTAAGAACTAAAAAGCAAAAAATGGGTCACTTAATTGAAATTTAAAGGAGAGTAGATTGTAATGAAAATATATGAAGGCAAACTTATAAGCAAAAATTTAAAATTTGGAATTGTAGCAGGGAGATTTAATGAATTTATAGTATCAAAATTGCTATCAGGTGCAGTAGATGCGCTTAAAAGGCATGGATGTGATGAAGATAGTATAGAGCTTGCATGGGCTCCGGGAGCTTTTGAAATACCATTAATATCACAGAAGATGGCTGAAAGTGGTAAATATGATGCAGTAATTTGCTTAGGTGCTGTGATAAGAGGAGCAACCTCACACTTTGACTATGTATCTTCAGAGGTTTCTAAAGGAATAGCACAAACTTCACTTAAGACGGGGTGCCCTGTAATATTTGGTGTTTTAACAACGGATAATATTGAACAGGCAATAGAAAGAGCTGGAACAAAATCAGGAAATAAAGGTTTTGATGCAGCAGTAACAGCAATTGAAATGGCTAATTTAATTAAAACAATTGGCGAATAGGAAATATAAATAAATGTACCCATACACTTTTCAAAATGATATACATGTCCTATTATAGAATTATATTTTATAGTAAAGGAGTTATGGGTATGGATAGAAGTGATATGAATAAAAATCTCGCTCAAATGTTAAAGGGTGGAGTTATAATGGATGTTATTAATAAGGAACAGGCCATAATTGCTGAAAAGGCAGGGGCATGTGCAGTAATGGCACTAGAAAGAGTACCAGCTGATATAAGAAAACAAGGTGGAGTAGCAAGAATGTCTGATCCTAAAATGATAAAAGAAATTAGGGAGTCTGTAACAATACCAGTTATGGCAAAGGTTAGAATAGGGCATTTTGTTGAAGCCGAGATTCTTCAGTCTTTAGGAATAGATTTTATAGATGAAAGTGAGGTTCTAACTCCAGCTGATGATTCTTATCATATTGACAAAAAGGCCTTTAAGGTTCCATTTGTTTGTGGAGCAAGAAATCTTGGAGAAGCACTTAGAAGAATTGGGGAAGGAGCTTCAATGATAAGAACAAAGGGTGAAGCAGGTACTGGAAATGTTGTTGAAGCTGTAAAACATATGAGAACAGTTATGGATGAAATAAGGAGAGTTAAAAATGCAGCTAAGGAAGAAATTATGACAATTGCAAAAGAATTAGGAGCTCCATATGATCTCGTTCAATATGTTTGGATGAATGGAAGGCTTCCTGTAGTTAATTTTGCAGCAGGCGGTGTTGCTACTCCAGCTGATGCTGCGCTTATGATTAGACTTGGTGCAGAAGGAGTATTTGTTGGCTCCGGTATATTTAAGTCTGAAAATCCAGAAAAAAGAGCGAGAGCTATTGTAATGGCAGCAGCTTATTACGATGATCCTAAAGTGCTTGAAGAAGTGTCGGAGGACCTTGGAGAGCCTATGTATGGACTTGAAATAAGTGACATAAAAGATAGATATGCAGAAAGAGGCTGGTAATGAGGGTAGGTGTTTTATCGTTTCAAGGTGGAGTAGTTGAACACCTGGAGCATATAGAAAAACTTAATGGTAAACCTGTTAAGGTTAGAAGTTTAGAAGATTTACAAAAAATAGATAGGCTTATAATACCAGGAGGAGAAAGTACAACTATAGGAAAGTTTTTAAAACAATCTAATATGCTCCAACCTTTGAGAGAAAAGATATATGGAGGCATGCCAGTATGGGGAACCTGCGCGGGAATGATACTCTTAGCAAGAAAAATAGAAAACAGTGAGGTCAACTATATAAATGCCATAGACATAACTGTAAGAAGAAATGCTTATGGAAGCCAAGTTGATAGCTTTAATACTAAGGCTTTAATTGAAGAAATATCTTTAAATGAAATGCCGCTTGTTTTTATAAGAGCTCCGTATATAACACGCATAGGAGAAACAGTAAAAGCATTATGTACTATAGATAAAAATATAGTGGCGGCCAAAAGTAACAATGTTTTAGTAACATCTTTTCACCCCGAACTAGCAGATAATTTAGAATTTCATGAATATTTTATGAAGTTATGAAGACAATTTATAAAACTGTGATTTAAAGAAGGAAACTTATTTAAATTACAGTTTTATTATTTTACTCGTTTATATATTTTTTGTGATTGGTAATAATAAAAAACAATTAATTAAGTATTTAAGGAAACTAAATGTAGTCAAAATAAATAACAGGAATCAAAGAAAGGAAAATAGTAATGGATTTTTCATCGCGTTTTCGTTCATTTAAAGGAAAGTATATTAAGAATGACAAAAAGAGAGTTAATAATATTATCGAAGATATAAGGGAAGCTATTGGTGACACAAGTAGGTTGATAGTCAGAGAAATTTTAATAGGTCAAAGGCAGCAGCTAGAGGCAGTAATAATGTATGCAAATGGCTTGGCTAATAGGGATATAATAGATAGCGGTATTCTCAATCCATTAATGTTTAAAGTTAATGAGGAGTTTACTCCTAGCTCAAATATAGAAAATTATTTATGTAAAAAATATATTGCTGTTAGTAATACTTACATAGAAGAAAATTTCGAAAAGGTAGTTGAAAATATAAAAAGAGGAAAAACTATAGTTGTAGTTAAAGGGTCAAAAAAATTTGTTGTAGTTGATACAACAGGAGGTCCATATAGATCAATTGAAGAACCACCTAGTGATCTATCTTTAAGAGGTCCTAGAGAGGGGTTTATTGAAAATTTAGAAACTAATTTAACTATGTTAAGAAGAAGAATAAAGGATAAAAACTTAAAAACAGAAAAATTTACATTGGGAAGAAGAAGTCAGACAGATCTCATTATGGTGTATATCGATGATGTGGTAGATAAAGAATATTTGAAAAAGATAAAGGATGAGGTAAAAAAAATAGATATTGATTCTGTTCCGGCAAACAGTACAATAGAACAATGTATAGAAGAGCATACTTATAGTATTTTTCCACAGATTTTTGGATCTGAAAGACCGGATGTTATAGCAGCACATCTTATGGAGGGAAGAATAGCCTTTCTATTAGAGGGAACTTCTTATGTGACTGTATATCCGAGTACTTTTTTTGATTTTTTTCAGACAATAGAAGATTACTATGGTAGAACAATTCAAGCTATATTTATAAGAATTATAAGAATTATAGCTGTATTTATAGTAACAAGTTTGCCAGCTATTTATATAACTTTTATAAAATTTAACGCAGAGCTCATTCCTATTGAATTTGTAGCAACTCTTATTCAGTCTAGAAAAGGTATAGCTTTAACCCCTTTTATGTCCTTATTATCAATGAATTTTACAATAGAGTTACTAAGGGAGGGAGGATATAGGCTGCCAAGTAAAATAGGTCAAACGCTTAGTGTTGTTGGGGGTATTATTATTGGAGATGCTGCACTTAAAGCTAAGATTGTTAGTTCTGCTACTCTATTAGTTGCAGGAATTACTACAGTAGCAGCCTTTGTAATATCAAATTATCAAATGTCCACATCAATAAGGTTAATTAATTATCCAATGCTAATATTAGCTAATTGGCTTGGTGTACTTGGAATAGTAATTGGTTGGTTTTTTATAATAGCATATTTGTGTTCTAAAGAAAACTTTGGAGTACCTTATTTTTCTTTTAATAAAAGTGATATCAAAGATATATTTGTAAGAGCACCAATATGGCAAATGGATGAAAGACCTAGAATTATTCCAAATCATAATCCTGTTAGACAGAAGGATTTTAAGGGTGGTAAAAATGAATAGATATAAGGATGTATACTTATCAGCAAGCCAAATTACTTTTTTAATGTTTTCTTCCTTGATTGGCGTTGGATTTACCTATTTACCTATTTCAGTTATTAAACAGGCAAGTCAAGATGGGTGGATAGCGTGTATTATTGGAGCTATATATCCTTTATTATTAGTGTTAATGGCAAGTTATATATGCAAAAAATCACCTAAAGAAAATATTCTAATGCTAAGTAAAAAATATTTTGGAAGTATAATTGGAAATACCTTTAACTGTATTTTTATGTTATTTTTTATATTTATTCTAACCTCTGAAATTGCTGGATTTAGTAATGTGTTTATTGTATATGCAACAGGTTTTTTGAAATCCTATCAAGTAATTGCAGTGGTTTTATTAGTAACGGCATATATGGCATTTAAAGGCTTGAAGCCGGTTGCAAGATTATGTGAGGTGTTATTTTATTTATTGATAGTTTTACTTTTATTGCCTATTGGAGTTTTAAAAGAAGGAAATCCTTTAAATGTTATGCCAGTGGGAGGATCGGGTCTAGTTAATATAATTAAGGCTTCAAAGGACACTATGTTTTTTTATACTGGAGCTGAACTTGCTCTACTAATATACCCATTTTCTTTAAGTAGTAAAAAATTTTTGAAGAGTTGCATTTTATCACTTGGTTTAGTTGTAATTATTTATACATTAGTTACTTTTTTAACTATTTATTATTATGGCATAGATGCAGCGCCTAAATTATTGTGGCCAACAATAGGATTAAGTGACAGCTTACATGTTCCAATTATAAATAGTTTTAGATACATATTTATATCACTATGGTCACTAGTAATATTACGATGTATTTCTGTTTATTATTTTGCAGTTTCTTTTGGAATTAGCAGAATAATAAAGAAAATACCTTCCGAGAGTGTAACTGTATTCATATATCCAGTAGCTTTTGTACTGTGTATGTTATATCAAAACCCAACCAATAGACGTAGTTATTCAGATATATTAGTGCGTTATTTTGTGATATTTAATTTTTGCTATGTTTTTATAATATTAATTATAACGGTGTTCAAGAAAGGTGAAAGACATGAAAATAAATAATAAGTTATTATTTATTCCAGTAATACTAATATTTATTGCGGTGTTCATAGGAGGAAAAGGAGAGTTAGTAGAGAATTTGGAAATACCAGTAGGAGTCGGTGTGGATGTGGAGAAAACACCTAGTGGTATAGCATATAAAATACCTATAGTAGTTTATTCATTTGAGGATGCTAATAAAATAGAAAGTTACCAACTGCTTGGAGAAGGTAGTATTCCACCAGATACTAGGCAGGATAGACAACTTAAGGCAAATAAGAAATTTATTTTAGGATTAAATAAAATATTTGTATATAGCGAAGCCTCCGCAAAGAATGGACTAAAGCCTTTCTTGGATTTGAACTTAAACAACCCAGAAATAAATGATAGAGCTTGGTGTGTAATTTTTAAAGGAAAAGCACAGGATATTCTCAATTATAAGGTTAAAGGGTATAAAAGTTCTTCGGATTACATAGAGGGAATGATAAAAAATTTAAATGAATTTAACTTTTTCTCCAAACAGTATACTTTTACAGATATTTTTGTAAGATGTAGTACTGAAGGTAGAACGGCGTTGTTACCATATATAGAAATAAAGGATGGATTAATACAGACAACAGGACTTGCTATATTCAATAAGGATAAAATGGTTGCTAATGTAGGTATTGAAGAAAGCAGAGTAATAAATATGTTAAAAGAAAATAATGTAAAGGGTATTGTGTCTGTTGAAAGATCTCCTAAGAGGTACACAAGTTTTTATGGAGTAACTAAAAGGAAAATTAAATGCTATAAAAAAGATGGAAAATATCAATTTATAATAAACTTAAAATTAAAGGGGAAAATTGTAACAAATCAATTATATAAAAATATTACTTCAGACTCCAGGCAGCTACAAAAGTTTAAATTTTTACTAGAAAAATCAGTGGAACAAAATTGCAATCAAACCATAAAGGATATAACAAAAAAATATAAAGTGGATGTTTTAGATTTGGGTAGAGTTGCAACTGCAAAATATGGCAAACATACTGGAACTGATTGGAATAAGGCTGTAAGTGAATCTGATATAAAAGTTAATGTAAAAGTTGAGATTGATGATGAAGGAAGAGGTGATTATTAGTTAGGAGAGACTTCAACATACCGGGGATATGGAATGAAATTAGTGGTGACAATTATAAGTAGATTAGTTAATATAATATTTATAATTTGTACAAAAAATAAATTGCCATAACATATTGAATTAAAAAATTATATTTATTATAGTATATATATAATAATATATTAAAATACATCAAAAGAAGGTGGTTTTTTGCTGATAAGAATAGATTTTGAATCGGAAACACCTATATATGAACAGTTAAAAAATCAATTAGTTATAGGTATGGCTAAGGGGGAGTTAAGGAGAGGAGAAAGTCTTCCTTCTGTGAGGCAAATGGCAGAGGATATAGGGATAAATTTGCATACTGTCAATAAAGTATATAACATATTGAAGCAGGAAGGATATCTTAATATCGACAGAAGAATAGGTGCTGTGATAAACGAAAATATGCCCGAAAGAACCGAAGAATTTTCAGAAAAATTGATTAAGGAGCTTGAATATGTTATTGCAGATTGTAAATGCAGAGATATAAGTAAAAAAGAATTTTTAGATATATGCAGTAAGATTTATGATGATTATAATTCGTAGCTTTGGAGGATGTTTTTATGAATGATGGAAGAATGTTAGGTTTATTTACTTTTATTATAATGATTATCAGTATAATATCTCAAATAATAGCATTAAGTGCATCTCAACGAAATATATATTTGGGAATCAGAATTCCACAAGAAGAAATAAATAATACAAAAATAAAGGCAATCGGGAAAAGATACATATGGTCTAATCTTCTTTTGGGAATACCAATTGCAGCTTTACTCTCTTACTGTGTGTATAAAATTAATAATGATATTTTATATTTAGCAGCTATAATTTTATTTATGGCAATAAGTTTTTTGCTTTACTATTATTATAATAGAAAGATTTTAAAAATAAAAAAAGAAGAAGGTTGGCTAAAAACTAAGAAGCAGGAAATAGTTATTGATACATCCTTTGCCAAAAGAAAAAGTGAAAGAATGGTTGCAGGAAGCAGATGGTTTTTATTATCGCTAATATTTATTGTTATATGCTTGATTGTTAACGTTAAGCAATATCCCAATATTCCATATAGGTATCCAACTCATTGGGATATTAACGGAAGACCAAATGCATACTCACTTAAATCTTATATGACTATTTTTTCTATGCCTATTAATCAGCTTATTTTAATTGCAGTTATGTTTTTTTCTTATAAAATAACGTTTTGGAGTAAGAACGAATTGGATGGAAGAAATCCAAAGGATTCAGGAGAAAGAAATATAAAATTCAGAAATGTGTGGGCTATATATGCAATAGTAGTTAATTTTTTCCTCCAAATCATATTTTTAATTCAAGATTTTCAAATAATGCATATAGTTAATACAAATCCTAAATTTATAATTATTGCAGTCATAACAATGACTATTGTAGTAATCTGTTCGTCTCTAATTATATCAATAAAGGTTGGACAAGGAGGAAGTAGACTTAAGACAAGAGGGAATAAGTCTGAATTTGGAATCAACATGAGAGATGACGATAAGTATTGGAGGTTAGGAAATCTATTCTATTGTAATAAAAATGATCCATCAATTTTTGTTCAAAAGAGATTTGGAATTGGATGGACTGTAAATGTAGGAAACAAGTTTGGAGTGCTTTTTTATGTGCTAATAATTGTTTTTCTTATAATATGTATTGCTATATCTAGGTGAATAAAATAAAAAAATAATATTGAAAGCTGTCCTTTAAATGTAAATCTAAGTTACATCATATAGGACAGCTTTCAGTCTTAGAACCTAAAATCATCTCAATTACGACCCATATGCATAACTACACACCTAAGTACCCCTTTTTTTATTACTTAAGCACTTTGTTACAGACATAAGTTTTCATTCGATTTATTAACATACCTTTAAAAACTATAACAATATTTCAATTATTATAACCTCTAAAGAAAAATTAATAAATCTTCGCTCAACTATTGTAAATCAATATATTACCTCATATAGTTTACCCTATATAAAGCGATATACAAACTTATAACAATTTTCCTCCGACATACATAAAACCTAGCGGGGTTAAAGGTTAGATCTCATATACATCTTTGGTCGAATAATTTCGAGCTTAAACTAATAAAAATAAACCCTAATTACTCTTCGCTCAACAACTTTAAATCCCTTGACAGTATTATAATGCCCAATAAAATTTTTTATATGTATCATTTTTATAAAATATAATTAAAAGAGAGCTATCCCTCAAATGCAAGTGTCGGTTACATTTTTAGAATAGCTCCCTTATCATAAGATTTAAGGTTATATATAACGCCACACCTAAACAATCCATTTATTACATTATTTAAGCACTTGTTATATACAATATTCAGTGCATTGATTAAAATACAATATAAATAAATTAATGAATAATCACTGAATAACCTTAAATTCTTTGACGCTATTATAATGCCCAATATAATCTTTTATATTCATGAAAATTAAGTTTGTGAGATTGCTATTTTGAAGCTTAAATGTATAAATGTTGAAAAAAAGTAATAGGATATATAGAAAAACTATTACAAGATTTAGGGTATAGTATTTTTTAAAAATGGAGGATGAGAGAATGATGGATAGTAAATTTGAAATTAATAAGCTTCAAGAACAGCTTAAAAGAGATCCCTTTGAAAAGTATGAAGAATATGAAATACGCATAAGAAATGTAAAGTCTGTAATTGTAGGAAAGGGAACTCTTGAAGAGGAGAGCTACGATAAAGATTATGGGTTTTGCTATATAAAAATTGAGTGGTATGGAATTAATTCAGTGGAAAAGGTAAAAAGCGAATATTTTTTTTGTATGATAAGCAAAAGGAATTTAAATGGAGATGTTGATTTTAATAACAAATATGACGTGAGTTGTAAATTTGTATCCATAGGTGAAAAGGTATATATTGATAATGAAAGTTTAAATATAAGTATTAATGGAGAAAATTATAAGATATATTGTGTAAATCTTTATAGACAAGCTTTTGAAAGTAATGAGGAGTTTAAAACTAGAATAACAAATATAAAGCATATACCAATTGGAAGAGTAAAATTTAATAAAAATAATTACGATATAAAAACATACTCGGGTATAGTTGGAAATGAATGGAATGTAATAAAGGAAGTAAGGATACCTAAAATATACAGTCTTTTTACAGCTATCGATAATGTGGCTATAAAGGAAATATGTAAAGTAGATGTTGAATATGTTTTGTATGGGAAGCTTATGTTAATAGATAAAGCTATAAGTATAGATATGGGAAGTTTATTTATAATGATTAACAATAAGTCTGTTCCCATATATTCAATTTGCCTTAATAGTATGTATTTTTATGATGTAAACAAGTTTAAAAACAATATTGAGCATATATCTATGATAAGTGCAGGGAAGGTAAGAATGAATCCATCTAAGTATGATTTTGAAAGTAGTACTTTTCTTGTAGATGTAATATGGAAAAAGTGGGCTGCTCCTTTTGTAAATGACTTATGTTCATTTTCTATAAGCATATCAAAAGAAGATGCAAGTATTCTTTACAAAGGAGGGGGCGTATATGATGTTTATATAAACTTTGAAATCCAGGAAGATAAAATTTCTGTAGATAGCATTAATGTTATTACCTTTAGTAAAAATATAAAACTTGAATATGAAGTTCAAAGTAGTGAAAGTGTTTCACAAGTGATAGATAATGGAGTACAGATACAAAATGATTTAAATCAAGATATGAATATGGAATTTAATTTGATGAGATATATAAGTGATAAAGGTAAGTATGGATATATGGATAGTTCAAAGAGAAAGATTTTAATAGAACCTAAGTATGATTATATAGGAAGCTTTTATGAGGGCCTTGCGAGGGTCAATATAAATGGTAGTTGGGGGTTTATAAATTTAAATGGTGATATTGTTATAGAACCTAAATTTAGTATGGTAAAAGATTTTCATGATGGACTTGCAGCCTTTAGTTTGAAAAAATTTGGCACAAAGAGGTGGGGATATGTTAATTTAAGTGGTAAAATTGTAATTGAGGCTAAGTATTCAGAAGCTGGAGATTTTTACAATGGGGTTGCAAGTGTTAGACTTCAAGGGATTTTTGCTTCTAAAAAGAATATATATATAAGCAGTGATGGTAAAATAGTTAATTACAAACAAATGCTTAGTGTTAAATAAACATATTAAAAAATTATTTATAACATTTAAGGATAAATTATGGTATTATAGTATAACGATGAGGAGGAGATGGGATGTTTGATAATAAAGATTTCAAAGATAACAAGTATAAGTATGCTATTTTTTATACACTAGGGGCAATAATTTTTGTCCTATTGGTTAATTATGCAGCATCCTCAATAAGAACTGAAGAAATAACATATAATAAATTTCTCGATTTATTAAATGCAAAAAAAGTTTCACAGGTTAATATTTCAGATGAAAAGATAATGATAGTGCCAAAAGAGAATGCTGGCTTTCATAAAAAGATTCTATATACAGGTAGAATAGAAGATCCGGATTTAAAAACTGAGCTTAAGAAATCAGGAGCAGAAATAAAGCCAGAGATAAAAAATGATGATCCAATAAAGAATTTTTTAATCACATGGATTTTGCCGATAATACTTCTTGCTTTCTTTGGTAAGATTTTATTTGGAAAACTGGATAAAAAGTTTGGTAATGGAGTTATGTCTTTTGGTAAGAATAATGCTAAATTATATGCAGAAAGTGAAACAGGAAAAACCTTTGAAGATGTTGCTGGACAGGAAGAAGCAAAAGAGTCTCTTGTGGAAATTGTAGATTTTCTACATAATCCTAATAAATATGCAGAAATAGGAGCTAAACTTCCTAAGGGAGCACTTTTAGTTGGTCCGCCAGGTACAGGAAAAACTCTTTTAGCAAAGGCTGTAGCTGGAGAGGCCAAAGTACCATTTTTTTCAATGTCAGGTTCTGATTTTGTTGAAATGTTTGTTGGAATGGGAGCTGCAAGGGTTAGAGATTTATTTGAGCAAGCTCAAGAAAAGGCACCTTGTATAATATTTATAGATGAAATAGACGCCATAGGTAAGAGTAGAGAAAATACACTTGGAGGCTCTAATGATGAGAGAGAGCAAACTTTAAATCAGCTTTTAGCAGAAATGGATGGTTTTGATTCGTCAAAGGGAGTTGTTATTTTAGCTGCAACTAATAGACCAGAGATTTTAGATAAGGCACTTTTAAGGCCTGGAAGATTTGATAGAAGAGTTATAGTAGATAGACCTGATTTAAAAGGTAGGGAGGCTATACTTAAAGTTCATGCTAAAGATGTTAAGATGTCAGAGGATATATCTCTTGAAGAAATAGCAAAAGCAACCTCAGGTGCTGTTGGAGCTGATCTTGCAAATATAGTAAATGAAGCTGCACTTTTAGCTGTAAAGAATGGAAGGAATAAGGTTTATCAGGAAGATCTAGATAAGGCAGTTGAATTTATAATTGCAGGAAAAGAAAAGAAAGATAAGATATTGTCAGATAAAGACAAGAAGACAGTTGCATATCATGAAGTTGGTCATGCGTTAGTAGCGGCTCTTTTAAAACATACTAATCCGGTACATAAAATAACTATTGTGCCTACAACTATGGGAGCATTGGGATATACTATGCAGCTTCCAGAAGAAGAAAAATATCTTGTAACTAAAGATGAAATGATGGATGAGATATCTGTTCTACTTGGAGGAAGGTCCTCAGAGGAAGTTGTTTTTGGAACTATTTCAACGGGAGCATCAAATGATATAGAAAAAGCCACACAAACTGCTAGAAATATGGTTACAATATATGGAATGACTGATAAGTTTGATATGATGGCACTTCAGTCTCAAGGAAGTAGATATTTAGATGGAACTCCTGCTAAAAATTGTAGCAATGAAGTTGAGTATGAAGCAGATAAAGAGGTATTAAGAATTATAAAAGAAGCACATAATAAAGCAAAGGATATTTTAAAGGCGAATAGAGAGCTTCTTGATAGTATTGCAGAAATTCTTCTTGTGAAAGAAACATTAACTGGCAGCGAATTTATGAAAATTGTAAAGGAGAGCTCAGCATGGAAAGAGATGAACGAAATACAGATGGAGAAGTTAACAGATTAATTGAGGAAAAAAATAAGGCCGAGGAACTTGAAAGTGAAGCTTTAAAATTAAAAGGCGTTATTGAGATTATAAATAGGGAAATAATTCAGTATATAAATAAGAAAAAAGAAATCTCACAGTATATAATTGAAGAAAGAGAAAAGACTCTTGAAGATTACGCAGATGATGAAGATAAGATAATAGAATATTTTGATCATGAAAGATATGTTAAGGAAGAAACCTTTAGTATCATATATAAAAGACTTAAAGAATTAAATATCTTATTATCCTCACCTTACTTTGGAAAGATTGACTTTGAAGAGGAGGGTTTAGGAGAAGAAAAAATATATATAGGTAGATTTGGAGTTACACCAAGCGGAGGGTATGAACCTTTAGTAGTTGACTGGAGAGCACCTATAGCTTCTCTCTTTTATACTCCTGAATTAGGGCAAACTAGATATAAAGCTCCAGCTGGAGACGTAACTGTAAATGTAAAAGGTAAGAGGCAATATATAATAAAAAAAGGTAAACTTGAAGGATTTTTTGATTCGGAAGTTGATGTAAAAGATGAAATACTTCAAATGGTTTTAAGTAAAAATACAGGAGATAAACTCCGCGATATTGTAATGACAATACAATCTGAGCAGGACAATATTATAAGGCAGGAAAGAAATAAAATATCAGTAGTAAATGGAGTTGCTGGAAGTGGTAAGACAACTATAGCACTTCATAGAGTTGCGTTCCTTTTGTATAATTACAGAACCATACTTCAAGATAAAATTTTAATTTTAGGACCTAATCCAGTTTTTATGGAATACATAAAAAATGTACTCCCAAGTCTTGGAGAAGAAAATGTAAGACAGGAGACTTTTGTTGATTTTGCACTTGATATACTTCCACTTGATACTTACGATATTATGAGTACTAGAGATTATATGGAAAAAATTCTTATGGAAGATGAAGAATTTATACAGGATGTTAAGCGTAAAACTTCTGATAACTATATAACTGCACTTGATAATCTTGTTTCTGAGATAGAAAGACAATATAAGGATAATATGCAGGATGTGTTTTATGGAGATATAAGAGCAGTTAGCAGAGGAGAAATAGTAGAGCTTTTTACTGAATACTATGAATATATGCCTCTTTTTAGAAGAAATAAAAAAATAAGAAGAATAATTTTTAGTAAGCTTAAAGACATAAGAGATGAGAAGATTAGGCAAATACAAAAGGAATATGAAGAGGCAGTTAAGAACAGTACTTCTGAAGAACTAAATTTGCAGGGAAATAAGCTTATGTTTCAGAGAAAGCTTAAAATACGTGAAACTCTAAGGCGACTTATGGAGGCTAAGAGATCTCTTACATGGCTTGATAACATTGATGTACTTGAAATTTATAAAAGGCTTAACGGTGACAAAATATATACTATAGATGACGTAGCACCGCTTATGTATATTAAAATAAGGTTAGATGGAGTAAAACTTGAACGTGAGGTAAAGCATGTAGTTATAGATGAGGCACAGGATTATAGTAAACTGCAGTTTATTGTGATAAAGAAACTTACAAATTGTCTTGGCATGACTATTGTTGGAGATTCAAATCAAAGATTGATTCCAAAATTTGATGAAAAAATTGCTATGGAAAGAATGGATACTATCTTTGAAGATATGGATTTTGAAATGTTTAAGCTTGACAAAAGCTATAGATCAACTAAGGAAATAATGGAATACGCCAATAGATTTTTAAATGACACGAGTATAATTCCAATGGTTAGAAGTGGTGAGAAGGTTCAAAGTTTATCCATTAGCAGTGAAGATGAATTTGTAGATAGGGTTACTTATGCCATTGACGATATGAAAAAAGAAGGAATTGAAACAATAGGTGTAATATGTGAAAATATGCATGACACTAAATATTTCGGTGAACTACTAAAAAGCAAAAAGTATATAAATATAATAGAAAAAGAAAATCAAATTTATACAGGTGGAGAGACAGTTATGCCTTCTTATTTTGCTAAAGGATTAGAGTTCGATGGTGTAATTCTTGTAAGTAGAGAAAATAAAGAGAATAAAGATAGGGTTTTATATGTTATGGCTACTAGAGCTCTTCATAAATTGTATGATTTTCATATAGAGTTTTAAGGTGTACCTCCAGAATAATTTTTACCTTTAAGGGTAAAAATACTTTTGGAGGTGTTTTAAATGAAAAAGTTACTATATATTTCTGTGAATACAAAACCGGAAGGAATGTCCGCAAGTAAAACTGTAGGAAGAGAGTTTGTGGATAGATTTGTACAGAATTATCCAGAGTATCAGCTTATAGAACATGATATATGTAATGAATATATCCCCGAGCTAGATCATAGATTTTTAAATGATAATGGAGATATTGTATCAGGAAATGACTACAATTTATTAAGTGACAATGACAAAAAAATAGTGGATAGGATAAATGATCTTTGCAATGAATTTGTAAGTGCAGATGTATATGTAATTGCATATCCAATGTGGAGCTCTCTTTTTCCTCCAAGGCTTAAAATGTACATTGATTGTATTGTGCAAAATGGTAAGACTATAAAAATTTCAGAAGATGAATCTAGTGGACTCTTAAGCGATAAGGAGAGAAGTGTTCTTTGTATACAATCTTCTGGAGGTGTATATCCTAAGATAATTTCATGGAAAATAAATCATGGAATTAATTATCTTCATGATATTTTTAGACATTTAGGAATAAAAAAATTCGAAAAGCTTCTTGTTGAAGGAGTAGATGTTCAGGACATAGGAAAAGAAAAAGCCGTAGAAAAAGCTTTTGATGAAATTGATGAATTAATAGATAAAATGCAGGTTAGAGATTTTGTAAAGCAGTGAGTTAAGTATAATGAAATGGGGGGTTAAGATTGCTATTTAATATTTTAACTGGAGAGTATAATATAGTCATAATAAAATTTTTACAGCAATTCTCTAATCCCTTTTTAGATAAAATTGCCCAAGCGGTTACCATGACAGCAGAAGAATATTTTCTAGTTGGATTTATAGGAATAATATATTTATGTATAAATAAGAGGCTTGGATATATAATGGCATTAACAATCTTATTTAGCAGTACAATAAATTATTATGTCAAGTGTATTTTTAAGATAAAAAGACCTATAGGAACCCAAGGTGTGAGGTCTCTTAGACTTCAAACAGCAGATGGATATTCTTTTCCAAGTGGACATACCCAGGGGGCAGCTGTATTTTGGGGATGTTTGATCAAAAATATAAGAAATAGATATATAGATATGCTTGGTTATGTAATGATATTTTTAGTCGCTATTTCAAGAATTTATCTCGGAGTTCACAGACCAATAGATGTTATAGGTGGATTTGTATTTGGTATTTTGTGTGTAGGAATTTTTAATAGAGTATTTAGATTAAATGTATATAAGAAAAACTTACTTATATTTATTTTAGTGATTCTTCCAATGCTTACAATTACCATATATATAGGAGATTTTAAATTATATGAAGAATTGGGGTCTATTCTTGGGCTCATAAGTGGTCATAATATTCAGGAGAAATACATAAAGTTTAATCCTAAAACTAATATAAGAAACAATTTAATAAAAATTATTATAGCAGTCTTAGGAATTTTAATCTTGAAGAATATTTTAGATTTTATTTTTCCTCATACTAGATTAATTTCTTTTATAACTTATTTTTGTATTTTGTTTTGGATTACTACCGGTAACCTATGGATTATAAAGAAAATAGGATTGAATGGAGTTTAAAAAACTAATTAAAGGCTAGATCATAAATAACTTGATCTAGCCTTTAAAATTCTTACTAAATACCAGAATAATCTCTATCAACGGTAATTACGCAATCGTAATGAGGATGTCTCCTTATGATTTCACTTTTAATATCATCACCTAACTTACTGAGCTTTTTTTCAGATATATCAACATCAAAAGGAACAACGATATCAAAAATTAATTTCTTATCTTCACCATCACCAACTATTCTAAAATCATGAAAAGATTGAACCGATGGGAAATCCTTAAGTATCTTTGAAACATACCTTTTAGCTTCACTTACTTCTGGAGATCCTATTAAGAGAGGATCCATATGAATAACCACAAATATATCAAGCTCTTCTGATATCCTTTTTTCTGTTTCATCTATTTTGCTGTGCAGAGTCATAATAGGAATATTATATGGAACCTCAGCATGGAAAGAAATCATGGTTCTTCCGGGTCCATAATTATGAATTATAAGGTCATGTACTCCTAAAATAACATCGCACTTAAGAGCCATTTTTTTTATAGACTTTACAAGGTTAGGGTCAGGAGCTTGACCTAAAAGAGGATCTATTGTATCCTTCATTAAGTTTACGGCTGACCATATTATAAGAGCACCGATTAAAACACCTACATATCCATCTATAGATATAGTTGAAAAAGCGGATACTAAAAGTGATAAAATAACACTTGAAAGTATATATACATCGTTAAGCGCGTCAGCTCCAGATGCTTTTAGAGCTGAAGAGTTGATTTTTTTACCGATATTTTTGTTAAATAAGCTTAGCCATAATTTAAGAGGTATTGCAATTAGCATTATTATAAAAGAAATTAGATTAAAACTTACTGGCTCAGGTGATAGTATTCTTAAGAATGAGGTTTTTATGAATTCAACACCTACGAGCAAAATTATTGCAGATACCAGTAGGGCAGATAAATACTCTACTCTTCCATGACCAAATGGATGCTCTTTATCAGCAGGTTTATTTGATAGCTTAAAGCCTATAAGGGTTATAACAGAAGCACTGACATCTGCCAAATTATGAAAGGCATCAGCTATAACAGCTATACTATTTATAAATATTCCGATGGATAATTCTATAACAAACAGAATAAGATTTACTATAAGACCCATAATGCTGCTTAAAATACCGTAATTTTCTCTAACTTTTTTATTGCTTATATTGCTGTAATCTTTAATGAATTTTGAAACTATGAATTTAACAAGCACTTTATCACTCCCTACATGTATAAACATTATGATACCATAATTAAAACCATATTTATTATAACATATAATAATGATGTACTGGAAAAAAATAAATGCATTCTGTATACTATAAATAAGGAAAAATGATAATAATAATTTTATAATTGGAGGTGCGACTAATGAAAAATGAACTTGAGTTTGCAAAAAAACTAATAGATTTTATATATGATAGTCCATCACCATTTCATTCAGTTGACAATATTAAAAATACACTGATAGAGAATGGTTTTGCAGAGATTAAGGAAGAAAATAAATGGGAACTTAATAAAAATGGTAAGTATTTTGTAAAGAGAAATGATTCGGCTCTAATAGCATTTACTGTTGGGTCTGGCTTTGTTGCAAAAAAAGGGTTTAAAATAATAGGAGGACATACAGATTCACCCACGTTTAGGATAAAACCTAATCCTGAAATGGTTTCTGAAAATTCATATATAAAGCTCAATACAGAGGTATATGGAGGACCAATATTAAGCACATGGTTTGATAGACCCCTTTCTATAGCAGGAAGAGTTACAGTAAGAGGAAAAAGTGCTTTATTTCCGGAAACAAAACTATTGAATATAAAGAGACCTATACTTGTTATTCCTAATTTAGCTATACATATGAATAGAGATGTAAACAGCGGGTTTAAAATTAATCCACAAGTTGATACTCTACCTATTATAGGAATTATAAATGATAAATTTGAAAAAGAAAATTATCTTATGAAAATTATTGCAAGTGAACTTGGAGAAGATATTGAGAACATAATAGATTTCGATTTGTTTTTGTATGAATATGATAAGGGATGTATTATGGGAATAAATAATGAATTTATATCTAGCAGCAGATTAGATGATATGGAGATGGTTCACGCAGGATTAAATGCTTTAGTTAATGCTAAGTGTTCAGAAGCTACCAACGTTTTGGCTTGCTTTGATAATGAAGAGATAGGAAGTGCTACAAAGCAGGGAGCAGATTCACAGTTTTTGTCAGATATACTTGAGAGAATAGTTTTATCCTTTGGTGGAGATAGAGAGGATTTCTTTAGAGCACTTCATAATTCATTTATGATATCATCAGATTCGGCACATGCAGTTCATCCAAATAAAGGAGAAAAAGCAGATCCAATAACAAGGCCTCATATAAACGAAGGTCCAGTTATAAAGATAAGTGCGGCTCAAAAGTATACTTCAGATAGCAATTCAATAGCTGTTTATGAAGAGGTATGCAGGCTCTCAGGTGTTCCTTACCAAAAGTTTGTAAACAGATCAGATGAAAGAGGTGGAAGTACTATAGGACCAATAACAGCTACCCATACAGCTATAAGAACAGTAGATATAGGAACACCACTTCTAGCTATGCATTCAATAAGAGAGTTGTGCGGTACATTAGATCATATGTATGTAGAGAAGTCTTTTGAAGAGTTTTATAATTTATAAGCAATTAATATTGTATATTTAGTTTTTGTGTGATACAATTAAAAAAAATAATGTAGGAATAACTGTTACATTTTGTTTTATATAAGATTTCAGGATTATACTTATAACGGAAATACTTTATAAATCACAATGTTAATATTCCATTGCATTATATATATTAATAACCTTTTGTAGAGGTGCTTTAAGTCAAGAGTAACCGTTTGGAGTTGGCAAACTTAGATGAACGGTAAAAGGGGCTTTTAGCCGAAGCATTTAGATTGGCAGATTTATTTGCTGGCTTTTCATACAACATATGAATGGCTGTCACTTTATTAGTTAGTTATTAGGTAAGTGGAGCGCTACAAGGTACACAAGATTGCATTTATTAGCGGCAAGGGTGTTCCTTTGCCGCTTATTTTTATAAAGAATATTGTGGCGCAAAAAAAGATAAAGAGGTGTTTAAAGTGAAACTATTTGGCAGCATGCATGAAGAGAACAACGAATTATATATAGGGGGGATAAGCTCAAAAGAGCTCGCAAAGAAGTATGGAACTCCTCTTTATGTAATAGACGAGAAGCTAGTTAGACAAAATTGTAAAGAATATTATGAGAATTTCAAGGTTAAGGAGAAAAAAAATAGAGTTGCGTATGCGGGAAAGGCATTTTTACCAATTGCAATGTGTCAAATCATAAAAGAAGAAGGGCTTAGCTTAGATGTAGTTTCAGGGGGAGAGCTTTATACTGCTTATAAGGCAGGCTTTAACATGGAAAATGTACTCTTCCATGGAAACAACAAGACCATAGATGAGATGGAAATGGGGGTAAGATTAAATGTTGGAAGGTTTGTAGCGGACAATTTCTATGAGATAGAAAAAGTAAATGAAATAGCTAAAAAGATGGGTAAAGTACAGAAGGTATTTTTAAGAATAACACCAGGAATAGAAGCACACACCCATGAATATATAAAAACTGGACAAATTGATTCAAAGTTTGGTTTCACGCTAAGTAATGGGGATGCCCTTAAAGCTGTAAAAGAAGTTTTGAATTTTCAAAATGTTGAGTTATCTGGGCTGCACTGCCATATAGGATCTCAGATTTTTGATATAGCGCCTTATTTAGAAGAAACAAGAGTTATGCTGGCATTTATAAAGGAAATACAGAAAGAAACAAATTATGAAATAAAGGAGCTTGATTTGGGAGGTGGCTTTGGCATTTACTACACAGAAGTAGATAAGCCGAGAGGTGCTGAGGAATTCTGTAGTGCAATACTAAAAGAAGCAGAGGAAAGCTCAAAAAAACTAGGGGTAAAGTTGCCTAAACTAATAATAGAACCTGGAAGATCAATAATAGGAAATGCTGGATCAACTCTTTATACTGTAGGTTCTATAAAGGAAATACAGCATATGAGAAAATATGTATCTGTGGACGGTGGAATGACTGATAATATAAGACCTTCTCTTTATAATGCTGAATATGAGTGTGAAATTGCAAACAAATTTAATGCTTCTAAGGAAAAGGTAACAATATCAGGTAAGTGCTGTGAGTCAGGAGATATACTAATAAATGATGTAAATATATCAGAAGTAGAAAGCGGAGATATTTTAGTTGTATCTACTACAGGGGCGTATGGATACTCTATGTCTAATAATTATAATAAAATTCCTAAAGCAGCAGTAGTTTTAGTATCGGATGGTAAGGAAAGATTAATATGTAAAAGAGAAACCTACGAGCATATGCTTTCAAATGAAATTATGATTTAAATTAAAGATATTAATTAAGGTTTATAGCATGAAATAAAAATTCACATAGTGAATATAAATAAGCTGGGGGGCTTAAATATAGAATTAAGTTTGCTCTCTATAAATTGGGGCATAGGGATCAAACTTTTGTTGAAGTACAGAAATCGGTTAGTCATAAAATATAGGAAAATAGAGGGGTAAACTATTTTCCTATAGGTGACAACCGATTTTTTATTTTTATAATAATAAACTAAAAATTTTGTCTATTACTTTCTGATTAAAAAAAAATATATAGGGGAATAATAATCGAAGTTAGGTAATGAGTATATTTGCTGAAAGGATTGATTATTATGCTTTATGTATATATTTTTCTTCTATGTCTAATTATTTTTCTTATATACATATTGAGAGATATAAATAGAAAGAAAAGTTACAATCATAATGGAAAGATAAATTTGCATGAGGATTTTCACAATGATTATTTAGATGCTATAAAAAAATATAATAGTATGCCTAAAAGAAAAAGCAGAAGTGTACTTATAAAAAAACTAGATAGGAGTTATAAGGGACTTCTAAGGGGATATGAATATTTTGATAGAGAAATAAGAAATAAGAAAGAGATAGTTCCAGCAGCGGAATGGCTTCTTGATAATTTATATCTCATAGAGAAAGAGTATAAAGATATAAAACATAATATGCCTGAAATTTGTTACAAAAAATTGCCTATTGTAATTGAAGGAGCTTTTAGGGGGCTTCCAAGAGCATATTATCTTGGAATGAAAATAGTAAACAAGTTGGACGGAAAAATAAGCGAGGATACTGTTGTTTCGTATGTACATGAATATCAAAAAAAGTCGATACTAACAAGTTCTGAGATTTGGGCACTTCCACTTATGTTTAGAATGGCAGTTATTCAGAATATAGGTAGAATTACTGAGAGCATGGTATTTGCTCAGAATGAAAAGGCAAAAGCTGATAAACTTGGATACGAAATAATAAATTCTGGAAACGCAAACTCTGAGAAAATAAGGAAACTGCTTAAAGATGAAGGAATAATGACATCACATTTTATTGAAAGATTTATTAAAATTTTAAGAGATAATGGTGTTGATAATAAGGAGGTTTATGATTATATAGATAGAAAGCTTGAAATGCAGGAAACAACAACTAGCGAAATGGTAGTATTAGAGCATCAAAGGCAGGCTGAATTTCAAGTATTAATGGGAAATTGTATAAATGCTATAAGAGAGATTGAGGCTTTAAATTGGAAGCAATGTTTTGAAAAATTGAGTATTGTAGAGAGTATACTTAAAGATGATCCATCCAATATCTATAAAAGTATGGATTTTTCATCTAAAGATTACTATAGACACAATATAGAGAAAATTTCTAGAAGAATGAAGATTCCAGAATCTTTTGTAGCTAGGGCCGCTGTAAGGTGTGCACGTGAAGATGATTCTGAAAGTGATATAAAAAAGCACGTTGGGTATTACATAATAGATGAAGGAATTGATAGATTAAAAAATAAAATAGGAATACGTGAAAAAGGAATAAGTAGAATAATGTCAACTTTAAATAACCATAAAGTTGGAGTTTATATATGGATAAATATACTTGGAACTATTGCTTTATCACTCTTTTTACTTTACCTCATTTTTAGAGGAACAAATGAGTATAGAAACTGGATTTATGTATTGGGCTTTTTAGCAATTTTGATTCCTTGTTCAGAGATGGTTAATTCTGTACTTAATTGGAGTGTTAATCATTTAACAACTCCGAAGTTTGTATGTAAGATTGAATTACCTAAAGGTATACCTGATTATGCAAAAACAATTGTTGTAATTCCAGCTATTATAAATAGTGCTAGAAAGGCCAAAAATTTAATTGAAAATCTAGAAGTTTATTATTTGGCTAATAAAGAAAAAAATCTTTATTTTGCTCTTTTGGGCGATTTTAGAGACAGTAATATCAAGACAGAAGAATCTGATTATAAGATAAATAAAGTTGCTTTAAGGGCGGTAAAGGATTTAAACAAAAAATATTGTCAAAATGAAAGGGAAATTTTCTTTTTTCTTAATAGAGAGAGAAAGCTTAATACCAGTGAAGGTAAGTGGATTGGTTGGGAGAGAAAAAGAGGAAAACTCATGGAATTCAATTCACTTTTAAGAGGAGATAAAAATACAAGTTATAACGTGATAAGTGGAAGTTTAAAGGAGTTGTATGATGCGAAATACATAATAACACTTGATGAAGATACTAGGATGCCAAGAGATACAGCTAAAAAGCTTATAGGAGCCATGATACATGTTCTCAATATACCTGTAATAAAAGAAAATAAAGTCATAAGAGGATATGGAGTTATGCAGCCTAGAGTAAATATAAATTCTATTAGTGCAAATAAAACCATTTACTCTAAAGTTTTTTCAGGAGAAGCAGGTATTGACACATATAGTACTGCTGTCTCGGATGTGTACCAAGATTTGTTTGGCGAGGGTATCTTTGCAGGAAAGGGAATATACAATATAGATGTATTTCAAACTATGCTTAAGAATCAAATACCGGAAAATAGAGTTTTAAGCCATGATTTGCTAGAGGGAGCTTATACAAGATCAGCATTAGTTACAGATGTTGAGTTTATTGATGGCTATCCTGCTTATTATACTTCAAGTAGTAAGAGATTACATAGGTGGGTTAGAGGAGATTGGCAATTAGTAAGATGGATATTTCAAAAATCACCTATAGATACACTTTCTAAGTGGAAAATTTTTGATAACTTACGAAGAAGTCTTATAGCTCCAGCTATAATTATACTGATATTGTTATCAATAACTTTGCTTCCGTATAGTTCTGATAAATGGCTTGCTGTAGCATTTTTATCATTAATATTTCCATGGCTTTTTGACGTTTCAGAAGTTGCTATATCACCTATACGAGGTATGAATTTATCTGGAAAACTTGTTGGAAGTAAAATTGTAATTGAGCAGATGTTTTTGATATTTAGTTTTCTACCATACAAAGCTTGCCTGATGGTTGATGCTATAGCAAGAACAATATATAGATTAACAATAAGTAAAAAAAATCTACTTCAATGGCAGACATCAGCTGACTCAGAAAATTTATCTAAGAAAAGCTTAAATAACTATATAAATACTATGTGGATAGGAAGCTTAATAGCGGTTATAATTGGCATTACATCCTTTTACAAAAATGTTACAATTGGGTTAATAATGTTTCCGCTAAGTATACTATGGTTTATAAGTCCATTTACTGCATATTTTATCAGTAAGGAAAGTGAAGGTACTCAAAATATAAGTACGTCAGATGTAGAATTTTTAAGGTTAACTGCTAGAAAAACTTATGCTTATTTTGAGGATTTTGTTAATGAAGAGGGCAATTTCCTTGCACCAGATAATTATCAAGAATATGAAGATAAGGGAGTTGCGTTTAGAACATCTCCAACAAATATGGGAATGGGATTAACTTCAAACTTAGTAGCTTATGATTTGGGATTTATCGGAATATTGGAGTTCTGTGAAAGAATGGATAAGATATTGGGCAGTATGGAGTCTCTTGAAATGTATAAAGGACATTTTTATAATTGGTACGATATAAAAACTAAAGAACCATTGAGACCAAGGTATATATCCACTGTTGATAGTGGAAATTTAATAGCATATTTATGGCTTATAGATAGAACAATTGACGAGTTCATAGCATCTCCTATCTTTAATTTTAACTTGAAAAAAGGTCTAATTGATACTATGAATTTAGCGGATGAGGAAATAAAAAATACATCAATTCAAATAGATGGATATTATGAGGATTTGAAAGGTCAATTAAGGGATGAAGAATTCAGTTTAAACGGGTTCTACATAATATTTTCTAGGGTTCTAGAAAAAGAAGCATATGTAGAAGGAAATGTAAATTCTGAAAAGTTGTATTGGAATGTTAAGCTCAAGAATAGTGTTATTAGACTGAAAGCTGGATTTGATAAGTTAATGCCTTGGATAGATGGTGTTAGTCAAGGCGAAGAATATATTTTCGGTGATTTAAAAGAAGCTACTTTAAGAGTACCTCTTAGAAAATTACCTGAAAAATTGGAAAGGATAAAAGATGCTGTAGAACATAGGAAGAGTAATACTGTAGATGAAAATAGAGAAAACTATGGAAAGATGATAAATTTACTGGGTACAGCTAAAAGAGAAATTGAAGAAATTATTAAAAAATTAACAGATATAAAAAATAGGGTAAATAAAATGGCTGAAAATGCTGATTTTAAAATGCTTTTTGATAAAAGGCGTGATTTATTTTCAATAGGGTATGATATTGAAAGTGATAGTTTGGGAAAAAGTTATTATGATCTCTTAGCATCTGAGGCAAGACAGGCAAGTTTTATAGCAATTGCAAGGGGAGAAATAAATCAAAATCATTGGTTTAAACTAGGAAGATCAATAACTAATGTGGAAAAAGAAAAGTGTCTTGTATCTTGGAGTGGAACTATGTTTGAATATCTTATGCCTATTATAATAATGAAAAACTATCCAGATACGCTTTTAAGTGAAACATATAGATCAGTTGTTGAAAGTCAAAAAAAATATTGTAGAAAAAGAAAAATTCCATGTTGGGGAATTTCAGAATCAGCATATTCAGAAGTAGATAATAAAAATAATTATATGTATAAGGCCTTTGGAGTTCCAGGAATAGGACTTAAAAGAGGACTTTCAGATGAGTTTGTAGTATCGCCTTATTCATCTGTAATGGCACTTCAGGTTGATGTTAAAGGTGCAATAAGTAATATGAAAAATCTTTTAAAAGAAGGCGCTGGGGGAAGATATGGATTTTATGAAGCTATTGATTACACTAAAGAAAGGCTAAGAGGAGGAAAGGATAAGGCTATAGTAAAGTGTTTTATGGTTCACCATGAAGGAATGAGTTTGATGTCTCTAGATAATGTTATAAACGATAAGATACTTCAAAAAAGGTTTCATAGCATTCCAAGGGTTAAATCAGCTGAGCTTCTTCTACAAGAAAGAGTGCCAAAGAGGATTATATACAATGAAGAGAGGGCATTTGAGATTCCAGAACTTAAGGAACAAAGGCAGAAAATAGTAGAGAGAAAGTATTCAACAGCTAAAACTAAATTTCCAGAAGTTCAGATTTTATCAAATGGTACCTATTCTGCCATGGTTTCAAATAGTGGGAGTGGTTACAGTAAGCGCGATAAAGAATATATATACAGATGGAGAAAAGACTCCATAGAAGAAAGCTATGGAATGTTCTTCTATATAAGGGATTTAAACAATAACAAATGGTGGAGTGCTGGATATGAGCCTTGTCAGGATGAAGGTGATAATTATGAAGTCACTTTTTCTATTGATAAGGCAAAGATTAAGAGGGAAGATGAAGGCTTAATTACAAGTACTACAATAACTGTTTCAAATGAAGAGGATGCAGAAATAAGAAAGATGTCTATAAGAAATAGAAGTAATACAACTAAACTTTTAGAAATAACAAGTTACATGGAGGTTACAGCGGCTCCTTTTGATGCAGATTTAGTTCATCCTACCTTCAGTAATTTATTTGTAAGAACAGAGTTTGAACCACAATATGGATGTTTGATTGCTTCACGAAGAAGAAGAAGTGAAAAAGAAAATAAAAGCTATGTTATGCACTCGATGTTTACGGATGGAGACGTAAATGGAAATATTCAATATGAAACTAGTAGAATTAACTTTATAGGAAGAGGAAGAGATGTTCATAATCCAGAAGCTTTAAATTCTCCGCTTAAGAATACAATTGGAGATGTGTTAGACCCTGTTATGAGTCTTAGAAGAAGAATAAAATTGCAGCCAGGAAAAACAATAAATATTTCATATATAACTGCAATCTCATCGTCAAGAGAAGAGGTTTTAGAGATTGCAAAAAAATATTCTTCTCAAAGTAGTATAAGAAGAGCATTTGAGATTACAACCACAGAAGTAAAAATGTGGATGAAGTATTTAAATATGATGTCCTCAGAAGCAAATTTGTATGAAATGATGGCATCTAAAATATTATATCTAAGTGAAAACCTTAATATGAGATCAGATTATATAAAAAATATAAAGAAATCTCAACCAGCGCTTTGGGGATATGGTATTTCAGGTGATGTTCCAATAATGCTCTTAATTGTAAGAAATGATGGAGATATTGGTTTTGTAAGGCAAATGGTAAGAGCGCATGAGTACTTTGAAATTAAAGGATTAAATGTCGATTTAGTAATACTGAATCTCATGGAAAATTCCTACATCCAAGCATTCCAGGATACAATAAATAGTTTTATAAATCAAAATATAGTTAGAACGAAAAAGGATAGGATAGGAAAAATATTTGCATTCAATAAATCATTAATGCCAATAGAGGATATGGAATTGCTAATTGGTATTTCAAAACTTGTAATTGATTCTGATAAAGGTCTAATAGTAAGTCAGCTTAAAGTTCAAGGTAAGGAGTATAAGGAAATTGAAGATATTAAAGTTCATGAAGTTCATTATAATATAAAAGATTATAAGTTCAAAATTAATTCACTTAGGTTTTTTAATGATTATGGTGGATTTGATGAGGCTAACAATCAATATGTAATTATTCTAAATGACAATAAGAATACTCCAGCACCTTGGATAAATGTTGTGTCTAATGAGAAATTTGGTTTTCATGTATCTGAAAGAGGATCAGCGTATACTTGGTGTGCAAATAGTAGAGAGAATAAGATAACCCCTTGGAACAATGATCCTGTGTCAGATGTTTTAGGAGAAGCACTTTATATAAGGGATGAAGTTACAGGAAGGTATTGGAGTATAAGCCCTGAGCCAGTTAGAGACAATGATGATTATATAATTGAACATGGTTTTGGATACAGTAGTTTTAGCCATTATAAAGAAGGAATAATAGGTAAAATGACAATGTTTGTTCCTATGTATGATAATGTTAAGCTTATAATTGTAAAGCTTAAAAATAATACTGAGGTTGATAGGAACCTGGCTTTAGCCTATTATGCAAGAATGGTTTTAGGTGTAGTGGCAGAACATACTGAACAATATATTTCTACAGATATAGATTTGAAAAATAAAATAATTTACTCAAGAAATCCCTACAGCACAAGCTTTGGTAGCTTAAATGCTTTTCTTAAAATATATGGGGGAGAAGACGAAAGTTTCACAGGTAGTAGAAGAGAATTTATCGGAAGAGGAAATAATCTTCACATACCACAGGCAATGAAAAAGGCTAGGTTATCAAATACAGCTGGAAGTGGAATAGAACCGTGCATGGCTGAAAAAGTAAAAATTACTTTAAAACCAAATGAGGAAAAGGAAATAGTAATAATGTTAGGTGAAGAAACTTCACTAGCACAAATTAAGAGTGTAACAGATAGATATTCTTCTATTGAAAATTCAGAAAGAGAGCTTACAAATACAAAAGAATATTGGAAATCTATTTTGAATACTGTTGTTGTAAACACGCCCGATGAGAGTATGAATATAATAATGAATGGATGGCTTATGTATCAGCTTATATCCTGTAGATTATGGTCTAGAACTGCTTTTTATCAGTCTGGAGGAGCTTATGGTTTCAGAGATCAGCTTCAAGATACTATGCCACTTACCTTTGTTAGACCAGATATGACAAGAAAGCAAATTCTTATCAGTGCATCAAGACAGTTTGTAGAAGGAGATGTTCAGCATTGGTGGCATCCAGTTGTGGATAGTGGTATAAGAACTAGATTTTCGGATGATTTATTATGGCTTCCTTACGTAACTATAGATTATATAAAGGGAACTGGTGATTTAAGCATCTTAGATGAAGTTGTTCCTTATATAGAGGATGAACCACTAAAAGAGGGTGAAGATGAGAGATATAGTCTTACAAAAGTTTCAGATAAGACAGGAACGATATATGAACACTGTATAAAGGCAATAGATAAGGCTCTTAAATTTGGAATTCACAATATACCTCTTATGGGAAGTGGTGACTGGAATGACGGAATGAACACTGTAGGTAATAAAGGAAAAGGTGAAAGTGTATGGCTTGGATGGTTTTTATATTCCATTCTTCAAAATTTTAAAGATATAGCAAAATTGAAGAATGACGATTACAGAAGCGGAAGGTATTTAGAATTAAGTGATTTTATACGAGAAAGTATAGATAAAAATGCATGGGATGGAAATTGGTATAGGAGAGCTTATTTTGATGACGGTACTCCTCTTGGTTCAGCACAGAATGATGAATGCCAGATAGATTCGTTGTCACAGTCCTGGGCACTTATATCAGGTGGAGGTAAAACTGATAGAGCTAAGGTAGCAATGCAGTCAATTGAAAAGTATCTTGTAAAGGAAGACAGAGGAATGATATTACTTCTAACACCTCCTTTTGATGATTCTAAGTTAAATCCAGGATATATAAAAGGGTATGTACCAGGAGTTAGAGAGAATGGAGGTCAATACACTCATGCAGCTACTTGGGTAATACTTGCTATGACAAAGTTGGGTGAAGGTAAAAAGGCATGGAAATTATTTAATATGATAAATCCTATAAATCATTCAAGATCTTTCTATGATTGTCAAACCTATAAGGTTGAACCTTATGTAATGGCAGCGGATGTTTATGCAAAAGAACCCCATGTTGGAAGAGGTGGTTGGACTTGGTACACAGGTACTGCTGGTTGGATGTATAGGGTTGGACTTGAGGGTATACTTGGATTAAAACTAAAAGAAGGTAAAGGTTTTACAATTGAACCATGTGTTCCAAACAAATGGTATTCCTATAGCATGCAATATAGACATAAGAACAGTGTATATCATATAGATGTTAGAAGAGGAGATAAAAGAGAAATTTTACTAGATGGTAAAGTAATGGAAGATAGAATAATTCCGTTTTTGGAGGACGGTGATCATAAGGTTGATGTTATTATAGAGAAGAATATATAGAAGTTAAAATTGCGAAGCTCTCAAGACAAGAGCTTCGCAATTTTAACTTTACTTTGGACTTAGCTTATTTATTAAGAATTTAAAGTTATCTTCTGCTAATAACTCTTTTTTATTAGTATCTAAAATCTTCTCATCGTAGGTGTTTATGTTCTTTTCAAAATTATCTAGGGCTGAATTTATAGCCTCCTTAAAAAGTGGAATCAAACTTATTATTTTGCTTAGCTTATCTACATAGGTATCATCGTAAAGCCTAAAGCAATGAAATGAGTCTGAGGTCAACCTACCATCATCAAATATGTAAATATATCGAGCGTTTTCTTCAGGTAAATTTAATTCTATTTTATGTTTGTATAACCTAAACGAAGAAGAGGATTTTTTTACGTATACAGGGAATATTATAGAAAAAAGTGAAGATATTTTATTTTCTTCTTCTACTAATCCTGTAAAATCATTTTCGTAAAGTTTTGTTATAATTTCATCAGTGAAAATTGAATTCTTAATTGCCTTGCCTAGTTTGACTCTAAGGTTTTGTTCTCTTTCGCCAGCAAACAAATTGTCTATAGAACTAAACAATTTATTAATTGGATTCTTTTTATTATTCATAAATAATCTCCTTTTTACTTAGTAAGCATTAAAAATAAATGCCATATAAGAGGAGCTAAAAATACGGTGATAATTCCTGAAAGTGCCATAGTTAAACTACTCATTGCTCCTTCTGTTTCACCTATTTCCATAGCCTTTGCAGTTCCAACTGCATGAGAGCATGCTCCCATAGCTATACCCATAGCTACTTTATCTTTAAACTTTAACAGTTTATATAGAAATGGTCCTACAATAGTTCCAAGAATTCCAGTTATTATAATTGAAACAACAGTAATAGCAGGTATGCCACCAAGCTGTCTTGATAGCTCCATTCCTATTGGTGTTGTTATGGACTTTGGAAGCAGTGATTCTGTTAAAGCATCAGAAAAGTTAAATAATCTTGAAAATAAAATTATATAAATAATTCCGGAAGCAGCGCCGCATAAAATTCCAATGATTATTGGTAAAGCATTCTTTTTGAATAACGAAAACTTCTTATAAAATGGCAAAGCAAGAGCTACTGTAGCTGGTGATAAAAAGAAGGAAATTAGCTGTCCACCTTTATTATAATCAGTATATTTTATATTAAACTTTAGTAAAAAAGATATTAATATAATAATAGAGATTAAAAGTGGATTAAAAATTGAAAGCTTTGTTTTTTCCTTTAAAAATTCTCCTATTAAGTAAGCTACCAAAGAAATTAGTACACCGAATACTGGAGAAGTAACTAAACTATTCACGGGTAAGCACCTTCCTTAAAAAATTTACTACGTAAGCTGTCACAATCCAGACTAAGATTGTAGAGATAATCACTATAGTCATTAATTTGAGCCACTTTCCTTTAAGTATTCCAAAGGATGTCATAAGACCCACTCCGGCAGGAACGAAGAAAAATGACATATGTGATATCAAAACATCGCATATATCTTCAATCATTTCTACTTTTATTATTTTTGTATAGAGTGCAAGAAATAATAAAATGAGTCCTAAAACAGTTCCGGGGATAGGAAGGTTGAATACTAGTTGGATTATTACACCAAGAAAGTACGCACTTAAAATAATCATTAACTGCTTTAAGTATTTCAAAATATCGCCTCTTTTGTTTATGGATTTTATACAACTTCATAAATATATCACATTCTTTTGTAGAGAACAATAATATAAAAAAGCATGTAATCGTTACAAAAAAATAATAACGATTACATGTTTTGGTGTTTTAGTTATAAAATTTTAATTAGAGATAATTGAATATATTTCAAGATGAGAAGATGTAATTATGTTAAATTATATGCAATATTTACCTGTTTAGATTCAAAGAGGTTTCAGTTGATTTCATATCAGTTTTATATTGTTCTTGCATATTATAGGGATGGTAATAACCGTTTGTCATCATGTAGTTCAATATTTTTTCGTGGCAGTTTATACCTTCATCAAGATGTTTCCTTAAAATAGCTCTTACTCTAGGTGTAGCTGTTTCAGTTATAGCTACAGCATAGTTTTTTACTCCAGACTTAGTTGAAATTAAGAAGTCTGTTGCCACGACGTGATCATTAAGCACATCCATTCCCGTTATACTTTCTAAAACACTATTCATAGTAGGACCTCCTTTTTAATTATTGATGCATAACACCTTCTGGAGAACACATATCCGAATCCTTTATAAGTTCTTTAAGTTCTCCTATTTGTCTTTTTGTTGTACTGATGTCATCTTGTAAAATTGACTTTAGGTTGGGATCAGAAACTAATCCGGTCATGACAGTTGTTTTTGTTAAACACAAATTTTTGAATGTTAAAAGCTCATGTAATTCCATTGTTTCATGTACTCCGAGTTTAGGTTGTTGCATAAATATCACCTCCATCATTTACTTCAAGTTTATATTTTGCATATATTATATAAAATATGCAAAGAATTTGATATAATAAGATACATTTTATAACTTAAAAAAGGGGATGAAGAAATTATAAAAGAGGATATTACAAGTAAAGAAAGAAAAAAATTAATAAAAGCGCAGCAGGGAGAGTTAGATGCTGTAATAGTATATAAAAAACTATCATCTATACTAAAGGAAGAAGAGTATAAAAAAACATTTTTGAGCATTGCTGCTGACGAAGGAAAACATGCAGCAATACTCAAAAAGTATACCGAAGAAAAATTGATACCTAAAAAATTAAAGGCTAATTTTGTGTATATCATTTATAGCATCTTTGGACTTAAATTTACTCTTGGTATTTTAGAAAAAGGTGAATTTAAGGCTGCTGAAGCATATTTACCTCTTCAGGATAAATTTAAGGCTATTAAAGAGATACTTGATGATGAAAAAAGACATGGGGAACTTATGAATAATATGAAAAAGTAGTATTATTATGTAATATAAGAATAAGGTTCTAGGAAAAGTTAAGCTATACTTAATTAATTCTTGAAAATAGCATATCAATCATTTAAAATTGTAGAGTATTAAACAATTTTAAATTATACAATTTAAGGAGTTAATTATGAAAGAAGCACTAAAGAAGTACAATTTACCAATAGTATTTGTTATAACATACGTGTTTGGATGCGTATTTGCAATGCTTTGTCAAAACACTGCTGGAGAAGTAATTATGAATCTACTTATTTTTGCTCTTATAGTATTAGTTATTTATGCAATTATATTTAATTATGTAATGTATTCAAAAATGAGTTTTGGTCAAAATTTTTTGTATATCTTGTTTTCAAGCATTATATATATTTTTGGCTTGATTTTTGTAATGATTTTATCAGCTGTTATAGGAGATAGTATCAATAATTCCAACGATGATTTCGGTTTCTTGCTTATGATGTTTGGTACAAGTTTTACAATGGGAATTTTCTTTGCATATTTAATACCTATAGTTCCCAGCGCTATAGTAAAGCTTTTGTGTGGACATGAAAAAAAGTAATAATGAAAGTTGAAATTAATTTTTTAGATTAAAAGTAATATTTAATGAAATATACCATTGGAGTATGCTATAATTTATTAGTAAAAATCGTTAGTTATAGCTAATGCCTTTAAAAAGCTAATATAACTAACTTTTAATAATGTTTGATAAGTATTTTCAGCATATATTTATAAGTGCTATAGTGTATTTTTATAAATATATTAATAGTTTTATAATAATGAATGAGGTATTTATATGGAAAAGTACTTTAATAAGTTAGACGAGATTGAAGAAAAAGAAGAGTTTAATGAATATGATTTTGAAGTTTTAAAATATTTCTCGAGAAATTCTAATAGTGATGTAAGATGTAGAGTAGCTGAAATTTTATTTTCTAAGGTTAATAAAGAGGGAGAAGAAATATTAATTAATTTGATAGATGATAAGAATGAATTAGTAAGAATAAATGCTTGTGATTCACTTTGTAGCAGTAATTCACAAAAGATTCTTCAGCTTTTAAAGAGTAAGGTTTTAGAGGATAAAAGCTATTTGGTAAGAGGCTATGCATTAGTATCCATATCAGAGATTGCAGTCAGAATAAACCACGATATAAGAGAATTTCTTATATGTGCACTTGAAAAAGAAGAGGTTAAGTGGGTAAAAATTAACTTTTATAAGGCTTTGTATATGGTAGGAGAGACTACATATTTAAAGCTACTTATAGAGGAACTAAATAACGAATACCACGGAATTAGGTGCGCGGTTGTAAATATATTAACCGAAATAATTTCTCGAGAAAATCTTGAAGTTATAATGAAAGCTTTAAAGAAAAGGCTTAAGGTTGAAGAGGTAATGTCAGTTAAAACGGAAATAGAGGATTTTATAGCCTTAGAGCCTGTAGTATTGGAACACAAAAGAACGTCAATGAAGACACTATAGTATATTCATTGGCGTTTTTACAATTCATTAAAATCTTTTTTGTAGTCTCTTTTCAAAAATGGCTACAGCTACATACATTAGGTAAGCTAGAATTGAGAGTATTATTATACTCATCATTACCATGTCTAGTTCAGAAATTTGTCCGCCATAAACAATTAAGAAACCAAGGCCTTCTTTTGCTACCAGGAATTCTCCCATTATTACACCAACCCAAGATAAACCAACGTTTATTTTTAATGCTGACATTAAAGTTGGGATTGAAGAAGGAATTATTAAATGTTTTAGAATCTGAAATTTATTTGCACCAAAGGTTTTCATAAGCTTTATTTTTTCATCTTCAACTTCTTTAAAACTATTTAATACAGTTATTATGGTTACAACGATTGATATTAAAACTGTAATTACTATTATTGCTTTTATTCCATTTCCCATCCAGAAGATTATTATTGGAGCTAAGGCAATCTTAGGAAGAGAGTTTAGTACAACTAGATAAGGATCTAAAACTTTTGAGGCAAAATCCGACCACCATAGAAGTATTGCTATGAAGGTACCTAAAATAGTACTTAAAAGAAAGCCAACTACAGTTTCAAAACAAGTTATACCTATGTGTGTAAATAAAGCTCCTTCTCCATAAATTTTAATTAGACTTTGGAGCATTCTTGAAGGAGTGCTTGTTAAAAAAGGATCTATTATATTTAAATCACCGGCTATTTCCCAAAGAACAAATATAGAAATCAGTATAAGAATTCGTGTTAGAGTAATTTTATGCTTCTCTCGTTTTAATTTTTTAATGTAGTTTTGATGTTCAACGCTAACCTTCATTGATATCCATCTCCTTCCAAACATCATTAAAATACAGTGAAAAATCAGGACACTCACGTCTTTTAATAGGAGATACATCAGGAAGAGTTATTTTTACATCTTTCTTTAGTGTCGCTGGACGCTTGGAAAGCACAATTACTCTTTTAGAAATAGAGACTGCTTCGGCTATGTCATGAGTTACCATTATAGCAGTTTTGCACTCAGTTTTTATAATTTCACATATTTCGCTTCCAACGTTTAGCCTGGTTTGATAATCTAAAGCTGAAAAAGGTTCGTCTAAAAGGAGTACTTCAGGATCAAGTACAAGAGTTCTTATGAGAGCAACTCTTTGTCGCATTCCTCCAGATAATTCATTTGGATGATGATCTTTAAAATCCTTAAGATCATACTTTTCTAAAAGTTCTTCAATCTTCTGTTTTGTTTTATCATTTAATTCTTTCTTTATTTTAAGACCTAGAGCAACATTATCCCATACACTTAGCCATTGAAATAGATTATCCTTTTGAAACATGTAACCTATCTTAGGAGATACTCCCTTTACTAATATATTGTCGATAAAAACTTCTCCCGAAGAAGGCTTTAAAAGTCCAGCAATTATATTTAAAAGAGTAGATTTTCCGCAGCCGGAGGGCCCTACAATGCTTACAAAATCACCATCTGGTACTTTGAAACTTATATTCTTTAGTGCTTTTGTCTCTGCTGAAACTGAGTGATAATTAACAGATACATTTTTTATATATACCTTATCCATTTTATCATCTCCATAAAACTTACTTTATATTTTTAATGGCTTCTTTAGCAAATTTCTCATTTGTTATAGTGTTAAAGGCAGGTCTAGTTTTAATGAGATCTTTGTCATAAGACTGAATTATATCCATAAATCTATTCATTTCTTCTTCTTTAAGAAGTGGATTTGATGCATAAGCATCTATACTTTTATAGTTTTTTATAGAGTTTTGTATTAAAGTTGTGCTGCTTCCAGGAAAAAATGATTTTATTAGTGATGCTGTTTCTTTATCAGAGTGTTTACTCATCCAAAGCTGTCCTTTGTAAATGGCATTAGTAAAACCCTGTATTACTTTTGGGTTTTTGTTTATATAAGATTTGGTAGTGAAGAAACAGGTATATGGAAGATATCCAGCAGCAGTTCCAACAGATGCATTTATATATCCAGCTTTACTTTGTTCTAAAAGGCTTCCTGTAGGTTCAAATAAGGTTGCATAATCACCAGTACCCCCTTTAAAGGCTCCACCGACAGAAGAAAAGTTTATATTAGTTATTATATTTACGTCCTTGCCTGGCTTTAAACCATTGCTTTTAAGTGCATACTCAAAAGCCATTTCAGGTACTCCTCCAGGTCTACCGCCTATTACTGTTTTACCCTTTAGATTTTTCCAAGTAAAAGATTTATTTTCATGTCTGCCTACAAGAAATGAACCATCCTTTTGTGTAAGCTTAGCAAAAACTATAGGGTAATCTTTTCTATGTTTGTTGTAAATATATATAACCTGTTCAGGACCACAAAAACCTATGTCAGCACTTTTACTTAAAACCTGCTGCATAGTCTTATCGGCACCTTCACCAGTAGAAAGGTCAAGATTTATTCCGTTTTCTTTGAAGTATCCGTTTTTTATGGCAACATACATTGGGGCATAGAAAATAGAGCGAGTAACCTCATTTAGTCTTACAGTAGTTAATGAACTATTAGTTGGTTTTGAACAACCTGTAAAGGTAATGCATAATAATAAAGTAAACAATGTTAATAGTTTAAAATAAGCTTTCTTCATGAATCCTCCTTTAATTTTATTACAATGCTTACTTTATATTATGAATTTGAATTAGGATAAGTTATTAAATTTTATACTATATAAAGAGACTTGTTGAAAGTATTTTTGAATAAGCCAGAGGAATTTTGAGCTTCACTTATAAGGAAATCTGATGGCTCTTTAGAATAGGTTTTTATTATAACAACAGCATCGTCGACTATACACTTTAAATCGTATATTGAACCGGATAGATCCTTATCAAGATTTTCAGCAATTCTTAAAAGTATCCCTATAACTTTTATTGCGTAAATGTCTTCTTTTTCAAGCATATTACCGTATTCATTTAACATAGATTGTATGTTTTCACTTCTTTGGTATATGTCAATGCATGCGCTCATTACGCATTCTTTATGGGAAATACCGTATAAGGAGGAATTTAGTATTATGTATGCGGAATGCCTGTGATGATAATAGTAAGATATATTTACTCCAGCATTATGAAACATTGATGCTGTTTTTATGACTTTATCAAGTGATATATTAATTTTGTGCACAGACTGTAATGATGAAAACAGTAGACTTGTGAGTTTGTAAACGTGAAAGCTGTGGGTAATATTTATACTGTTGTTGATAAGTACATTGTTTATGGAAAAGTCTAGTATATTATCTATTGGTTTTTTATGAAATAATTTTGATAGTAAAAGACCTTCTCTCAAGCCATTTCTGCAAATTATAATTTCATTTATGCTTAAAATATTTACTAGCATAGATACTGCTAAGGAGGCGCCTACAAAGATATCAGCTCTGTCCTTTGATAGTCCCTTTATTTTTTTTCTCTGCTCAAGTGTTTTATTTTTTACATCATTATATATGTCCTCTGCAGATTTTGCAGGCATAATGTAATTGTGTATTAAATTAAGAGGATAATCTTTTTGTTTCTTTGATATTTTTCCTATGTTTCGGATACTTCCTCCTATACCTATTAAAGTAGTTGAGGAAATACTTTTTAGCCATGGAATGCTGGAAAAGCTTTCTAGTAAAAAATCTTTTAGCATTTTCTCTTGCTTCTCATCTATAGAATCTTTAATATTAAACTTTTCAATTAAAGTTATGGCACCAAATTGAAGACTCACGCATTCTTTTAAAGTTCTGTTTGCTACTAATATAAGTTCTGTACTTGAACCACCAATATCCATTATAAGGCCATCCTTTATATCTAAGGTATTTATTGCGGCAAAATAATCATAATAAGCTTCTTCTTCTCCTGAAAGGACTCTTATATTTAAATTTAGGTTATTCTTTACAGTTTGTATAATAGACTCTTGATTTTTAGCTCTCCTAAAAGCTTCTGTAGCAGTTACAACCATTTCTGTATCTTCAAACCTATTGCAAAAATTTTTATACAAATTTAGAACACTTATTAAAGAGTCTATTTTGTTATCAGTAATATTTCCTTTAGAATCAAAACCAGAGCCTAGTCTTACATATTCTTTAAATTCAGTTAGTATTTTAAAGGAACTTTTACTTGTTATTTCTGCAAACAGAAGTCTTACAGAATTTGAGCCTACATCAATTATTCCAATATGCTTCAATATCATCACCTCGAAAAATTTTTGATAAATATAGCATAGTATTAATAAATCAATTCTATACGTTTATAATATTGTTTTCTAGTTATACTAAACTATGAAGAATTCTAAGGTTAGATGGGGGTTGATACTTTTGGAAACCGTTTGGAAGTAGGAGCTTTATAAATAGAGAACTTAGCTGATAGAAATTTAATAGAAGAGTTTTGGAGGAGGCGGAAGAATAAAACTAATCCACTTCTTGAGAGATTTAGATTTTTATCTATAGCAAGTTCTAATTTAGATGAATTTTTTATGGTAAGGGTAGCGTCTATAGTTGACCAGATAAGTGCTGGTATTACTATACCGGATATTGCCGGATATACACCTCTTAAGAAGCTTCAATTGATAAGAGAAAAGGTTCACTTTATGGTATATGAAGAGTACTTGTGTTTTAAGGAACTTATTTGTGACTTAAAAAAACAAGAAATTACCCTTATAAACCCTAAAGAATTAAGTGATACACAGAAAAAGTACATAACTAATTATTACTACAATACAATTTTTCCAGTAATTACTCCTATAGTAGTCGATAAAAGTAGGCCTTTTCCTCTCATATTAAATAAAAGTCTTAATATTGCACTTTTAATAGAGGGTGATAATGATTCAGTTATATTTGGTACAGTTCAGGTTCCCTCTGTAATAGGTAGGCTTGTAAAGCTTCCTATGGGAAATAAGTTTATTCTTTTAGAGGATGTAATAAAGATGTTTTCTAAAGAATTATTTAATGGTCATAAAATTTTAAACATGAGCTGTTACAGAATAACTAGAAATGCTGATTTGGCAATAGATGAAGAGGGTGCAGAAGATTTACTTGAGACTATAGAACAGTCTATAAGGAGAAGAAAATGGGGAGAAGTTATAAGAATAGAAGTGGAAAAGAATATAGATATAAAGCTTTTAAATATATTGAGAACAGAGGTAGAGGCAGATGAAGCTGATGTATATAAGATAGATGGTGCTATAGATTTGACCTTTCTAAATAAAATTGCAGCTATTAAGGGATATGAATGTTTACGATACCCAAAATTTGAAGCCCAAGTAGTACCGGAGTTTAATATAAAAGATAAGAGTATGTTTGAAGTAATAAGGGAAAAAGATGTGCTTTTGTATCATCCGTACCAATCCTTTCAACACGTAGTTGATTTTGTGAAAAAAGCAGCTTCTGATCCTAATGTTCTAGCAATAAAACAAACACTTTATAGAGTGAGTGGTAAATCACCTATTGTAGAGGCTTTAATGGAAGCTGCTGAAAATGGAAAAGAAGTAACGGTTTTAGTAGAGTTAAAAGCAAGATTTGATGAAGAAAATAATATAGTTTGGGCAAAAAGACTTGAAAAGTCAGGATGTCATGTCATATATGGACTTGTAGGATTAAAAACTCATGGAAAACTGCTTATTGTAGTCAGAAAAGAAGTAGGTAGAATTAAAAGTTATGTTCATATGGCCACAGGGAACTATAATGATGTAACGGCTAATTTTTATACTGATTTAGGGTTATTTACTTCAAATGATATGATTGCAAAAGATGCTTCTTCAATTTTCAATATGCTGTCTGGATATGCTAAGATAAGCAGTATGAACAAGCTTTTTGTAGCACCTCTTAATATGAGGAGTAAATTTATAGATTTGATAAACGAACAAATTAAGAGTGCAAAGGAAGGGAAGAATGCAAGAATTATAGTTAAGATAAATGCTCTTGTAGATAGAGAGTTAATAACAAAGCTTTATGAGGCATCTTTTGCGGGTGTTGTAATAGATTTAATTGTAAGAGGAATATGCTGTTTAAGACCTAATTATGGTGAGATAAGTAGGAATATAAATGTTATAAGTATAGTTGGAAGATTTTTAGAGCACAGCAGAATATTTTATTTTTATAATGGGGAAGAAGAAAAAGTATATCTTTCAAGTGCTGATTGGATGACAAGAAATCTGGATAGAAGAGTTGAAATACTGTTTCCAGTTGAAGATAAAAAAAATAAATTTATGATAAAAGAACAGCTTAAGACGTACCTTATGGATAATGTAAAGGCAAGAAGATTGAGAAGTGATGGTTCTTATGAAAGAATAGAGGATAGTCATGATACTTTAAATTCTCAAAAATATTTTCAAGAAAAGGCAAAAAAGATTGCTGTAAGGAGTAGTGTCAGAAAGAAAATAATAGATTTTCATAGATAGCAGGTTTAAATTAAAATGGGATTGCATTAAGCAATCCCATCTTTGGTTTTCAAAGCAACTAGTTTACTAAATAGTTGCTTTGAGTTGATGTTTTGAAAGAGATATAAATTTAGTTTTGGTATAGGAGTTTGCGAGCTACTTTAATCAGTTAAGGTATTTAGATGTTTTAAAAACGTCGTCATCTCCATTGTAGGTATAATCAAACTCCCATGTAGCTATGTTGTTGCTTACTATGGGGTCTACTACAGGATCAGGCATTGGTGTATAGTCATATTCGGAATATGACCTTATATCTTTAGGCCTCTGTTCAAAGTAGTTCCTCATATGAGGAGCATAAGTTTTTTTGTCATCCAAAATTAACTCCTCCTCACATAGTTTTATTGATATATGGAACATTTATATTATGCCTAATATAAATAATTTAATTCATATATTGAATAAATTTTACTCTTTCTTTTTATATTATTTAATATTTTATTTTATTAAACTCTATTTTCAATTTAATAAAATAATGGTAAAAAAACAAAAAATTAAAAGTTACTATTGTAAACATGCGTTTATATAGTATATAATAAAAAAAACATACTATTTTTAAAAAAATGATAATTAAAAGGGGGAAAAATTAATGAATAGTTATGTAAAAAGGATGTTAACGATAAGCACAGCAGTGTTTATAACTATGGGCAGCTTTGCAAGCATTGTCCACGCAGAGCCTCAGGGGGATGTTGGTGTTACAGAGGGAGTAGGCGATACTATAGCCAATAAAGCTTCGTTTTTAGGGGATTTAGATCCAAATACTCAGGTAACAATTGATATTGTAATAAAGCTTCAAAACAAATCTGAACTTCAACAATATATTAATGATACAGTTACACCTAAAAGTTCTAATTATAGAAGATATTTAAGTGTAGCTGAGTTTAAAAAGTCATTTGCTCCAAAATCGAAACAAATCAATGAATTGACTGAATATTTAAAAGCTTTTGGCATTAAAAGTGAAGTATATCAAGATAATTTAATTGTTACGGCTACCGGAACAGCAGATCAAATAAATAAAGCGTTTAATGTTGAACTTAAGCATGCGTCATATAAGGGAAAAAACTTTCATGCCAGTAAAAAGCAGCCTAAACTTCCTAAAAAAATTGCTGATAACATTTTATGTATTTTAGGTTTAAGTAGTTATTCAAGCTATACAACGAAAACTGTAAAGGTTCCAAATGAATTTAAGCCTTCAAACAGTAATGGACCTCTTTCTCTTAATCCTTCAGATTTAATTAAGCATTATAATGTACAACCTTTATATAAAAATGGTGCAAGTGGTAAGAATGAAAGCATAGGTATTGTTACCTTAGCTGAATTTAATCCAAATGATGCATATTCGTTTTGGAAACAAGAAGGTATTAAAACTGACAAAAGGCGTATAAAAGTCATTAATGTTGATGGTGGTTCCGGTAATGATGGGGCAGACGAAACAACACTTGATGTAGAGCAATCAGGTGCATTAGCTCCAAAGGCTGAAGTTAATGTATATGTTGCCCCAAATACTGATCCGGGTTTTGTGGATGCCTTTGCTAATGTAATTAATGAAAATAAATGTCATCAGATATCTGCAAGTTGGGGAGAGAGTGAAGACCTCATTTCATATTTAGTATCACAAGGTCAAGAAACCAAGGGGTATGCAGAAGCATTTAATCAATTATTTATGCAGGCTGCAGCGCAAGGTATTTCTATGTTTGCAGCTGCTGGAGATTCTGGGGCCTATGATTCAAAAGAAAATACACCACCATCATATGAACTTTCTGTAGATAATCCAGCTGATAGTCCATATATTACAGCGGCAGGTGGTACTACATTAGCATGGCAGGGAACTGTAAAAGAGACATCAGTTAAGGTAGATAAAGAACGTGCATGGGGATGGGATTATTTATATCCGGCATTTGACGCTGATGGATTGTATTCGAGTGGAAAATTAGATAAATATTTTGTTGGTGGAGGTGGAGGATTCAGTAAGATTTTTGATACTCCTGATTACCAAAAAGGTATTTCTGGTGTAAATAGATTTACAGGAGTTAAGCAGTGGACAGCTTCAAATCCCCAAGGTCCTCTTCTTTTGAATGTAACTAGGGATGCTGCTCAACAGATAGTTACTGGTAAAGATACTGGAAGAAATGTACCGGATATTTCGATGGATGCAGATCCATACACGGGTTATAATGTGTATATGAACGGTGAAATGAGTTCTATTGGTGGGACAAGCATAGTAGCTCCACAGTTGGCAGGATTATGTGCATTGATAAATGATAATAACAATACGCAAGTTGGTTTTTGGAATCCACAAATATACAAATTTGCTCAAAGCTCAAATTCACCTTTAAATCCTCTTAACGATACTGGTTCTAGCAATGATAATATTTTCTATACAGCCACAAAAGGTACAATATATAATCAAGCAACTGGTTTAGGTATACCTGATATTGCAAAATTAAATGCAAGTTTTGGAAGATAAGGACATGCCATTAGAGAATATTATTGCAGTATTTAGGCAAAACTATAACTAATTAAAACATGTTGACAAATTTAAATATAAATATTATCATTGTATAATAAATGACATAATAAAATCGATGAGAAGAAGAGTAAATTTAAAAACAAAATTAAAGAGAACTGTGAATTGGTGAAAGTGCAGTATTTATGATTAAATTGAATGGGTCTTTGAGATTTGAAGTGAAAGTATATAATTTATATTATTAATTTCAAACGTAAACCGCGTTAAGGAAGAAAAGATTACATTATTTTGAGGGGAGTTATGCTCCTGAAAATAGGTGGTACCGCGTGAAATATACACGCCCTATAGAATTTTTGGTTCTTTAGGGCGTTTTTATTTTGTAGATTTAAATTTTGTTAGGAGGAAATTTTATTATGGGTGAAAATAAAAAGGTCATATTTAGTGGGATTCAACCATCAGGTGAACTTACTATAGGAAATTATTTTGGAGCAATTAAAAACTGGGTTAAACTTCAGGATGAATATGATTGTTATTATTGCATAGTCGATTTACATGCTATAACAGTAAAGCAGGAAGCAAAAGATTTAAGAAGAAGAACACTTCAGCTTATTGCAACATATATTGCATCAGGGATAGATCCTGAGAAGAATACAATTTTTATACAATCACATGTTCCGGCACATGTTCAAGCACAATGGATTCTTAATTGTATGTCGTATGTTGGAGAACTTTCAAGAATGACTCAATTCAAGGATAAATCTAAGAAATATGAGGATACAGGTATTGGAGCAGGACTTTTAAATTATCCAGTTTTAATGGCAGCAGATATACTTATTTATCAAGCGGACTTAGTTCCAGTTGGAAAGGATCAAACTCAGCATATTGAGCTTACTCGTGATTTGGCTCAGAGATTTAATTCAACTTACAGTGAGACTTTTAAAATACCAGAAGGATATATACCAACTGGTGGAGCAAAAATAATGAGTCTTCAAGAACCTCTAAAGAAGATGTCAAAGTCCTCAGATAATCCAAACAGCTTTATTTTAATAATGGATCCACCAGAAGTTATAAAAAGAAAGATTGCAAGAGCTGTAACTGATAATGTAGGAGTTGTAAAGTATACTGACGATCAGCCAGGAGTAAAAAATCTTATGAATATAATGAGCTGTTGCACAGGTATGAGTGTAAAAGATATAGAGGATAAATATGAAGGACAGGGATATTCTAAATTCAAGGAAGATGTTGCAGATGCACTTATTCAAGAATTAGAACCAATTCAGAATAAGGTGAATGAGCTTTTGAAGGATAAAGCATATCTTCAGGACATATGTAAAAAAGGAGCTCAAAAAGCGTCCTACATAGCTAATAAAACTGTATCTAAAATGATGAGAAAAGTTGGATTTATATTGCCAGAAAAATAGTTTTCTTTGGAAAAAATGAAGTGTAAATATTTATAAATTTTTTATAGAAATTAAGTAGAATTGGTGATATTATTATGAGTGTACTTATAGTGAGCTAATTTTGTTATTCAAATATATGTAGTATACTGAATTGGGGTGGGTGGAATGATATCTCAGAATAAATTCTGTATTATCAATGTTTTGCAAAAAATGCTAGATAAATTAAGAATGATAGAAATTAAAAGGGCAGAAGAACTTGAAATATCGGTTGTGCAAGTTCACGCTATTTTTGAAATAGGAAAATTGAGAGAAGTGTCTACCAATGAATTTTCTAAAATACTATATCTTGACAAGAACACTGTGAATAAAATAGTTAATAATCTTGTAGATGAAAAGTTTGTTTTAAGACATATACACCCTGAGAATACAAGGCATGTAATTCTAAAACTTACGGAAAATGGACAAAAGATATATGAAAACATTCGTGATGATTTTAAACTCTATTGTAAGAGAATTTTAGATAATTTACCAGAGAAGAGTAGAGAGAGTATAACAAAAGACTTTGAAATTCTATTGAAATCTATGGAAGATAATGCTTAGAGAATAATGTTAAAATATAAGACGAAATGTTTATCTCATTACTAATTGGTAATGTAGATAAGTTTTTCGTCTTATATTTTTTATTGACTTATAATATATATATGGGGAATTATAGATAAAAAGAAGGTGATTTTATGCGTAAAATTAATATTTTTAAAGGAAAGCATAATCCACAACGTACAGCAATAGATTTTTTTAAGTATGTTGGTCCTGGGCTTTTAGTAACTGTTGGTTTTATAGATCCTGGAAATTGGGCATCGAATGTATCTGCTGGATCAGACTATGGATATTCGCTTTTATGGATAGTTACTTTGTCAACTATAATGCTTATAATACTTCAACATAACGCTGCTCATCTTGGAATAGTTACTGGTGATTGTCTTTCAGAGGCTGTTAGCAAGAAATTTAAACCTTGGCTTACAAATATAATACTTTACAGTGCTATAGGAGCAGCAATATCTACAGCTATGGCAGAACTTCTTGGAGGAGCAATTGCCCTTAATATGCTCTTTAGGCTTCCTATAAAAATTGGAACTTTAATTATGTTATCGCTAGTTATTTGGATGCTTTTTTCTAGCTCTTATAAAAAGCTTGAGAGGTGGATTATAGGATTTGTTTCAATAATAGGTTTATCATTTATATTTGAGCTTTTATTGGTAAAGGTAAATTGGCAAGTGGCAGCAGTGAGTTTTGTGTCTCCAAGTTTTCCTAAAAACTCTATGCCTATAATAATGAGTGTTTTGGGAGCTGTTGTTATGCCTCACAACTTATTTCTTCATTCGGAAATAATACAAAGTAGACAATGGAATGTTGAAAAGGAAGATGTTATAAAAAGACAGCTCAGATACGAATTTTTGGATACAATTATATCAATGATTGTAGGATTTGCTATAAACAGTGCTATGGTTTTATTGGCAGCATCAACTTTTTTTAAAATGCATGTTAGTGTAAGTGAATTATCTCAAGCACAAGCTTTATTGAAACCGCTTTTAGGAGGTTCTGCTTCTGTAGTATTTGCACTGGCGCTTTTATTTTCAGGTATAGCTTCAACGGTTACGGCTGGAATGGCTGGAGGAAGTATTTTTGCTGGAATATATAAGGAACCTTATGATATAGAAGATAGTCATACTCAAATAGGTGTTATTATAACTATGGTTTTAGCTGCTGTAATTATATTTTTTATAAAAGATCCATTTAAAGGATTAATATATTCCCAAATGATTTTAAGTATACAGCTTCCAATAACTATATTTACTCAAATTTATCTTACATCTTCTAAAAAAGTTATGGGAAAGTTCTCTAATTCATTATTAGACAGAGTTTTACTTGGAATAATAGCAGTAATAGTTACAGCTTTAAATATAGCTTTGTTAGTTAGTTATTTTTAAAAAGTTAAAAGGAACTTTTTTTAAGTTCCTTTTAAGACAGTATATACTTTATTGATTAAGCATAAATTTCTCTATAACTTTTGCTACACCGTGAGTTTCATTGTTATCAGTTACATAGTCAGCTGATTCTTTTACATAAGGGAAGGCATTGCCCATTGCAACACCAAGACCTGCATATTCTATCATAGCTATATCATTTCCTGCATCGCCAACTGCTATGAGTTCCTCTTTCTTTAGGTTAAGGTGCTCAGATAAAATTTTGAGGCCAACTCCTTTATGCACTCCTTTGGGTGAAAATTCAAGAAATATATCAGAGCTTCTTGCAACCGAGTAGTCATCATAAATTTCTTTAGGAAGAAGTTTTTCTACTTTATCTAGTTTTTCTTTAGAGTCTATCATCATTATTTTTACAATGACAGTATCATGGGGCAATTCGTTAAAGTTTTTTTCGATTAATGGAATCTGATTTATGTTGACTTCAACTTCAGTGTAAGGGTTTTTCTTTGGAGTTATACACTCATTTATGCTTAACATATGTATGTTTACATTAAATTTTTGGCTTAACTTATATAATCTATCTAAATCTTCAAACTTCATTAATTCCTTACCTAAAACTTCACCTGTTTTTGTATTCTGAACTAAGCCACCATTGAAGGCTATAGCGTAATCATCATCATTGACTAAGTCCAATTCCTTAAGATAACGCTCTACACCTTTTAAAGGTCTACCAGTAGATAACACGACCTTATAACCTAAGTTTTTAGCTTTTTTAATAGCTTCTTTATTTCTTTTAGATATTATTTTATCATCGTTTAAAAGAGTTCCATCCATATCAAGTGCGATTAGTTTATACATTGCAAACCTCCAATTGTTAAATTTAGTTTAATTATATCATTAACAGCAAATTTTATGTATATAAAAGAGAAATATGGTCGAGCATATAGTTATATAGCTAAGACTTTGGCTAGATTTCATTGTATTGAAAAATATTATATAAACTGATATAATTTATATTTGTTATGAATATGCCTATGTAGAGGAGATATAAGATGTCAGAGTTGGTTAGTGAAATAGAAAAAAGGCGTACATTCGCCATAATATCCCACCCAGATGCTGGAAAAACAACACTTACTGAAAAACTTTTATTATATGGAGGAGCCATAAGACTTGCAGGTTCTGTTAAGGCAAGAAAGGCTTCAAAACACGCAGTTTCAGACTGGATGGAAATAGAAAAGCAAAGAGGAATATCTGTTACGTCTTCAGTTATGCAGTTTAATTATGAAGGCTATTGTATTAATATACTTGATACCCCTGGTCACCAGGATTTTAGTGAAGATACATATAGAACACTCATGGCAGCTGATAGTGCTGTTATGGTAATTGATGCAGCTAAAGGTATAGAGGCTCAAACTAAAAAGCTTTTTCATGTTTGTAGTCTTAGGGGAATACCTATATTTACATTTGTAAACAAGATGGATAGAGAAAGTAGAGATCCATTTGAACTTCTTCAAGAAATAGAAACCGAACTTGGAATAAAGTCTTATCCTATAAACTGGCCAATAGGTGCAGGTAAAGATTTTAAAGGTGTCTATGATAGAAGAAAAAAAGCCGTACATGTTTTTAATGGAGGAAATCACGGTCAAACAGAAGTAGAGGATGTTGAAGGAGATGTAAATGACCCTTCACTAGGAGAATTATTAGGAGAAGCATTGCAAGAAAAACTTGCTGAAGATATAGAACTTTTAGACATAGCTGGAGATGAGTTTGATATAGAGAAGGTTAGGCAGGGAGAGATAACACCTGTTTTCTTTGGAAGTGCTCTTACAAACTTTGGAGTAAAGCCATTTCTTGAAGAATTTTTAAAACTTACAACACCACCTACTCCTAGAAATTCTGATAAAGGTGAAATAAATGTATTTGAGAATGATTTTTCTGCATTTATATTTAAAATCCAAGCTAATATGAATAAGGCTCACAGAGACAGAATTGCGTTTATGAGAATATGTTCTGGTAAGTTTGAAAAGGGAATGGAAGTAAACCATGTTCAAAAAGGTAATACTGTGAAGCTTACTCAGCCTCAGCAGTTTTTAGCTCAAGATAGAGAAATAATAAATGAGGCTTATGCAGGAGATATTATAGGAGTTTTTGATCCAGGTATTTTTAACATAGGAGACACACTATGCAAAAGCTCTGATAAATTCAGGTTTGAAGGAATTCCAATCTTTGCACCTGAACATTTTGCAAGAGTTAGAACTGTAGATACTATGAAGAGAAAGCAATTTATAAAAGGAATAACACAGATAGCTCAAGAAGGTGCTATTCAGGTGTTTAAAGAAGTAAACATAGGAATAGAAGAACTTATAGTTGGAGTTGTTGGTGTTCTTCAATTTGAAGTACTTCAGTACAGACTTGAAAATGAATACAATGTTGATATAAAAATGGATAGGTTACCATTTAAGTATATAAGGTGGATAGAAAAAGGAGATGCTGAAAATCTTACACTTACATCAGATACTAAAATTGTTAAGGATGTAAATGAAAGAAGTTTACTCTTATTCCAAAGTGAATGGTCTATAAGTTGGGCAATCGAGCACAATGAAGGGCTTGTTCTTTCAGATATAAGCAAATAAGGTTAAAAAAATAAACCTCGTGTTTTATAGGGAAATCAATATGAATTTAATAAATCATCTTGATTTCCCTATATTTATTTTTTGAATAAAAAAACTTTTATAGAAAAATCATAAATTTGTACCTATTTAATAAATAAAAGCTACCGATATAATTAATTACATGATATATTAGTATTAAAAATTAAAGGAGGAGAGAATGATAAAAAAATATACGCTGCACTTATATATTTTATTAGGAGTTTATCTTATACTATATTTTATTTCAACAATTTTTCAATCAAAGTTTTTTGGAGATATTTTATCACCAATAGGAACTTTAATTTCCTTTTTTATATTAATATACGTGTATAAAAAATCAGAACGTTTTAAAGGTGTGTGGCTTACTTTATCCTTAGGGTCACTAATATGGTCGATAACTGATATACTATGGGCAATTTGTGAATTATTAATTAGAATTAATCCGGAAAATATCACTATATTTGATTTCTTTTATTTAGGAACTAATATATGTATAGTAACAGCTGGATATATATATATGAAAAAGTTTATTAAAGGAGTAAATTTAGTTCAGTTCTTTATAGATGTTTCTGCAATATCCATAAGTTGTTTTATTATATTTGGGCTTTTATTTTTGCATGGAAGTTTTAATTTATTTATTAAAAATGCAAACAATATTATCGAATTTATATATATTATTACAGATCTTTTGATTATTAATTGTATTTTGTCAGGTTTGTTTTCAGTGCGTAAAGGTAAATTAACCAAAGGTGTATATATTACTATTTTAGGTACAGCAATATATGCAGTTGTTGATTTGGTTTATGTATATGAGTATTTTTATAATTTATATGTACCTAATTCTATAATTGATTTTATGTATGCCACATCTCTTTTAATAATTGCCTTTGGTGGTCTAACTGTTTTAAAATACAGTAACTTTGAATGGGCAGATGAGTTTTACTCTAAAACTAAAAACATCGGAAGTGAAAAAAAAGGACTATACTTATTGTTAACAATTCCTGTATATGTAATATTTGGAGGGTTTGATTTTTCAAAAATATTAGTGCTGCTCTATATTTTTGTAGCTTATGAGATATTAAGTAATTATGTGCAAAAGGCCATAAATAACGAAACACTTCTTACGTATGAAAAGGACATAAATTTAATATTAGAAGAGAAAATTAAGGAACGTACAAAGGAGCTTTTATTAAAAAATCAGGAGTTAGAATATATATCTAATCACGATCCTATTACAAATGTCTATAATAGAAGATATTTAAATAAAAGATTACAGTGTATTATAAATGAAAAGAAATTGGATAATCAGGTAACAATACTTTATATAGATGTAGATGGCTTTAAAACCATAAATGATACATATGGACATGATATTGGTGATTATGTATTGATTGAAATTTCTGATAGGTTAAAGAAGACAGTTAAAGAAAATAATATTTTAGCAAGATTAGGCGGAGATGAATTTGTAATTATAATTGAAGGAAAGTTAAGTAAAGAGGAAATTAAAAACATATGTGAAAAATTAATAAATAGTTGTAAGGAAACCATTTATTCAGATAATTATTTATTTAATGTGACCATTAGTATAGGAGTTGCAATGTTTCCGCATGATGCCATATCTAGAAATGTTATTATGAAAAACGCAGATATAGCAATGTATGATGCAAAATCTAAAGGAAAGAACAGATATTCATTCTTTGATTCACATGTAAGTAATGAAATTTTGGAAAAAGGCGAGATTGAATTACTACTTAGGAATGTAGATTATGATAAAGAATTTGAACTTTACTATCAGCCTCAAATAGATATAAACACTAATAAGTTAATTGGAGTAGAAGCGTTAATAAGGTGGCATTCTCCTATAATGGGTAATATTCCGCCAAATAAATTTATAAAAATTGCAGAGGAAACTGGGTCTATAGAAAAAATAGGACAGTGGGTTATGAATACAGCTGCAAAACAAATTGGTATATGGAATGAAAAATTTGATTCAAATATAAGAATGTCAATTAATATATCACCTAATCAGCTTGTTAGTATAGATTTTGCAAGTGATTTAGAGAAAATCATGAAAAAGTATGGTTTAAAATCAGATTGGATTGATATAGAAATTACAGAAAATATTGCAATGAAGGGTGAAGGGATTTTTAAGCAAATATTTTTAACACTAGATAATATGGGAATATCAATTTCGATAGACGATTTTGGAACTGGATATTCTTCATTAAGTTACATTCAGAAGTTTTCTTTTAATCGTCTAAAAATAGCAAAGGAATTAATTGATAACATTACAATTGACTTAAATAAAAGGCATATTGTAAAAGCAATTGTAATGCTATCTGAGGGATTGAATATTTTGACAATAGCAGAAGGTGTGGAAACAGAAGATCAGCTTAATATAGTAAAAGAAATAGGCTGTAATCAAGTGCAAGGGTATGTTTATAGCAAGCCTGTTACAGCAGATAGATTTGAAAAGGAATTTTTATTACAAATTTAAAATGTCTATTTCATTAAAAGAATGTATTATAGTATCTGCTTTAGATAAATCTTGATTACCGGAATTAGGATTTTTAAAACCTATACACTTCATTCCAGCATTTTTAGCGGCTAAAACTCCGTTGTGTGAATCTTCTATAACAACGCATTGTTCAGGTGAAACATCAAGTTTTTTAGCAGCATATAGAAATATATCAGGATTTGGTTTACTTCTTTCAACATAGTCACCAGTAACAAGCTCGTTAAATTGTTTCGCTAATTCAAAGTTGTTTATTATGTACTTTATAACACGCATAGGAGAAGAAGAAGCCACTGCAGTTTTGAAATTATTTTCTTTCAGGGCGCCTAGAAGTTCTGGTATGTGATCTATGGGTTTTATATTTGTATTTGGTGATGATAAGAACTCAAAGAATCCATTTCTTTCTTTATTGATAAGACTTTCTACAGTGTTTTCTAAATTGTATGTATCCTTTATGTTACTCCACATATATAGAGATGTGGTACCGATAAATTTACTGTACTCATTAGGTGTCATTGTTATATTAAGTTCTTTAAAAAGTTTAAACGCATAATCTAAATGTAATGGTTCGCTGTCTATAAGCACACCATCCATATCAAAAATAACTGCTTTTATCATAGTTGTATACTCTCCTATTAAACAAAATCAAAGGCTGAATCGATGGTGATTCAGCCTCAGGTTGTATAAAAATAAATTTTATTTATGTTGTTGAAACTGACTTATTGCTTGCTAATGTTTTATCAGCAGTTCTATAATAGTATTTATTTATAAGGGGTTGAAGCTTAGGTTGAAGTTTAGCAAATACAAAGTCTGTTAGTTTTACGGAACAGAAAGCTAAAATTAAGCCGCCTAAAACATCAATAGCCCAATGAATTTCAAGATACATTGTAGAATAAATTACACTTAAGCAGAAGAAGCCCCAAATAGATTTAAAGAGTAAGTTCTTTTCTCTAAGTAACAGCAAAAACGCTGCAAAGGCTATAGAAGTATGCATTGATGGAAAACAATTTAAGGTAGAACCGTAAGCTTGTCTATAAGAATAATGTCTTAAAAGCATATCAGGATGACCATTAACAAACCATACTTCTTGAAGATGAAAAATAACATAAAAGGGACTGATTAAAAATATTTGAAAAACATGAGCACTGCACATGTATTTAAGCATTTTCTTAATATCCTTACAAATTGCTGAACGAAAAATACATATCATAGTACAAAGTGTAAAGCCGTTATTATATACAAGACGCATAAACCAGGTTAAATTATCACTTCTATATAATCTTGCAAAGGAAGCATCATTAAAAGGTATACTATCAAAGATAGGATTTAAATTAAATACTATTTTCATTTTGGCTTCCCATTGTATAACGCTGCCCCAAAAGGCATATCCATGTTTGTTTAGATAAGATAAAAACATAAATAGCGGTATACTTAAAATAATAAAACTTATCCAACGAACATCTTTTCTTATATCTTTATAAGCAGTTAAGAATATAAATGGATAAATTAAAGTTATGACTTTATAACCAGGCGAAGATTTTCCAACGAACACATGAAAATAGTACATGAAAACTATTACGCCAATTATAAATGGATAAAAATTATTAAAAAAGTCAAGAAACTTTTTTAAGTAAGATTGTAATGTTTCTATGTTTAATTCCTTCATTATTAGTACCTCCATTATCAAGTCTCATTATAGCATATTTTGTATAAATAATTAAAGAAAATTTAACATGAATTTGAGAAATTATATTGTAATAAAATTAATATTTTTATAAAAAGAACTACTTAAAATTAAGAATGTTTTATGTGAAAAAGTTGAGTGTAATTTTAAGTAGTTTTTATGTTACTCTATATATTATAAATATTTTATTTTCTATTTAAAAGCTTCTCATTCTTTTTACTAATATATCACCAATGAAAACAAAGGTAGATATGATTACAAAGAAGTATATTCCTTCAAGAATAGAGTTGAATATAAAAGCGGACATAAGTATTAGAATAATCAATCCACATAGCCATTTAAAAAAGTGCATATAAATCGTCCTCCAATCTAAAGTGTAAAGATTATGTGCAATAAGTTACTATATATACAAAAAAACGAAGACTATTATTCATATAGAGTTTTGATTGAAAATGAAGTTATTATATATTATTAGATTTTAAAAATAAAATTATTCTAATAGTGTATGGATACATTTGCATAAAGCATATTATGAGATATAATTTTATTTAATAAGGTCTTATTTACATAGTATTTAATATAATTTTAGGAGGATTTATATGGAAGGAAATTCAGCAAAAGTTAAGTATAATGTTAAGGATATAGTACAAATATCTTTAATGTCAGCTATAGTTTTTGTAGCAACGAAACTTACAGCTATACCAGTTGGAATTGGGTATAAGGGAGTAGTACATCTTGGCGACAGTATGATATTTATAGCTGCTATTTTATTATCAAGTCGTAATGCAGTTTTGTCTTCAGCAATAGGAATGAGTTTGTACGATATTCTGTCACCAACACCAATGTGGACGCCGTTTACTTTTGTAATAAAAGGAGGAATGGCATATATAGCATCTAAAATTAGTTACGAAAAACAATACAAAGGGAATAATATATTAGTTAATTTAGTAGGATGTATTTCTGGTGGGGTATGGATGGTTGGAGCATATTATTTTGCGGGAGCATTAATAAATCATTATTTAATGAAATATCCTTGGAATCAAAGTTTTATTGCTCAAGGAACACACATACCAGCAGATATAGCACAGGTTGTTGTTGGTATTATCGTAGCCTTACCTATAAGTAAAATCTTAAAAAAGGCAAATATAATAAGATAGAGTTTTACGATATAATAAAAGAGAGGTTTTTGCCTCTCTTTAATAATTTCTACCTGAAATCTCTGCTGAAGTTATTTCTTTTATTTTTTCTAGCTTTTCTGCACTCTGGGCATCTTACAGGATCATTTTCAAATCCTTTTTCTTTATAGAAAGCCTGCTCTCCTTCAGTAAATACAAATTCTTTTCCACAATCTTTACATACAATAGTCTTATCTGCCACGATAAAAACCTCCTTAAACATAGGACTAATTTATCTTGGATAGTTTTAGCTCCTATGCTTGAGGAGGAAAAAAGACCCTGATAATTAAACCTAATTTTATAAAATATTGAGCTCACACTCTATAAGTAATTATAGCATAAATAGTAAAAAAAACAATATAAAAATTTGGCTTAAAATCATAATGTAATCGTATTAAATTTGGTATTCAGTATAAATTATTGTAGCCAAAATCACGATAAAATTATATAATAAGAATGAAAAGTTATTACTAAAAAATAAGGATTTAATTTATAAGAAAAGTGGGTATATATGGATACGAATTATAAGATGTTATATGAGAAATATGAAAAGTTAAAGAATGAATTCAGCACATATCAAAATTTTGCGGAAACACAAATTCAGCGTATGAATGGAAAAAATACTGAACTAGAAAAAAAACTTGATATTTTAACAAATGTCATAGAAGTCAGTAAATACATAAATTCAAATATAAGCGATGATAATTTAGTACCTATGATAAATGATATGATTATAGGTATATTAGGTGTTACGTATTCTACAATATATTTAGTTGAGGATGATGAAAAGTTAATAGTAAAGGCTTCAAATGTTATGGATAATTATGATATTATAGTGAATCCTGTGTTTTCAACTTTTAGTGATAATAGACCTATTGTAATTAATTCTAAAGAGCCACTATTTAAGGAGTTTAAAAATAAGTTAAAGGTACACTCAATTATTGGTGTTCCAATAACTTTAAGAGATAACTTTAGAGGATATATTATAGTTGAGCATACACTGTATGATTTTTTTAGTCATGGACATATAAAATTTATATCATCAATAGCAAATCAAATAGCTATTGCAATTGAAAATAGCTTTCTTTACAAGAAGGTTAAGGAATCATCAATTAAGGATCCATTTTTAGGAATATATAATAGAAAGCATTTTTTTGATATGATAGAAGGAAAGGTTGCAAAAGATTCACGCAGAAGCTTTGCTATCGTTATGCTTGACATTGATCATTTTAAAAGTTTTAATGATTCTTATGGTCATCAATTTGGTGATGAGGTTTTAATACAGACAGCTAAAATATTAGAACAGAGTATTGGAGAAAAAGATGAAGTTGCAAGATATGGTGGAGAAGAGATTGTACTTTATCTTAACGATGCTCAAAGTAAGGAAAAGGTGTTTAAAACTGTAGATGGAATTAGGGCCTCTCTCAGCAATAATTCAGTTAGACACGGTGGAATAGAGAAAAGAGTCACAGCAAGTTTTGGTATAAGCTACTATCCGCAGAATGGAGAAACTGTTGAAAAAGTTGTAAGCGTTGCTGATGCTATGCTCTATGAAGCTAAGAATAGTGGAAGAAATAAAGTAGTTTCATCATTATGAGATTAAATTATAAGACGTTTTAAGGAGGAACATTTATTTATGTCAAATGTTTTAGATGAGTTAATTGAGCGTGGATACGCAAAACAATTTACACATGAAGAGGAGACAAGAAAGTTACTCTCAGAGGAAAAGGTGACTTTTTATATAGGGTTTGATCCAACAGGAGACAGTTTACATGTGGGGCACTTTATTGCACTTATGCTTATGGCTCGTATGCAAAAAGCAGGACACAGACCAATTGTACTTATTGGTGGTGGCACAGCTATGGTTGGTGACCCTACTGGAAAGACAGACATGAGAAAGATGCTAACTAGAGAAGAAATAAATCACAATGTTGAATGTTTAAAAAAGCAGATGTCAAGGTTCATTGACTTCAGTGATGATAAGGCTATTATAGTAAATAATGCTGAGTGGCTTATGGGGCAAAATTACATAGAGTTTTTAAGAGAAGTTGGAGTCCATTTTTCAGTAAATAAAATGCTTACAGCAGAATGTTTTAAGCAAAGAATGGAAAAAGGATTATCATTTCTTGAATTTAACTATATGCTTATGCAGGGATTTGATTTCTATAAGTTAAATGAGAAATATGATTGTAAAATGGAATTGGGCGGAGATGACCAGTGGTCAAATATGATAGCTGGAGTTGAGCTCATAAGAAGGAAATCAAATAAAAAAGCATATGCTATGACATCAGCGCTTTTAACCAATAGTGAAGGTAAAAAGATGGGTAAAACAGAGAAGGGTGCATTATGGCTTGATGCAGAAAAAACATCTCCATATGATTTTTTTCAATATTGGAGAAATGTTAATGATGCAGATGTTGAAAAATGCCTTTCTATGCTTACATTTTTACCAATGGATGAAGTTAGAAGACTGGCTTCTCTAAAAGATCAAGAGATAAATAAGGCAAAAGAAGTATTGGCTTATGAAGTTACAAAACTTGTACACGGTGAAGAAGAGGCTAAGAAAGCATTAAATTCTTCTAAGGCTTTATTCGGTGGCGGAACTAACATGGATAATGTTCCAACGGTTTCAATTCCGGAAGATATGCTTTCAAGTTCTATATTAGATGTATTAGTCCATACAAAGATAATACCATCTAAGGGTGAGGGAAGAAGGCTTGTGCAGCAAGGTGGAATAACCCTTAACGATACGAAAGTTGAAGACTTTAACTACGAGATAACAAAAGAAGACTTCAATGATGATGGTTTTGCTCTTGTAAGAAGAGGAAAGAAAAAATACTATAAAATTGTAATTGGCTAAGTTGTAAATCTAATAAATAAATTCTATGGTGACAGGTTAAAAGTAAAAAGTGGTAGGTTGGATGATGGTTATGTAAGGAATTACTAAAGTTATCTTTACTTACATAGTTTTTACTTTCAATTTGTCACTTTTTAGTTAAAGTGCTTTTATAATATAGTTTCAATAGCAATAAAATTATTCAGAAAGCATCAAATATAAACGATAATATATCTATATCGAAATTTTTAGGAGTGATAAATTATGGCCGGTTTATCTAAAATCAATAATGCCTCAAGCAGAGGAGAAGCCATATCCAAAAAAATCTCTTTTGATGTAGGAGATACATTTTCAGCAAGAGTAATTTCAGAGAAGGATGGCGGAAATGAAGTTACATTAAAGACCTCAGATGGTTGGAGTTTTAACGCTAAAGTTGAAAATCCATCAGATATTAATGATGGTCAAGCATCAAAGTTTGTAGTTACAGGTGTTGAAGACGGCAAGATTAAACTCAAATTTGTGCAAAATGAAAATATTGATCAGAGTACGGCTAATGGTAAGAATATTCTTGGTGAACTGGTTAATGAACTTGGACTTAGTAAATCTGATGTAGATGAAAATGTATTAAAACTAATGCTTAAGTATAATATGCCATTAACTAAAGAAAATATAGCTAAAATGGAAACTATACTTGATTTTAACGATAAATTATCAAACGAAGCTGATAAAAGCGATGAATTCATAATGAAGTACCTTCAAAATAGGAGTATAGCTCCTGATAGCGAAGAAGGAGTAAATATAATTAATACTTTAAAAGGTCTGTCAGAAAATCTTAAAGGAATGAGTTCGGAGGATATGTTTACACTCATAGAAAATAATATAGATATAACACCTAATAATGTGGAGAGTTATAAAAAATTGTTCAAGGGTGAAACTTCTATTTATAACGAACTAAAAAACATCGAAGAAAGTTTGTCTGACGGTAATTCAGCGTCTTTTATTAAGGAAAGTGTTAAAGATGATATAAAGGATTTGTCCAATATAAATATAAAAGAAGCTATACAGCAGCATAATGAAGAAGTTATTTCGAGTACTAGTAAACAAGCTTCTCAAGAGAGCAATATAAACAAGCTTCAAGACAATCTTAAGTTATTGGATTCAATGAAGGAAATTTTAAGTAAAAACGATTTAACAGAAGTAGTTGTTGACGGAAAAAAAGTTAATATAGCCAACATTATAAAAGATTATGTATCAGAAAACTGGCAAGACATAACAAAGTTTAGTAAAGAGCAGCTTGTAGGCAATATGATGAATAAAATCTTATCTGAAACAGGAATGAATAAGGAACAATTAATAGCTGTGTTTAAGGAACTTATAAATAATAGTGATATGACGGAAACAGAAGTAAATAATTTATTAAAAAATTTAGAGCCTAAGGATAGTGAAAATCTCGCATCCACAGCATTTAAAGCTGAAGAGCAAACATTACTAAATAAGGTTGATGCTAATAAGGGACAAATTTTAAAGAACGACAATATGCCTCAAATCCAACCAAAAACTACAGCAGAAAACGTAAAACAAGAGATAAATTTAAAGATAAATAATATGAAAGATATTGTGGGAAAGTTATTATCTGAAAGTAATAATGGCAATGCTAACATGCAAGATACAATAGCGGCACTTATTAAAAATAATATAAATGATTTTAAAGTTTTTAATTCTGTAAGTAATGAATATTATTATATGGATGTTCCAATAAGGAATAATAATGACGATTATCAATGTAAGTTGATTATAAAGGATGATAGAAAATCGGGAAAAAGAGTTGATAGTAAAAATGTAAAAATTGTAACTTCGGTTAAAACAGTAAATATGGGGGAAGTAGATGCATATATAACAGTCTTAAATAATAGTATGAGTATCAATGTTAAATGTGATAAGGATTGGGTGAAAATTTTAGACAAGGCTAAGGCAAATGCGGTTAAAAAAATATCAGATATGGGTTATAATATAAATATGACCGTAGAGAAAAAGAAGGAAGATAAAGAGATCGACATTGTAGAATGTAGAGAATTTTTCAATGATAAAGAATATTTCAAGTTGGATACTCGAGTTTAGTTAGTGAGTACTAGATTAAAATAAGTGTAGTGCTAGGAGTGATTTTGTGGCTAAGGAGAGGAAGAAAGCTGCCGCTTTAAAATATGATTTGGGATATGAAGCACCAATTGTAACAGCAGTAGGTGTTGGTAAAATTGCAGATAATATAGTAAAAAAGGCATCCGAAAATGAAGTTCCCGTGGTTTATAATAAGGAGCTTACTGATTTATTGCTTAATGTTGATGTAGGCTCAAGTATTCCATATGAAATATACGACGTAGTTGCAGAAGTAATTGCATATATAATGGAAGTAGATAGCGGATTACAAAAAAGAAGGTGAATTAGTGGGTTTATATGCTATTTCAGATTTACATTTGGCTTTTAATTTAGATAAACCTATGAATATATTTGGTGAAGAGTGGTCAAAACATGATGAAAAGATAAAGAAAAATTGGATTAGTAAAATAAGTGAAGAAGATACAGTATTGATTGCTGGAGATATATCTTGGTCTATGGATATTGAAAATGGAGAAGAAGATTTAAATTGGATTGATTGTCTTCCGGGTAAAAAAATAATCTGCAAAGGGAATCATGATTATTGGTGGAAAAGTATAACTAAATTGAATAACATGTATAAAAGCATAAGCTTTCTGCAAAATAATTTCTTTGAATACAAAGATTATGCTATTTGTGGAACAAGAGGTTGGATAGATAAAAGTTTTGATAGCTTCGATGAGCATGATAAAAAAGTATATAAAAGAGAAATTATAAGATTAAGGCTTTCTCTTGATGCTGCGGTTAAAAAAGGTTATTCAAAATTCATTGTTATGTTTCATTATCCTCCTTTTAAGGATGAAAACAGTGGGTCTGAATTTACAGAGGTTTTAGAAGAGTACAAAGTTGAAAAGGCAATATACGGGCATTTACATGGACCTGCATTAAAAAATATAAGTGGAAGTATTGTTAAAAATGGTGTTGAATATATGCTTACCTCTTGTGATTATATAGAATTTAATCCAATAAAAATTGATCTAAAATAAAAAAAGTTTATCTGAAAACAAAAAAATATAATGTAGAAGTATTCTTACATTATATATATTGGGGTTTTAACCTATATTGTTGTTTAAGCAATAGAAAAAAGGTTAAAACCTTAGTTTTTTTATTAATTATTAAATAACTTAGAAAAAAGGCCTTTTTTCTTAGGAGTGGTAGCTTCGGAGTTATCATCATCATTGCTATCATTATCTTGAGTTTGCGATAATTTTTTTTCGTTTTCACGAATTAAGTCTTTTTGATTTCTAGCCATCTCTTTTAATTTTTGAGGAGCTAAGGAGTTTGTAATAACATTACCAAACCATAATAAGGCCTTGTCCTCATCACCTAATCTCCTATGAAGTTCGCCTATTAAATACATAAGTGAAAATTTATTCATGCCATATATGGGAAATGATTCATTATAATATGCATCATCAAAGCCCTCTAGAGCATTTTTTAGAAATACTTTTTCCATATCTTCATTTTGTTGAATCCTATACATCCAGGCAATTTTTAAGCAATTCATAGCTTTTTTGCTTGAATGGGCTTCTATTGATACATAATTTAAAAGCGAGAGCTTAAATCTCTCTATAGCTATATTTATATCATAAATGTCAGGATATTTTTTGCTGTGCCATTTTAATGAAATATTTTTTTCAACTAACTCTTTTTGGTAAGACTTAATTTTTTCAAAATCAGATTTCATAGCAGCATAGCCACAAATTGGACATAACCAAACATCATAAAAGTAAGGGTTGATATTTTTATATTGTATAAAAAAATCTGTATCCTTTTTTAAAATTCTTATAGCAGAGGTTTTTACAGTTCTTGCCTTAAAGGTAGTGTTACACACTGGACAATTTACTGTTTTATCATACAACAAATCATTAATACTTGTTTTTTTTTCTTCTTCTTTTCTCATTTTATTCTCTTCCTTTTTGTTTTTACCATATATATCTATATTACTGACATCTTCAAATCCTAAATCCTTTAGTTCGGAAAAGATATTGCTATCCATAGAATCACCCCAAGCACAAATAGATATCAAATATATTATAGCAAAGAATTATTATAAAGTATATGTTTCATTTTGTGTTAAAGTTTTATCATAACAATTGAAAAAGTTTCATTATGTAATTATAATTATAATGTAGAGAAAGTAGTTTTATTAATAATTAATATATGCATAGAAATGCATAAAAGAAAGTATTTAGAATGTGTTGATAGTTAAAACTATATAACACCTACAGTAAGCGTATATTTAATATGTTCGCTTTATTTATATGGGATGATTATATATAAATTACGGCAAAGGAAGATAGAAATATGGCTACAATTGAATGGAAGTCTTTTTTGATACCTTACGAGCAAGCAGTAGAAGAATTAAAGGTTAAGTTTAAAAGTATAAGAAAGGAATATAGAAAAAGAAATGAATATTCTCCAATAGAATTTGTTACTGGAAGAGTAAAGGAGATTTCAAGTATACTAGAAAAAGCCAATAAGTTTAATATACCTGATGAAAGAATAATGCTTGAGATGGAGGATATTTGTGGAATACGTATAATGTGTCAGTTTGTTGACGATGTAACAAAGGTTGTAAATATAATTCGTTCAAGAAAAGATATGCATATAATGTATGAAAAAGATTATGTAACAAATGTAAAGAGTAGTGGATACAGGAGTTATCATATCATTATAAAGTACCCCGTAAGTATGGCAGAGGGGCAAAGAGATATTATAGCAGAAATTCAGATAAGAACACTTGCTATGAACTTTTGGGCGACAATAGAACATTCTTTAAATTATAAGTATAAGCATGATATACCTGACGAGATTAAAGCAAAATTAAAAATAGCAGCAGATGCAGCATTTCAGCTTGATGGACACATGCTTGAGATTAAAGATGAGATTAAGGATGCTCAAAAGCTATTTGAAGTTAAATCTAGTATTGTTTCAAATATTATAAGAAATATACTTACCATAACATCTATGGGGAAGTTATCAGAAGCAGATATATATAAAAGTAAGCTTAATCAGCTAATTAATAAGGGAGAGGTTTTTGAATTAAATAATCTCCTTAGAAGTACGGAAAAGACAATAGAAATGGGTAGATAAAAGGAAGTAGAAACTTAAAAGTATTAAACAGTTTCTACTTCCTCTTGTTTTTTGCCTTTAGATGATTTCTTTTCTTTTAATATAAATATTATTGAGGCTACGAATGGAATTATTATGAAATTTGCAAAAGCTATATAGGTGTAGTAATTAATCAAAACAAATAAATTTAATACGCTTCTATTTATTGCAAATGATATAATTGCTACACAAATTGTAATTACATAAAATACATATTTTCTCTTTACATTTAACTGTTTTAAGATTATTAAAAATGCATAAAAGGTTAAGATATACTTTACAAACCATCCTCCAATTACTTGAAACAGTACATAAAGTTCACCACTTTCTATAAAATTAAAGTAGTTAACTAGTTGTGTTTGTAGTAAACGTGGATAATAAGCAGCAACGACACGTGGTGCAGCAATAGTCATAAGTAAACCACTTGTTGCAAAAACTTGAATTTGGGCTATTAATATCCAAGCTATAAGAATTGGTTTTTTTATTTCTTCTCTTGATTTTACCTTATAAATAAAGGGTATTATTATACCAAAACCTGAAAACATAGCAAGACCTTTAAATACGCAGGTAATAAAATTTTTATTGACTCCATGCTTCATAATAGGCAGGATGTATTCAATTTTTCTATAGGCAAATAATAAAACCGAAAGATTACATCCGGAAATAAATATAAAAAATATACCTACGATTGTCAGTATAAGCATTGAATTTTCACCGTGTAAAATTACATAAGTTGCAGGTACTATAAAAAATAATATAAAATACCAAGGTGGAGTTTTATCCAGTATATTAACTCCAAGCATACTGCTTTCCGAAGCAGAACATTCTATTAAGGTTAAAATTAGAGTAAATGCAAAAGCCCATAAAAGAAATGCTCCAAGATATTTTCCAAAAGCTTTAAAATACACGGTTTTAAGTTTTGCATCGCTTTTAGTAGAAAATGCTTTTATTATAATGAGCAGGAAAGCAAGTAATAAGAGCGATGAAAAAATCAAAGCGAGCCAAGTATCCCTCTCTCCATATTGTATTAATAAAGTAGGGTAGGTTTTTATAGTAACGATTGATGTTCCTAGTGCTATGAAAATTAAATAATTTTTACTTAAATATCTCATTGTAAATACTTCCTTTATGTAAAATTGTAATAATATTATTTTCTAAATATATGAATATTATTCACCTTTAAAGAAAACAATAGTTTCGGGTGGTAAACATGAATGAAGAAAATTTAAAATATATAAAAGATAAGCTTAAGGATAATGTTGATGTGAAGTACAGAACTATAGATTCTGAGAATGGTCAAATAAATATAATATTTATAGATAATTTATGTGATTCAAAATTTATAAGTGAATACATAATTGCACCTATAATCAGAGGAAAAGACTTCATAAAAACTGTATCTAACCTAGAGAGCAATGCGCTTCTTGCAAATTCTATAGGAAATGTTAAGGATAAGGAAGATATGCTGCTCCATATATTATCTGGAGATGTTGTTATACTTACAAATTTCTATGATGAAATTATATTTTGTGAGGCAAAGGGATATGTAAGAAGGGGAGTTTCAATACCTATAACAGAAGCTGTAATAAAAGGACCGAGAGAAGGCTTTACAGAAGCTTTTGTGGATAACATATCACTGATAAGAAGAAGGGCTAAAAATGCAGATTTAAAATTTGAAAGTGTATTTTTGGGAACTAAATCAAAAACAGTGGTGGTTCTGGTATATTTAAAGGGAACGACTCCAGAAAAACTGGTTAAAAACATAAAAAAACAAATAAATGAGATAACTACTGAATATATTTTAGATTCAAACTATATTGAAGAAAAGCTTAGACATAAGAGAACAGCTTTTGATACCATTGGATATAGTGAGAAGGCGGATATAGTGGTTAATCATTTATTTAGAGGTAAAGTTGCAGTTATAGTTGATGGAAGTCCCTTTGTTGCAATTGCGCCATACTTTTTTTATGAAAACTTTCACATGCCAGATGATTACTATTTAAATAGGATAGTTGTTAATTGTACTAGAGTTTTAAGGTGGCTTGGTTTTTGTATCTCAACTTTTCTTCCTGGACTTTATATATCAATTATAACGTATCATGTATCCCTTATTCCGTCGGTATTTGTTTTCCGGTTAGCTATATCTAGGTCGGGAGTACCTCTTCCAACAATTGTGGAACTTCTTATGATGATGTTTTTCTTTCAAGTATTGAGAGAAGCAGGAGTAAGACTTCCGCAGCCAGTAGGTCAGGCAATGAGTATTGTTGGAGCTCTTATATTAGGGCAATCAGCAGTTGAAGCAGGACTTACTTCGGAGATAACAATAATAATAGTAGCTTTAAGCTCTATATCATCATTTTTAACCCCAAATCTATATGGACCTATTTCTATATGGTCTGTAATAATAGCATTATTTGCAGCATTTTGTGGCCTTGGAGGATTTTTTACAGGAGTGTTTGTTATGATAGCTCATATTGGTTCTCTTAAAACTGTTGGGTATCTATATGCCTTCCCAATTGGTACTTCTAAGATAATATCTCACAGCGATAGGATACTAAGAGGAGACCTGCAAGAAGCAACAGATAATATTTTACAGGAAGATGATTTGTTATGAGAAAAAAAATAACGACCATATGTTCAATAATAATGTGCTGCGTTATGCTAACAGGATGCTTTAATTACAAAGATATAGATAATGTTTTATTTGTTACAACAGTAGTTTTTGATATAGATGATGATAACAATGTAATTACTTACCTAGAAGTTTTTCAGCCAATTAAAAGCATGGTAAAAGGGCAGCAGGGACAGCAGAGATTGGTATTTAGAGGAACAGGAAAAACTGCTTTTGAGGCATTAAATGACATAAACCTTCACTGCAGCTATGAATTGAATTTTACTCAAGTAAAGGCATATATATACTCTGAAAAAGCGGCTAAAAAAGGAATAAAGCCCTTTGTAGATTTGGTTAGAAGGAGAATACAATTTTACTTAAGGCCTTATGTGGCAACTTTTATTGGTAACGTAGAGGAGCTAATGAAGGGCGGATTTAAAGAAAATGAATATGTTGGGTTTTTGTTATCACAGCTTATAATAAATACAGGAGCATCATCAAGGGCGGTGGAGATTCAATATAATGATTTCTTAAACAAAAGAATTAATTCTGACAGGAGTGTTGTAATGACAGCAATAGATATAAGATCAGCTCAAAATAAAAATTCTGTAGAACTTGATGGAGGAGCTATTTTTAAAAACGATAAGCTTATTGACAAGATGGATAAATCCGAGACGGAAGCATACAATTTTATGATAGGTAAGGTAAGCAGTGGTTCAATGGAGGTACTAAACCCGGAAACTAATAGAGATTTTATATCACTTTGGATACTTAATAGTAAAACAACTACAAAGGGAAAATTCTATGGAGGAAAGTTTCACGTAAAAAAGATTGTAAATGTTAAGGTAGCTTTTTTAGAAAGCCAAAGTCCTATAACCTACAATAAGTATATGCAGAAGCAAATAGAACAAAATGCAGAAAAGAATATAATAAATAACTGCAATAAAATTTTCAATAAGTACAAGGAGAAAAATGAGGATATATTCAACGTAAGAGATGTATATGAAAATATATATAAAAAGGGTAGTCCTGATATAATAAAGAACACTGTAATTGATATTGAGCCTCATGTACAGATTGAAAGAAGTGGTAAAGCTTCAACCTTTAAATAATAAAAAATAACATCTGATTTTAATTTATCAGATGTTATTTTTGTTATTTATTATTTAACAACTATGTTTACAAGACGTCCTTTTATAACTATAACCTTAACTATATTCTTTCCGTCAGTAGCAGCTTTAACTTTATCGTCAGCTAGTGCAGCAGATTTGATTTCATCTTCACTTAAGTTTGTTGCAATATTTATTTTAGCTTTAATTTTGCCATTTATCTGAATAGCTATCTCAACTTCATCTTTTACAAGAGCTTTTTCATCAAATTCTGGCCACTTTTCATTAAATACTGAATATTTTTCCTCAATTATATTCCATTGTTCTTCTGCAAAGTGAGGTGCAAATGGAGCTATCAGCTTTATAATATCAATAGTGGTGTCTTTAAGAAGCTTAATATTTTTATTATCTACAGTTAGATATTTTGATAAAGAATTTGTGAATTCCATAAGCCTAGCTATGCATGTATTGAACTGGAATTTATCCATATCTTCTGTTACAGCTTTAATTGAATGATTTCTAACATAATTTAATTCTTTTTCTTCTTTTCCCATATCTGTTTTTGAGTTTTTAGGATTATTTATTTCTTCTTTTGCAGTTTCAATCATTCTAGAAAATCTGTCTACAAATTTGGACATGGCTTTAACTCCGTCATCACTCCATGCGCCGCCTTCAGCATAGTCAAATCCAAACATTAGATACATTCTAAATACATCAGAGCCGTGCTCAGCTATAATATCATCAGGTGAAATAGTATTTCCTTTAGATTTACTCATTTTTTGACCATCAGGACCTAGAATTAAGCCTTGATGTCTTAAAGATAAAAATGGTTCATCAAAATTAAGGTATCCAATATCTCTTAATGCTTTTGTGATAAATCTAGCATATAATAGATGCATACATGCGTGCTCAGGTCCACCAACATATTTGTCAACAGGAAGCATTTTAGATATCTTTTCTTTATCAAAAGGTGCATCGCTATTTTCATTATCTGCATATCTCAAATAGTACCAGGATGAACATACAAAGGTATCTAAAGTATCGGATTCCCTTGTAGCATGACCTCCACAATGAGGGCAAGTTGTGTTCATAAATTCCTCAGAAGTTGTAAGAGGGGATTTACCAGTAGGATTAAATTCTACATTATAAGGCAATTCCACTGGAAGATCTTTTTCAGGAACAGGAACTATTCCACATTTTTCACAGTAAACAACTGGTATTGGAGCACCCCAATATCTTTGTCTTGAAACTAACCAATCACGAAGTCTGTAATTTACCTTCCATCTTCCAAGATCATTTTCAGAAAGTTTACTTACAATAGCTTCCTTTGCTTTGTTTCCTTTAAGACCATCAAATTCACCGCTGTTAACCAGTGGGCCATAACCTGTGAAAGGAAGCTCTTCACCGCCTTCAACAACTCTCACAATTGGAAGATCGTATTTAGTTGCAAAAGCAAAATCTCTTTCATCATGTGAAGGGACAGCCATAACTGCACCAGTACCGTAAGTGTATATTACGTAATCCGCAATCCATATAGGTACTTTCTTGTTGTTTATAGGATTGATTGCATAAGAGCCTGTAAATACTCCTGTTTTTTCTCTTGTAAGTGATTGTCTTTCAATTTCAGATTGCTTTTGAGCTTGAAGTTTATATTCTTCAACTTTTTCTTTATATTCTGGTTTTGTAAGCTCATCAGCTAGAGGGCTTTCAGGTGCAAGTACTACATAGGTTACACCGCATAGAGTGTCTACTCTTGTTGTAAATACATCAAATTTTAAGTCACTGTTATCAACCTTGAAGGTTACCTCAGCACCTTTGGATTTACCTATCCAATGTTTTTGCATTGCCTTTGTTTTTTCAGGCCAATCAAGCTCATCTAATTTTTGGAGAAGTTCTTCGGCATAATTAGTTATTTTAAAGAACCACTGAGTCAAATCTTTTTTTATAACCTCTGTTCCACATCTCTCACAAGAGCCATCTACTACTTGTTCATTTGCTAAAACCGTATTACAGCTAGGGCACCAGTTTGCAGGAGCTTTTTTTCTATAAGCAAGACCGTTTTTATAAAGTTCTAAGAACAACCATTGAGTCCATTTATAATAATCAGGCGTACAAGTTATTACCTCATGATCCCAATTGAACATTGCTCCCATAGATTTTAACTGTTTCTCCATAGTTTCAATATTTTTTAATGTGGAGTCCTTAGGGTGAATTCCTGTTTTTATAGCATAGTTTTCAGCAGGAAGACCAAATGCATCAAAGCCCATTGGTTGAAATACATTATAACCAGTCATTTTTTTAAATCTTGCCCAGGAATCTACTGGAGCATAGTTAAACCAGTGTCCTGCATGAAGCTTTGCGCCAGAAGGATAAGAGAACATCTCCAAAACATATAATTTTTTTTCGAGATTATTTTCATCAAATTTATACAGACTTGTTTCTTCCCATTTTTTTTGCCATTTTTCATCAACTTTTGTACTATAAGTACTCATTGTATAACCTCCTAAAATTAATATATACAAAAAAAGCTTTCGTCTCAGATTGAGACGAAAGCATTACTTCCGCGGTACCACTCAAGTTAGGAAATACCTCACTTAAAAAATTAACGGATTTACCGTATTTGCTTTTCTGCAAATAAGCTCCCAAGCGAGTTCATATTTTTTAATACTGTTTCTCACCAAGCAACAGCTCTCTTAAAATAAATAAATATTACTACTCTTGTTCAAAGCTTTTAAATATTCAAATAATATAATTAAAACAATTATAAAATAACTAAAATTTATTGTCAAGATAAAATAAAAAGCTTCAATTAATATTGAAGCTTTTGGCTGCCCTAGCAGGACTCGAACCTACACAGTGCCTGAACCAGAATCAGGTGCCTTACCAATTTGGCTATAGGGCATTAAAATTGTAACTGTATTCATTAACAGCAACAATTAATATTATAGCAATTTTTTATAATATGTCAATAGTTATTTTAAATTTTTTATGATGTGCCTGTTGATATAAAGCACAAAAAGAGAAACAATGTAATCATAAAGTAGAAAAATAAATTCAAGGATTACAACTATAATATAAATTGGGAAATTTTTGTACATAGTGTTTAAAAATAAAGTTTTGTATAAAGTGTATATTACGAAAATTACAGCATTAAAATAAATAAGCTTAAGAAGTAGTTCAATAGGTAATTTTCGTATTCTTTCTATATATAATTTTACAAAACCAAAGTTTCCAAATAATAAGATGTATATAAGTACATTTTGTCTAAAACCCAAAAGTATTAAGCTTAAGATTGAAGTAGATGCATATACCATAAGTGAACTCCGTATTCCAATAGTGAGAATTGAAAGTGGAATTACTAAAGATGCTGCTGCTAAAAAGGAAAGTCTACCAGCAGGAATTATGGTAGATAAATAAATAAATACAATGCATACTGCTGCATAAATACTTCCACGTGTTAGGCTTTGAGTTTTACTCAATTAACATCAACTCCCTTACTTTAGCAGCCTCCACCCATGCAGTCACACAAGGTATCAGCACACCATAAACTTACACATAAATTACATAGTTGAGAATCTCTATCTGCATATCCTCGTGAATTATATGGATTTCTATAGCTATTATTTTGCGTTCTTAGGCTTTGAAGAGCATTCATATACTCAGGATTAGAAGGATTTAAATCACAAGCCCTTTGTATATGATTATATGCATTATCGTAGTAACCACGTCTTAAATAGACGTTTCCCATAAGAAAGAACCATTCAGCATCTCTTAAATTTGTTCTATTGAGTTTTGCTTCAGCTGAATTGATATCTCCACGGTTTAAGTCGTTTCTTATAGAATTATAATCTGCATTATTACTACTATTCCCGTAACTTGAATTATTATATGTAGTATTTTGAGACTTTTTCATTAAAAAATCATAAGCTTCATTTATTTCTCTCATTTTCTCTTCAGCTAAGGTTTTTAAAGGGTTGTTTCCGTATTGATCTGGATGATACTTTTTAGCAAGCTCTCTATAGGCTTTTTTAATTTCATCTGGTGAGGCATTTTCATTTAAACCAAGTACTTTATATGGATTATCCATTATTATCACTCCTTAAGGTACAATTTATATGAAGCAAAATATAAAACTTAACCTATTTATAGTCAGAACACTTAATATTTAGCAAGTGTTTTTTGTATTATAAATTTAAATTATTCATTTTATCAAGCAAACCGTATTGAAGAATGTTAAAAAGTATATCTTGATTTGTTTTTAATGGAAGCAAATTTAAATTGTGAAGGCAGTTACTTCCACACATAGATAATACAAAAGATATTTTTGGTGAAATATCTTTTATTAAATCTTCATAAGGTTTATCATCTAAATTCATTGTGTTATTTATGGCATTAAACTTTTTTAATTTAATATCTTCTTTAAGGTCATCATATGCATCCATTATATATATCCACTTTCCGAGATTGTAGCCTATATTATATAGTATGTCTTTATATGGCTTATTATCAGCATAAGAGGATATTATAAAGGCTGTTAAATCTGAAAATGGATGAGAAATCTCGTCTAGTGTTAGATTATTACTCTTTTTTTCAAGTTTATTTAACTCTGTAAGACTACTTTTTATGTAATCACTATACACATAGAAGGGTTTGGGAAATTTTTTAAAATAACCTCTGAGAAGTAGTGATTTAATTTTACTTGATATTTTTTTATCATCGTTAACATCATCTACAAGTTTATAATAAACAAGACATATGTTGAAAAAAGCAGCATAATCTAGAGCCTTATTGTTTATAATAGCATATTTTTTTTTATAAGGATGAGCAATGCATCTATTAAGGCGAAACTCACACTTTTTATCTTCTAAAGCATCAAGAAGAACTGCCAAAAAAGTCATATCATAATTTAGTACAGACCTTGGTAAGTTTCCATAATTCTTTTTTATTGATAAGCATAAGCCACAATAGTAAGACTTGAATTTCTCATAGTCCTTTACTTTTAGTTCTCCCCTTAAAGGAAGGACGTATCCAAACATTATAAACCACGACTCTTTTCATTGAGTATTTCGTAGATTGTTTTGGAGGATGTGTCCTCCATAGAATATCCTAAAAGTTTAACTATATCTTCCAGTTCGTTTTCAAAAGCAGTTTCTATTTCTATATATGGAAAAGGACAGAAGTCTTTATCATTTATATCGATTTCTATTAAGGAATTTTTATACTTGTAGCTTTCCCTATATTTTTTTATAGATTGTTTTTTTACTAGACCTAGAGCTTTAAAAATTTCTTCACCTTCAGAAGGATCACTTATTTCAATTTCATGTTCATCCATTACCTTAAACTTTTCCTGACTAAGCATTTTTTTTACAGTCATGAAGTAATGATTTTTTTTATCAAGCATATTCTCTACTATTCTTATTCTTGCATATCCTTTATTATCTAGAAGTTTTCCGTTTTCAAAGTCATATATGTCATTTACTTGATTTTCTTTTTTTATATTTATTGCATTTACGCTTTTTAGTATAGTTCGTATATTTTCTACGTCTATATCTATAATTCTTGTTTCAGCTTCCTTCAATATGTTCACCTCGCAAACAAATTGTTTTTTTATATATTATGTATTATATCATATATAATAGAAATATTGTCTTGATTTTATGTCTTTAAAGAATTTAGCATTATGTTATAATATATTTTAAAGTCTATATTGAACTTACAATTTTATTTTAAAATAAGATTATTAAAGTGGTGATATTATTGGAATATATAAATGAGGTAACTATAAATGAAGCAATTATTCATGTATTGGATAATAGTTCAGAGGGAGTTGTCTTTAATGAAGTTGAGCTTGAACTTAATGAAGAAACATATGAATATATACTTAAGCATATACAAAAGTGTCTAAAGGATGAAGAACTTAAATATGCTGTTTTTAATGTTGAAAGAAATTTGGCAAAAGAGCTGTCGCAGGAGTACCTAGATGGTAAAAGCGATATTGTAAGTGTTTCAAAAGAGCTTGCATCACAGCTATTTGTAATAATGAAGTCAAATGGAAATATACCTTCCTGTGATCTTTTAACAGCAGCTATAACAACAGAATATGGAAGGATGCTTGTAGTATTAAAAATGGACTATGTAAAAAATTATACACATAATATTGATGTGGTTGATGATAAGGTTGAAATAAATATAATTCCACAGTTTATTGGACTACCATCTAGTGGTCAAAAGATACAAAAGTGTGCATTTATTAAGCCAATTAGAGAAGAAAATAATTTTGATTTAATGGTAATAGATAAAAATAGCGGTAAAAAGGATGAAGATGAGTACGGTTCAAATTATTTCATAAACAACTACCTTGGTTGTAAGATTATAAATAATGAAAGAGACTTAACGAAAACCTTTGTTAAATCTGCAGAAAAGTGGACACAAAAAAATTTGAAGGACAATGCTGATGCAGCAGAACTTGTAAGAACATCTATAAAAAAAAGGCTTAAAGAAGATGATTCTATAAATATAAATGAGGTTTCAGATGAAATTTTTGGAGAAAATAAAGAAGCAAAAGATAATTTCGTTGAATTTATAAAAAAGCAGGGAATAGAAGAAAAAATAGAACTAGATAAGCAGTGGGTAGAAAATAAAATGAAAAGAACAAGATTGAAAATAGACAAGGACATAGATTTATATATTAATGAAGAAACCTATAATGATTCATCTAGATTTGAAATCAAGAGAAATGGCGATGGAACAATAAATATGATTATAAAACAAGTAAGAAATTATGTGGAAAAGTAGATACATATATATATTAATAATGTAAAAAATATTAGAAATCAAAGGGAGAGAAGTATGAGTATAACAATAAAGTTTATACTATCAGTGATTTTGATAAAGCTTTTTAATGATATAGTCAATAAAAAGAGTAAACAAGAGAAAAATGAAGTACCATTGAAATATTACATAATGAAATGTGTTTTTATATTATATCTAATAGTTGTCTTAGATGTAGTGGGATTTCCGTCTTTATGGGAGTGGAAAATGATGATGAGTCTTAGTCAGCCAATATTTAATCCACATATAAATTTAATTCCTTTTAAAGAGATGGGTATTGAAGATGCTCTTAATATAGTATTATTTATGCCCTTTGGATTTTTTTTGCCGACTCTATGGAAAAGATACCACAAGTTTTGGATGACTGCTAGTTTTGGATTGGCATTTTCCTTAACAATTGAACTAAGCCAATTATTTTCAAGATCTCGTGTAACAGATATAGATGATTTGATAATGAATGGGTTAGGTACTGTATTAGGCTTTATGATTTTTTATATTATTAGAAAAAAGAATTATCATACTGATGAAAAAGAGGAGAATAATTTATTTGTTAAAGTTGAACCTTTTGTATGTATTATTATTGTAATTATATGTAATTTTCTTTTTTAGGTCAAATAAGCTGCAATATAAAGTAGAAAACTTGATTTTATATTAATATTTGAAGCCAATTTTTGTTAGTATTAATGTATTTAAAACTACTATAGGGTATATTTTAGTAGATGCTAAATAGCTAGGGGTAAATGATATATTATGATCATTTGATGCTTAAGTAAATTATTGGTATAATAAACAACATAATAAACAAATTTTGCTTATTTTAACAATAAGATCAATAATTTATAAGGATGGTGTAAAATGCATTTGCTAATAGTAGAGGATGATGAAGAGTTAAGTATATTATTAAAAAAAGGATTAAAACAATATAATTGTACATGTGATATTTCTCATGATGGAGAAGATGGATTGTACAATTTGGAGATAAATAGTTATGATGCAGTGATTTTAGATATAAACTTACCTAAGATGGATGGTATTACAGTTTGCAGAAAAATGAGGGGAAAAGGTATAAGTACCCCAGTACTAATGCTTACAGCTAGAACTGATACAGATGATAGAGTGTTAGGACTTGATAGTGGAGCAGATGATTATTTAGGAAAGCCTTTTGAATTCAAAGAATTAAGAGCAAGACTTCATGCATTAATTAGGCGTAACTATAATAAACCTTCAAATGAAATTAAAATAAAAGATCTTAATATTGATACCAAGGCAAAGTCTGTAAAAGTAGGTGAAAAATTAATAACATTAACTGCAAGAGAATACGATATATTAGAATTACTTTGCTATAATTACCCAAATATTGTTTCGGCAGAGGAAATTATTGAACATGTATGGGGAGATAATGATAATCAATTTTCTAATGTAATCAGAGTTCATATTGCAAATTTAAGAAGGAAAATTAAATGCAGTGGTGGGGAAACGTTAATAGAGACTTTGAAGGGTAAGGGGTATAGGCTATGCTGAAGATAAAGAGTAGGATCGCTCTACTTTATAGTATGTTGACTATAGCTTTAATTATAATCTTTATTATTTCATTTTGCTTGATTTTAAATATTTATATTAATAAAAGACCAATATTGGATAGTATAACAAAAGTAGGAGATAAAAAGAGTGAAGAGATAAATAGTAATAATAGAAATATACATTTAACAAAAAACTTCATATATGAAGGGGCAGAAGGGGGAAAGATAAAAAAATCTAACATACGGGTAGATAATAGTAAGAAGGATTATATAATTGGCTTTGTATATGAGAAAAAAGGTGGAGTAATTGATGTATATAAAACGGAAAAAGGAAGATATCAAAATAAATATACTCAAAATTATTTAGAAACTATATTTAATAATGGTAAAGTTATAATATCTACTATACTTCCAGATGATTATTCAGAGGATAATCTGAGTAAGTGCTACGGTACTAAAAATTTAAAGTATTATTCTAAAGGCCAGATTTTCATTAAGGATTTACTTAAAAATAATATGAGTGGTAAACTATCTATAGTAACAGATAAGAATGATAGCGTAATAAGAATCCAGAAAATTGATGATAGTGTTTATGATAAAATGTTTGGTGAACTTTCAAATAATAAGGGATTTAAAATGACATCAGGAGAATTTGAAGCTGCGGTAATGCATGTACTCTATAGGAGATTTATTTATATTATATTTATAATTATATTAATGATTACTATAATAAACTTTGCTTTGAGTAAAACATATGTAAGGTTTGCATTAAAACCACTTATAGAGTTTACTCATAAAATAAAAGAACAAAGTAATGCAGAAGAGATAAAATTTGTAGAGGTTCCAAAAGTAAATGATGAAATATATGATTTAACATGTGCTTATAATTTAGCTATGGAAAAAATAAAAAATTCGTATGATGATTTACAGATATTAAATTCATATGCGTCACATGAACTTAGAAACTCTTTAGCTATTCTAAAAGCAAAACTTCAGTTGGGAGATAAAATTAACGAAATAGAAGCGTATATTGATAAAATTACAAATACAACAAATGATATTATGGCAATGTCAACACCTAAATTATTCAATGATGAGAATGTAGATTTAGCATTAGTTTGTGCTAAAGTAGTTGATGAGTATATAGAGGTCTTTAGAAATATAGAGTTAAAGTTACCTGACAATGGTGTTGAGTTAATTAAAGGAAAAGAGCTGTGGTTAGAAAGGTGTGTTGCCAATCTTATAGATAATGCAATTAAATTTGTTGATAAAAATAAAGCATATAACGAAATACGAGTAGAAGTTTTGGAAGATGAAAAAGATAGTATTATTAGGGTATATGATAATGGTATAGGAATAGATGAATCAAAAATTGACAAAATTTTTGAACCGTACTATGGAAATAGTATGCGTCTAAGTACAGGAATTGGACTTGCATATGTTAAACATATAATGGATTTACATAAAGGGAGGGTATTGGTGAAAAGTAAAAAAGAAGAGTATAGTGAAATATCACTAATATTTTCTCGAAGATAATTTACTAAAAAAATAAAATATAGAACCATATATTCTAATCATTATAGATTACGAATGTATGGTTCTTTTTATTTCTAGTATTATAGTTTGCGCAATAATATAAATTTCCATTGTCATCAAATTTGGTTATTATTACAAAGTGATTGTATCTAATGGAGTTTTATGGATTTAATTGAAAAATTCCGTAACAAACGTTAAAGTAGGTGTTTTTTAATTTTCAATATTCTCTTCTTTTTTGCTATGTGGAAAATAATACTATTATGTATTTAAAATATAAAAAATAATTTTATCGTACTTAGAATACCACAGGTTTTACCTGTGGTTACGGAAAGCTTATAGATATGAGTAGAAAAAAGAAAAACCCCAATATAAAATAGAAGTGGGTTTGCCAACAACAACTAAAGTATATTGGAGGTGTGTCCAAAGTGGACAATAGTAGTTTAGCACATAGCAAGTAGAATTGTAAATATCATATAGTTTTTGCAACAAAGTATAGAAGACAAATAATATGGAAAAATAAAAGCGGATATAGGAATAATACTGAGAAAATTATGTGAGCAAAAAGGTGTAGAAATTATTGAGGCTAATGCATGCAAAGATCATATACATATGCTAGTAAGTATACCACTTAAATTAAGTGTATAGTAATTTATGGGATATTTAAAAGTGAAAAGTTCACTGATGATTTTTGATAGACATGCAAATTTAAAATATAGATATGGTAATAGGCGATTTTGGTGTAAAGGATACTAAGTTGATACTGTAGAAAGGAGTAGAAAAGTCATAGAAGAATATATAAAAAATCAAATACAAGAAGATTTTGCATATGAACAGATAAGTTTAAAAGAATATATTGAACCGTTTAACGGGTAGTTATGATTGGCTTGCATTTTAACTGAACAGGAGTATTATTTTAGTAAGGATTTTTTGGGATAAATTGGTAATAAGTAAAATATAATTAATATAATTTAAAATTTAACTATGGGGATAAATTTAGTATGTTTTTAAGTTAATAACATTTGCTTCCTAATTTTTTATATAGTTATTAGATTAAGAAGCAAAGTTTATTAAAATATAATAAATGGAGGGATTTTTATGAAATTAGTAAATCCAGTAGGAAGAGATTTAACTGAACTAGAAACAGAGGCTTATAGTTGTCATTGTGTATGTTCTTCGGCTTCATATAAAGCGCAGAGTCGTGGGTTTGATGAAGTGTATGATTCTTGTGAATGTGATAATTGGGAGTATGAGACTAACTTATATGAAGTAAGCACATATGGAATTCGCAAAAATAACTAGTTTACAGGAGTAATACTTTTTATTGTTGCAATTTGTAATGAACTATTATAAATTGTAGTACTTAATAAACCTAAAAAGGGAGTGTCGCAAAATGATTAAAATTAATCATGAGCGATGCTCTTTTTTATTTAAGTTACAAAATCTCCAAATATTTTAAATGCTAAATTAATTATTTGAATTTCCATGATATTTTAGCGCACTAAAATAAACCTAATCATATTATTCCATAATTAGGAAATAGACTTTAATTCATGAAGATACTTTTGAGTTCTTTTATTTTGAATTTTCGAGTGTAATTTGTTAATGTTATATCCAAAACAAAGCAAAATAAATTCGGTTTTCACACTATTTTTTCCACGTGTTAAAAATCTTTTGAATTCATAGTCGCTTTTTAAAACTCCAAATGCACCTTCAACTTGAATAGATCTGTTCATTCTTAATTTAGTTCCCAATTCAGTTTTGATATTGTTGTAGGAAATTTCACGCTTTTTAATAAAAGCCTTTGAAACCTGCATTTTTCGATTCTTCTTTGCTTTTGTGCACTTTGGTTTCAAAGTGCAGTTATCACAAATTTCACATTCATAAACAGTAACCTCAGATGTATAGCCACTTGCAGATTTTTTATGAATAATACATGATGGTGATAATTTTCTATTATTATGGCAAGTATATGTATCTGTTTTAGCATCATATTCCATATTTTCACGTCTACTGATATCATTTTTAAAACTTCTTTTTTTCCACTTCTCATAAGTTTGAGGTTTTATATATGGGATTTGATTATTAGACTCTAAAAACAAATAGTTTTCTTCACTTTCATAACCAGAATCCGCAATCACATTGGTGTATGTATGACCAATTTTTTTTGCATGTTAGTAATCATTGGTATTAATGTTGCTATATCATTTCTATCATCAAATACTCCAACACCAGTTACATATTCACTATCAACTGCTATTTGTACATTATAGGCAGGTTTTAATTGACCATTTCTCATATGATCATCTTTCATATGCATGAAAGTTGCATCATTGTCAGTTTTAGAATAGCTATTTCTTTTTGAAAATATTTTCTTACTTAAATTATATTTTTCTTGTCTTTCTTTATATTGAGATAGTTGTTCTATCCATTTCTGAATTTTAGTTTTTCTTTTACCGATTCCATGAACAAATTCTATATTTCTTTTTTCTTTTTCAAATAAAAGCCATTGAAGAATTTTATTTATATCATCTATCAAAGTTTCTTTTCCAATAGTAAATCCTTTTAAGTTTTCAAGATTAATATCTTCAACAAGAGCAATAATTTTATCAAACATCTTGCCCTCATTTTTATAAATAACTTTCTTCCAAACAAAAGTGTATCGATTAGCATTTGCCTCAATTTTAGTACCATCGATAAATACATTTTCAAATAATAATTCTTTTTCCTTAGCTAAATAGTTAACTTGTTGATAAAATAGATCTTCAATTACTTCATTTGAAAGGTATTTTTTTCTGAATCTACTTATAGTAGCATGATCAGGTACTTTAAAGCTTTGAAGTAGCCACTTGAAATTTATATCCCTTTTGCATGCTTTTTCTATTTTTCTACTTGAATAAATATTTTGCGAATACGCATAGGATATTATTTTGAACATGATTTTTGGTTCAACTGCTGATTTTCTTCCTAAGGAAGAATACGCTTTGTACAATTTTTTATAATTTAATCCCTCCAATAAATAGCTTAGCAAGCGAACAGAATCATCTTCCGGTATTAAGTTTTCTAAATTTAATGGTAATATAAGTTGCAAATTATCATTAAATTGATTATAATTTTTTGTGTGTAATTTCGTTACTAGCATAGCTTAATTATACAATTAATGTGAGTTCTTCGGAACTCACATTTTTTATATATAGAAAAGGAGCCATTTCAAAACTAAATTAGTTTTGAAACAACCCCTTTAATCATTCGATTTCAAGGATTTCATCGTACTATAGCATAAAAGTGCATTTAAGTCATTTCTTCCTGTACAAGTTGACATATCAAATGTAAGTTTTTCTGTTGTAACAGGATTTCTTGAAGTACACCATTTTTCAGCATAATTTGCAGCTGATTGTCTTTCAGTTGAAATTTGTATTTAAATTATAATTTAATAATTTAGCATTAAGTTTTTTGTAACAAGCGTTAACGTAGGTAGATGTAATTAAGTAAACACAAATAAAAGTGGAATATAAATGAATTTTTTAAAAAATTTTTATTCCTGTGTTTTGCATAACAGTGTAAGTAATATATTATGCATACTCCTTTATTTTTGCTTATTAGGAAATAATACCATTATTTATTATTTTTGTAAAATAGGAAAGATAAAGAAAGTAGCATAAAAATAATACATAAGTAATACTATAGGATATCCATGGGTTTTTTGAATAATTTTACTGTTTTACATTTTGATTAAATATAAGTATTATTTTAGTGAAAGTTGTTGATTTGAAAATAAATTACAAGTATGTAAAATATAATTAATTTGGAGGCTATAGATATGTCAATTTCTGAGCAGTGTGTTATAGAGATAGATAAGTATATAGATTACTTTAAAAAAAATACTAGTCAACCTAATATTTTAGCAAAACTTTTTAAAACAGATTCTTCATATTATGTTTATGATACGGGAACCAATAAAGTATTAACCTGCGGGGAGTATGAGTATAGTATATTAGGAAAAATAATTGATAATAAGTTTGACGAGATATCAAGAATTAATGATGATGCGGATAAATCCGGATTTTATGAAGCCTTAGAAAATGTAAGGCAGGCAATAGAAAAGGAGGACATACTAAGGGGTGGTAAAGAGTGGAAGTTTGTATCAAAAGGTCATTTCGAAGAATTAGATAAAAAACTTAATTATGAATTAGATCAGATTACTCTTGAGCTTACTGAAAAATGTAATTTACGATGTAGATATTGCATATATAATGAATCATACGAACATAAGAGGAATTTTGGAAATAAAGATATGCCTATTGAAATAGCTGAAAAGGCTATTGATTATGCTAATTTACATAGTGGAAAGGAAAAAGGAGTTGGAGTAACTTTTTATGGCGGAGAGCCTTTGGTGAATTTTAAATTATTAAAACATTCTATTGAATATTCAAGAAAAGTAATAAAGGATAAGAAATTAACCTTTTCTCTGACAAGTAATCTAACATTAATGACACCTGAAATAGCTACTTATTTAGCTTCTATTGAAAATTTAACTATATTATGTAGTATAGACGGACCAGAAGAAATTCACGACAGTTATAGAAAAGATATAAATGGTAATGGAACATTTAAAAGGGCTATTAGAGGATTGAAATATTTAATAGAAGCATTTGGGGATAAGGCTAATAAAGCAGTTATGATGAATATGGTATTTACTCCACCATATTCTATAGAAAAAGTAAACAAAATAGAAACTTTTATAAATAGCTTAGATTGGCTTCCAAAGGGTTTACGTATATCAATGACTTATCCTTCAACAGGAAGCGTAGATGATACTCCACCAAAGGGGTGTGAAAAAAATTATGGAATGGAGCTAATTCAGTGGTCTGAAAGTAAGTATAAAAGTGAGCTTAAAAGTGATGGAAAAATAGATATGTTTAATGAGGAGTTTGTTGTACATCCTATTCTAAGAATACATGGTAGAAGAATAAGTGCTAAATCAGAATCTGGGTATCCAGTAAATGGTTGTTGTATTCCAGGAAGTAGAAAATTATATGTAACTGTAGATGGTAATTTTCAAATTTGTGAAAGAATAAATGGTTCCCCTATTATAGGAAATGTATTTAATGGTATAGATGAAAATAAAATAAAAAATGAAGTAATAGATGAATTTATAAATAAATCAATTAAAGATTGTTCTAGGTGTTGGGCAGCTCGTTTATGTAATGTATGTTATTCACATTGTTATACAGATGGAAAGCTTGATATGAAAGAGAAGAAAAGATATTGTATTAGGTCGCGTGAAAGGGCATTAAGAAGTTTGGTTTTTTATCATAAATGTGCTGAAATAAATCCAGAAAAACTTAAGTATTTAAATAAAATAGAGGTTTCTTAAGTAATATTAAATTTTCTACTGGTAAAGGATGTTCTTATGAATAAAGAAGATGAAGGTAAAAATAATATAAAAAAGAATACTTTAAAAAATAAATTTGCGTATTATATTTGCAATAACAAAAAGTCTAAGGGAAAAGTAAAGTTGGCTTTAATAGTAAAAGCAGGCTCTTTAATGGAACAAGGTTTACCCAATGGCACAGCACATTTTACTGAGCATCTGTGCATAGATAGTAATGTGGCTTATTTGAAAAATGTAGGTAAATATTATGAAGACAACAATATATTACAAGGGTATACAAACTTTGAACAAACCGTGTATTATTTTGATTGTACTATTGATAATATAGATGAAGGTTTTAGTGTGTTTAAAAACATTTTATCTGATTGTTTTATAGATAGAAGGTTAATGGAGAAAGTTAAAAAGGATTTAATAGTAGAAATTGATTATAGAATGAAATGTGCAAATTTTGGTTTGCAAAATAATATACTACCGGTAATAATTGGTGATAAAAATATTAAGGATAAATTTCCATTAGGCAAAATAAAGTGTATAGAAAAAATGGAATTTCAATCGGTAAAAAGCTTTCATGATAAATGGTACAAGCCACAAAATAGTGCTATTTGTATTTGTGGAGATATAGCGAATTCTGATATAGAAAATAAAATCAGCAAGTATTTTTCTGAATTTAAAAATGATAATGAAAAAATTGAAAAATACAGCACAAATTATTGTCCATATGGAGAAAAGGTAGTTGTAAATAATAATGTGAATAAAAATGAGGTTAAGGCACAATTTTATTATTTAAAAAAAGATTATAAATATAGTTTAAAATCAGATACAATTGAATATTTTTTATTCAGCATAATTAAAAATTATATTTTAGATTTATTTACCGATAAAAGTTTTGGAATAGTAGAATTTTACTCTAAGGTTTTTCTTCATAATCTGAAGCTTAATGTGTTGGAGTTTAAATCACAAAGTGAATTTGTAGAGAGGCTTGAATTTATTATTGATAGTATTAATAAAATTCAAGCAAAAGGAATTAATGAAAATGATTTTGTAAAATATAAAAGGATTTTTTACAAGGATTTAAAGAGTTATCATAAAGAGTACAAGTATTATCAAAGTGAAGAAATTATAAAAGAATGCATAAATAACTTTTTATACGATGAAGAATTAATGACATTGTCTAATGAATATGAAGCTTGCAATTTGATTGTTGATAATATAAAATTTAAAGAATTTAATAAAATAATATCTCAAGAACTTAATAATAAAAATTTAATATTAGTAGTTAATGGACAAGAAAAATTTAATTTGGAGTATATGAATAAATTTAGTAGGTTTTTAAGCTAATAATTTTTGCTTTCTAATTTCTTATATAGTTACTAAATTAAGAAGCAAAGTTTATTAAAATATAATAATTGGAGGGATTTTTATGAAATTAGTAAATCCAGTAGGAAGAGATTTAACTGAACTAGAAACAGAGGCTTATAGTTGTCATTGCATATGTTCTTCGGGTTCATATACTGCAAAGATGCGTGGGTATCATGGAGGTTATGATGCTTGTGAATGTGATGATGTGGAGCATGCCACTAACTCGGATTACGCAGACACATTTGGAATTCGCAAAAATAACTAGTTTACAGGAGTAATACTTCTTATTGTTGCAATTTGTAATGAACTATTATAAATTGTAGTACTTAATAAACATAAAAATAACAGTTCCTTATATGAAATTTATTTATATGAGAAACTGTTATTTAACTATTCAGTAGAAAGATGAAGCATCCACTATATGCTTGGAAGGTGATTATTTGAAATTTTGAGAGGATAGATATTTATTATGAAATATAGCAATATTAATAAGAAATTAGGTAGTTTTTTAAGTTCTTCAAAAAATATAATTAAAACAGTTAAATTACTTTGGAAAAGCTCAAGTTTAAGCTTTATTGCAACACTGATTATTACTGTATTAAATGGTATAATTGTTCCAATTAATATGGTAATTTCAAAATATTTAATTGATAGTGTTGTAAATGCATTAAAAAATAAAAGTCCAATTGATTCCTTAAATAAAGTTCTTTTTTGGTTAGTAGTAGAATTTGGGGTTATTGCATTTTCCTACGTTATAGGTAGAGTAAATACATATTTTTCAACTATTCAATCTAAATGTTTAAATAACAGTATTTCAGAACTTCTTATAAAAAAGGCAAATGAGTTGGATTTATCATATTTTGAAAATGATGAATTTTATAATAAAATAGAAAAAGCCAATAGCCAAGCAGTAGGAACTACTATTCAAATTGTAAATGGATTAACACAAATTGTAAAGAATTTTACTACGCTAGTTGGAGCTATTGTAATTGTATTTCAATTAAGTCCTATTATACTTTTGCTTTGCATTATGACATCCATACCGATGTTTATTATAAATATAAAGATTTATAAGCAAAAATATAATATTTACAGTAAAAGAATAGAGAAGACAAGATTGGCGCATTATTTACAGATGGTTATGATGGATTATATACCAGTAAAAGAAATAAAATTGAATCGTATTGGAGATTGGTTGGAAAAAATTATACTTTCTATATATAAGGATAATCTAAATCAGGATAAAAAAATCGAAAAGAAACAGCTTTTAATTATGAGTATAGTAGATATTTTTAATACAATTATCTCATATGGATATAAGATTTATGTGATTTTTATAACGTTAACTCAAAGGTTAAGTATTGGTTCTATGAATATGTATATATCCGCATTGACAAATTTAGAGGATTCAGTAAAAAATACTTTGGATAATTTTGCTTTACTTTATTCAAATAATCTCTATATAGAAAACTTATTTTATGTGCTTGACTTAAAGCCATTAATATTAAATAACAATAGTGGCAAGAAAGAGTTTATAAATGAAATACGGGATTCAATAGAATTTAGAAATGTATCCTTTAAATACCCTAATTCTAAAAAATATGCTTTGAAAAATGTTAGTTTTAAAATAGAAGCAAATCAAAATTGTGCTATAGTAGGACTTAATGGTTGTGGAAAGACGACACTTATAAAATTGTTAACTAGGCTGTATGATCCTACAGAAGGAGAAATATATATAGATAATATAAATATCAAAGAATTTAATATAGAATCTCTATACAAAGGTATAGGAATTGTATTTCAGGATTTTATGAAGTATCCATTTGATGTGAAAAAGAATATTGGATTTGGTAATATTGATAATTTAGATAATTTTGAACTTATTAAAACAGCAGCTAAAAAAGCAAATGCATATACATTTATACAGGGATTAAGTAATAAATTCGATACAAAACTTCAGAAAATGTGGAGTAATGGAGTGGATTTATCACTAGGTCAGTGGCAAAAGCTTGCTATAAGCAGGGCTTTTATGAGTAATGCATGTTTACTGATATTAGATGAGCCTACGGCATCAATTGATGCAAAGTCGGAATATGAATTATTTAAGGATTTTAAAGAGTTAATGGGAGAAGGAACTAGTATTTTAATATCCCATAGGTTTTCTACCGTAAAAATGGCAGATAAAATTATTGTTCTAAAGGATGGTGAAATAGTTGAACAAGGAAATCATGATAGTCTTATAAAAAGTGATGGTTTGTATGCTGAATTATATAATATGCAGGCTGACGCTTATCTGGTGAATGAAGATAAGAATATTGATGTGAGTAAAGATAAATTAAAAGACATAGTATGAGTTAAAAGACATACTATGTCTTTTAATTATTGGTGTTTCAAATTAGGAACTTATATTAAAATTTAAAATTAACACTTAGAAAATAGTGTAATCTTAACGTTAAATTAATATTACATTTGTTAATATTAGTTGGAAATCAGTTCAACTATTAACTATATCTTAGAGTATATAAGGGGGAAATATTAAATGAAAATATCAAAAAAACGATTAGCAATTATTGGTGTTGTCATAGTTATTATTGCTGCAATAGGCATGTATCCAGTATTTAGTAAAAAACTTCTAAGGTCAAGCGATCCAAATACATTAACTATTTATGCTTTAGCTTATAATGGAAAGCTTAATTATGATATAGAGCCTATTGTAAATGAATTTAAAGAAAAATATCCTAATATAAAATTAAATATAGTGAAATTTAGTAGCGATAGTGAATATCAAAAATATAATGAAAAAATTTTAAGTGACACTTTATCAGGAGGAGGGCCAGATATAATATATTTTGATCCTGAGGATACTAATGCAAGAGCTTTTCAAAAATCTGGTATGCTTGAAGATTTAAAGCCATATATAGAAAAGGATAAAGATTTTAACAAAGAAGATTATAATTCAAAACTTTTAAATGCTGGAATGTATAAAGGAAAATTGACATTTATACCTACTGATTACTGTGTTCCAGCTTATATAACAACAAAAGAGCTACTTGAGAAGAATAATATTAAAATTACTGAAAATATGTCTCAAAATGATTTTATGAAGTCATTGAGTGGATATATTTCAAATGCTAAAAGTACCAATGGCAAAACACTTTTTGCAAAATCAATAGATGTAGGTGATTTTATTGCAAGTAGTGGTTTTGAATGTGTAAATTATGAGAATAAAAAAATGTATTTTGATACAAAAGAATTCAAAGATATAATGGAAAATTATAAAAAGATATATAATTCAACACCTAAGAAAACAAATAATGAAAGTGGTGAGGAAGGCTTACAAGGAATAAAAAATGGATCTACTCTTTTTTCAACAGATAATGGTTATACATGTGGTGTAGAGTTTTTTGAATCTGAGTCGACAATAAAAGGATTAACAGGACAAACTCAGGTTATAAATAGCTTTCCGACTTATGAAGGAGGTAATAAAACAATTGCAATTGCAGAAGATTTAATAGGAATGAGTAAAAAAACACTAAATAAAAGGGCTGCTTATAACTTTATAAAACTGGCTTTATCAGAGAAAGTACAATGTGATGATAAAACTTATATGCCACCTATAAATAAGAAATCGCAAATAGATATTAAAAATAGATATCTAAGAGAAGAAATCGGTAAGAATTCCAAGGAATATAAAGTAATATTAAATAAACCATCAGATGATCTTAACAAATATTATGATAGAGTAACAAGTAATGTAGATGAAGTAAGAATTTTGGATACAGATGTAGATAAGCTTATAAAAGAATGCATGACGCCATATTTTGATGGTAAATCATCCTATGATAGTGCCTTAAAAACCTTAGAAAATAAAGTTAAATTATATATAAATGAATAATATTAATTAGATAAAGGGACGTTTTTTACTATGTCAAAAAGGTTGAAGAAAAATTTAATTATAACAGGACTAATAATAGCTATATGTACTGTTGTAAGTGGATGTTCAAGTAATTCAAGTAAAGATGGTCAAAAAGCTGAAAGTGTTGGAAGTAAAAATGTAAGTTCAAATAAAGATAATAGTAGAAATGATGAATATGGCAGTGATAAGCTTGGCGATTTAAGAGGTATGTGTAATATTAAATCAATTAATGGAGATGAGGTAACAGTTGATTTGCAGCAAGAAAATCCTAAAACTCATGATGTTAGAATAACTAGAAATAAAAAAATAAAAATTACAGATAGCACAATGATTATATTGCATACTTGCTATAAAGGTAGTAAAAATGTTAAGGAAAGCAAATTGTCTAAAAGTGATCTGAAGAATTATCGCTGCTTTATAGCATGGGGAGAACAGGAAGGAGATATATTTATAGCGAAAAAAATACAAATAACTCAGTGGGGGAATTAATAAAGTAAATTAAGATTAAAACAACCGAATGTTTAGAGTAATGTTGCAGTAAAAAGCATTACTCTATTTTAGTGTAATATATGTAGACATGATTATAAATGTAAAATTGTAATTATAAGTAACATGATAGAAAAATTTATATTTATATCGTAACGTTAAGTTATATTAATATTAAATTTGACACTATTATAAATAAATTAGATTAGGTTTCGTTGTATATGAAAGAAGGAAATGTTAAATGAAAATGTCAAAAAAGCGATTAGCAATTATTGGTGTTGTCATAGTTATTATTGTTGCAATAGGCATGTATCCAGTATTTAGTAAGAAACTTTTAAGGTCAAGTGATCCAAATACATTAACTATTTATGCTTTAGCTTATAATGGAAAGCTTAATTATGATATAGAGGCTATTGTAAATGGATTTAAGCAAAAGTATCCTAATATAAAATTGAATATAGTAAAATTTAATCTCGATGGTGGTGGATATGAAAAATATAACGAGAAAATTTTAAGTGACACCTTAGCAGGAGGAGGACCAGATATAATATATTTTAATCCTGAGGAGACTAATGCAAGAGCTTTTCAAAAGTCTGGTATGCTTGAAGATTTAAAGCCATATATAGAAAAGGATAAAGATTTTAATAAAGAAGATTATAATTCAAAACTTTTAAATGCTGGGATGTATAAAGGAAAATTGACATTTATACCTACTGATTACTGTATTCCATCTTATATAACAACAAAAGAGTTACTTGATAAAAATAATATTAAAATTACTGAAAATATATCTCAAAATGATTTTATGCAGTCATTGAGTGGATATATTTCAAATGCTAAAAGTAGCAATGGCAAAACACTTTTTGCAAAATCATTAAATATAGGTGATTTTATTGCAAGTAGTGGTTTTGAATGCGTAGATTATGAGAATAAAAAAATGTATTTTGATACAAAAGAATTCAAAGATATAATGGAAAATTATAAAAAGATATATAATTCAACACCTAAGCCAGCAACTAGTGAAAGTGGTGAGGAAGGATTACAAGGAATAAAAAATCGATCTACTCTTTTTTCAACAGATCAGAGTTATACATGTGGTGTAGAGTTTTTTGAATCTGAGTCAACAATAAAAGGATTAACAGGACAAACTCAGGTTATAAATAGCTTTCCGACTTATAACGGAGGTAATAAAACAATTGCAATTGCAGAAGATTTAATAGGAATGAGTAAAACAACACTAAATAAAAAGGCTGCTTATGACTTTATAAAAATAGCTTTATCAGAAAAAATACAATGTGATAATAGAGGTTATACACCCCCTATAAATAAAAAATCACAAATAGATATTAAAAATAAATATTTAAACGAAGAAGTTGGTAAAAATGATAAAGAGAACAAGGTAATATTAAATAAACTGTCAGATGATTTTAACAAATATTATGATAGGGTAACAAATAATATAGATGAAGTAAGAATTTTAGATACAAATGTAGATAAGCTTATAAAAGAATGCATGACGCCATATTTTGAGAATAAATCATCCTATGATAGTGCATTAAAAACCTTAGAAAATAAAGTTAAATTATATATAAATGAATAGATAAGAAAGGAGTAATATGTTAGCTATCAAAAGTAGGTAATACATTACTCTATTTTTACATCTTAACGTTATCTTAATAGTAAGTTTGATAATATAACATTGAATTTGCTTGGAGGGGAGTGGATGGAAATACAAAATTTAAATGTAAAGAAAAAAGAAAATATAAAGGGGTATATTTTTGCGGGGCCTTCCATAATAGGATTTTTAATGTTTTTTGTAATACCATTTCTTATAAGTGTAGTATATTGCTTTACACAAGGGGTAGGAGGTTTGGATTTCGTTGGATTCCAAAACTTTATAGAATTATTTCAAAATGATTCATTTAAATTGGCAGTTAAAAATACAATTTTATTCAATATAATAGCCGTACCATTGGTTTTAATTATATCGCTTGGAGTTACTATTATAGTTAATAATAAAATAAAAAAAGCATCATTTTTTAGGACTGCTTTAACTGTACCATTGGTTATTCCAGTGGCATCAATTATACTAGTTTGGCAAGTTTTTTTTGCTGAATCAGGAGTAATTAATAAGATTCTTTTAAAAGTGGGGATTATGGGACCGGATTATCTTAAAACGGGATGGTCATTCTTTGTACTGGTACTTCTATATGTTTGGAAAAATTGTGGTTATGACATGATAATATTTCTTGCAGGTTTAAACAATATCCCAAAAGAGTATTATGAAGCTGCAGAAATAGATGGATGCAGTAAAATCCAAAGCTTTTTTAAAATAACCTTACCTCTTTTAATGCCTACAATATTTTTTGCTTTCATAATATCAATAATAAATTCTCTTAGAATCTATAGAGAAGCGTATTTACTTTCAGGCCAATATCCAGATTCTAGCATATATATGCTTCAGCACTTTATGAATAATAATTTTGCTAATTTAAACTATCAAAGGCTTTCAACAGCATCAGTTATAGTTTTTGTATTTGTCGCGATTGTGATTTATTACCTGTTTAGAATTCAAAAGAAATTTGAGGTGTAGACTATGAAGAGAAAAAATAAGACATTAATTTTTTTTGAGTATACAATATTGGTTATTTTTGCCATAGCAGCAATATTTCCTGTTATATATATGATTTCAAGTTCTTTTATGGGTGAAGAAGAGGTTAAAAATGCACTTCAAAGCTTTAAGTTTCATATTATACCTGATGAATTTACATTGATTCAATATTATAATAGTTTACTTAGGCAGCCAGATTTTTTATTGAAGTTTTGGAATTCGGTAATATTAACATTACCCACAGTTATTGGACAAATAATAGTATCAATTTTTGGAGCCTATGCTTTTGCTAAGATAAAATTTAAGTATAAAACTCAAATATTTTTTATGTTTATAATACTTATGATAATGCCATACCAAGTCACCTTAGTGCCTATATACATAATTATGAAAAAGTTGAACTTGGTGGGATCTTATGCTTCGGTAATATTACCTGGAATATTTTCAACTTTTGGAGTATTTCTTATGACACAATTTATGAAATCAATTCCAGATGAGCAATGTGAGGCGGCGAAAATTGATGGAGCCAATGATATACAAATATTATTTAAAATTATAATTCCGCAATGCAAAGGAGCATTAGTATCACTTATAATACTAAGTTTTATAGATAATTGGAATATGATAGAGCAGCCACTTATTTTACTAGGAGATAAAAAACAGCCTCTTTCAACATTTTTATCACAGATTAATAGTGGTGAGTTGGGAATAGCCTTTGCATGCAGCGTAATATTTATGATACCTTCAATCCTTATGTTTTTAAAGGGAGAAGATGAGCTTCTTGAAGGGATACAGCATTTAGATATGAAGTAGGGGTGAGATGTATGAAAAATAAAAAAAATAAAGTTGTTACTATAAGTATTATAGTATTTGTTGGGATTGTTATAATTTGCACATATTTTTCAAAGACTATAAAAAATATGCTTCTTCCTGAAGTTACCGTTTGTTATGCTAAGCCTGGAACTATAGGTGAAAGTTTTGAAACTACAGGAACAATACAATATGAAAATACTCATAAAATATATCCAATGTCAAACTGGCAAATTAAACAGATTTGTGTAAAGCTAAATCAGGATGTTAAGAAAGGAGATGTGTTAGCAAAGGTAGATAATGATGAAATATCACTTAAAGAAAAAGAAGAGCAAGAAGTAATAATGCAGCTTCAGGATGAAATAAATAGCTTAAAAAAGGCACCAGCTCCAGATCAAGATAAGATTAAAGAAAATCAATATAAATTGGATACTGAAAATATAAAGTATAAAGCGATAAGAAAAGGATTAACGAATGATGGCAGTATACTTTCTGACGTAGATGGTAAGGTAGTGAGCATAAATTCTCAAAATGGGCAAAGTCCCCAAGATGCTCAGAGCGATAGTTCATCAAGTTCTCAAGCAGGAGATAATATACAAGCAGCAAGCAATGCTTTGTTTGAAATAATAAGTAGTGATGCAACTTTTTCAGTAAAATGGACAGCTTCGACAAAAGATGCTGAAGGATTGTCAATTGGAGATACTGTTAATGTTACAGCACAAGATGGAGAAAATTCAAATGCTGAAACAGCAGCAATTTCTGAAAAAAAATACGATTCAACTAAAGATGAATACGAGTTTTTAGCTACCATAAGTGGTAAGAGTGACTTTAAAGAAAATGATAAAGTTACTGTAAGTACCCAAGGAAATATTAAAAAATATAACAATGTTATTCCCAAAAGCTGTTTGTATGATGATAATGGAGTAGATTATATTTATGCTGTTAAAGCCAAAGACGGTGCACTAGAGAATGAAGAATATGTTGAAAGAATTCAAGTGAAAGTTATAGATTCTGACTCGTTAAATTGTTCGATTAAATCAGTAAATAATGGTCAGTTGGATAAAAGTAATTACGGAATTGTAAGTAGTTCATCTAAGTCAATTAATGATAATTCAGAAGTAAAGTTGGTTACTACGGAAGTATCGAGGTGATTAATGTGAATATAATTAAGCTTACAAAAGTTAGATTAATTATAGGGGTTGTAGTTTTACTTACTTTAATAATAGCAAGTAATTATCTTAACTTTAGGGTTAATGATAGTGTTTCAAATGTAATAGAATATAAGAATACTGTCAATAATGATGGAATTACCTTTGAGGAATTTAATAAGTTAAAAAAGCAGTATAGCGATATAGATCTTACTTGCTATAGTGAAGTAAAGACAAAGGTAACAAATAAATATGATGTTTCACCAAGTAGGTATAATAACTTTGCTGATAAAAAAATAAAAACAAAAATGATTTTAACTGATGAAAATTACTTTAGATTGTATCCTTTTCAAATAATAACTGGTGGGAAACTTGATTTTTTATCCGTTAATAATAATGACAAGGTTGTTGTAATAAGTGATGTTCTTGCAAATGCTCTTTTTAAAAGTAATAATGTAATAGGTAGTACTTTGAAAATTAATAATGATAAGTACAGAATTGTAGGAGTTTATAAAGAAAATAATTCATTCTTGTATAGTATGTCAGATGATGGATATGAAAAAGTATATATCCCATATACAGCTTATAGAAGCCAAGATATTAGCAAGCTTTTTCTAAATGTGCTTACAGCAAGGCAAAACCCTAAACATGATAAGAAGGATATAAACTCTAAATTAACTAAAGTTTTAGGGGATAAGCTATCAGAATATAATTTAGTTGATTATAGTATGCTAAAAGGAATTTTATTTCAGAACGTAAAAATACTATATTTTGTAATAGGGCTTTTTGTAATAGCCTGCTTGATTAAAATTATGATAATGTTTATAAAAGAAGCTAAAACTTTTTTTGTGGATAAAATGAAGAGTGACTATTTAAAAGATGTACTTATTAATAATAAAATAAAAATTTCCATTTATTTAGGAAAAGTACTTATATGTATAGTATTGATTGTATTTGTATTTAATTTGATTAAATTTAATGTTGTTATTGATAAAAAGTATTTGCCTTCTGAAAATATATTTGATATAGAATTTTATAAGGAGGTAATAGTTTCAAATATACAATTAAATAATGCAAATGAGAATGGTTTTAGAAATATATATGATAGGTATTTGACTACTATTAATCATGTAGAAAGTTTTATACTTGTGGCAGAGTTAATATTAATTATAAATATACTTATAAATTATAAATTTTTTAGAATTTTAAAAAATAAGTTTAAGAATTAAAACCTAGGTTTTGATTCTTAAACTTATTTTATTTATAAATGTAAGCAGTTATATTAGAAATGGAATTATATTGTTTATGCAAGTTTAATTCCATTCTTTTTTACGGTAAGAATCTAAAAGTTCTTCTATCTTTGGAGTGCACCTTCTACCAGAGCAGCCACCAGAACCTGCACCTGTAGCTTTTTGAACATCTTCTACGGTTTTAGCACCCTTTCGTATAACTTTTTTTATAGTTGAACGTGGTATTGCCTTACAGAGGCATACTTTTGTTAATTTATCCATAATTTCTTTATTTGCATTATTCTCCATAAATTAATCACACCTTTTAAATAAATTGTTATAGGAAAAAATTCAAATTACGATGTTTTGACTAAAAATCCCTATAGCTGCATTATAAATCTATTGATAATTATTTTCAACTAAAAAACTTTATTAAAATATATTTTCTAAATTTATCTCCTCGAGACTCGACACATGCTCTATTAAAAAACTCAGTGTGTGTGATGATTCCATAGCATCTTTTTTTTCTTTATATTTTATAGCTTGAGATAATCTTTCTACCTCTAAACTTATGTCATCTACTTCCATGTGGTGGATGAAAACTGATAAAATACTTGAGTGTTTATACCAGTCTTTTTCAAAGCTTTTTAAATAGAGATCTGCCTTGGAGTAGGAACCGTTTTGCAATGAAGTTTGAATTTTATTACTAAGGCTTAAAAATTTATTACAGGTTTTATTTAGATATCTTATTGAGAAAAAGCTTAAAAGTAGAATTACTACAAATAATGATACGGCGACAACTATGTTTTTCATGAGTATCCTCCTAGTTATTATATTTTTGATAATAAAATTTGCCCTTTGAATCTATTAATGCCAAAAAAACATCCTTTGGGGAATCTATCTTATTTTTTTTAAGTTCTTTCATAAGCCAATCGGCATCTTTGTTAAGGTATTTAATATTATCTGTATTAACTTTTCCATCAAGGATAATAGTTATAGGAACGTTTTCTTGTTTTACCTTTAAATTTAAATCTTCCTTTGTTGCATTTGTTAGATGGGTTTTGGGTATTAAAGAAATTTGTCCACTGGTTTCAAGTATTGCATACTCTATATCCTCCACATTAAAGTAGTTCTTTAGTCGTAACTCTTCCATTAAATCATTTATGTTTAACCTTTGACTTTTTAAAGCACTAATATCAATTTTTCCTTTATCTATTAAAAGAGTTGGCTCGCCAGAAAGTATAATCCTTGCTTTTTCACTTTTTAGCTGAAGAACAGATAAAACTATTTCTAAAAATAACAGAGTTACTATGGGAATTATTCCATATATAAGGGGAATTCTTGTATCCTGCATTGGAAGTGAAGCAAGTTCTGATATCATTATGGTAATTACAAGCTCAAAAGGTTGAAGCTGACCTATTTGTCTTTTACCCATAACACGCATTGTCAAAACAACCAAGAAATAAAGTATTACAGTTCTGAGCATAATAATATACATATAATCAATCCTTTTCAAATAATTTATATAATTATAATTCCTCAAATTAACAAAAAATATGATTAGGAAATGATACATTTTTATTAATTTAAAGTATAATATTATGAGTAAAATATTTATATAAAGGCTAAATTAGGTATGGGAGGTGCTAGGTTGAGCAGTATTGAGATTAAGTTAAAGGACGGTAGAAGCTTTAAGGTTAATAGAGGAACGAGTTTCCACGATTTTATAAATCAAAATAAACTAGAAGGCGCTGAGACAGCAATGCTTGGAAGCGTAAACGGAAATATATATGAGCTTACACATAAATTCAGTTACTCAGGAATTTTTGATATAATAGATTTAAAAAATCCAATAGGTATTAAGGTGTATGAAAGGACATTACAATTTGTACTAGTAAAAGCGGTTTCTGATATTTTACCTAATGCAGTTGTTACTATAGAGCATTCCATAAATAATGGTATATTTGGTGAAATACACAAACAGGATGGGGAATTGACAGAAGCTGATATAGATAAAATAAAGAATAGAATGCTTGAAATAGTTAAAAAAGATCTTCCTATAAAAAAGGTTACAATAGATAAAGAAAAAGCAGTTGAAATTTTTGAAAAGTACGGTATGAAAGATAAGGTAAGGCTTTTAAAGTATGTAAAAGTTAAATATCTTAAGCTTTACGAATTGGATGGAAGATATGATTATTTTTATGGTGCTATGGCATATTCTACTGGCGCACTTAAACTATTTGATTTAAATTACTATAAGCCTGGTTTTATACTTAGAATTCCATTAGAAAAGGATGTAGATAAAATACCAGAGTACCGAAATCAAACTAAGCTTTATAATATATTCTATGAAACAGAACAATGGGGAAATATTCTAGGTGTTGGTGATGTTGGATCTTTAAATGATAAGGTTATGAAAAATGAAATTAAGGATATAGTATTAATTTCAGAAGCACTCCATGAGAAGAAAATAGCATATATAGCTGATATGATATCCGAAAGAAAAGATATAAAGCTAGTTCTTATAGCGGGACCATCGTCTTCAGGAAAAACTACATTTTCTAAGAGATTAGGAGTGCAGCTGAGAGTAAATGGTTTAATGCCTGTGGCTATTTCATTAGATGACTATTTTGTAGACAGGGATAAGACACCAAAAGACGAAAATGGAAACTATGATTTTGAATCTATAGAGGCACTTGATGTAGAACTGTTTAATAAAAATTTAAAGGATTTGATGGAATATAAAGAAACAGCACTTCCTAAGTTTGATTTTAGAACTGGTAAAAGAATTATTGGAACTGAAAAAATAAAGATGCCTCAAAATGGTGTGCTAATAGTGGAAGGAATACATGGATTAAATGAGAAGCTGACACTATATATAGATAAAAAAAATAAGTTTAAAATATATGTAAGTGCACTAACACAATTAAACCTTGATGATCATAACAGAATTTCAACAACAGATGTACGAAAGATAAGAAGAATTGTTAGAGATTACCTTTCACGTGGATATGGAGGAGAGGAAACACTTAAGATGTGGCCGTCTATAAAAAGAGGAGAGGAAAAAAATATATTTGTATTTCAGGAAGAAGCAGATGTTATGTTTAACTCAACGCTTGTGTATGAGCTTGGAATACTTAGAAAATATGCATTACTTGAGCTGTCAAAAATAAAGCCTTCAAGTAGCGTATATTATGAAGCAAGAAAACTTAGAAATTTTCTTAACTTTTTTAAAGATATAGATGAAAAATTGGTTCCACAAAATTCAATATTAAAGGAATTTATAGGGGGCAGTTGTTTTTACGATTATTAGTTTATAAAGAGGTGGCAAAAGATGAAAGAATTTAGTGCATTTGATATATTGGGGCCTATTATGATTGGACCTTCAAGTTCTCACACCGCTGGTGCAGTAAGACTTGGAAAAATTGCAAGTATAATATCAGAGGAAAATAATCCTAAAAAAGTTACTTTCCTTTTACATGGATCATTTTCAGAAACGTATAGAGGACATGGTACAGACAAGGCATTGGTTGCTGGAATATTAGGGATGGAGCCTTGGGATGTAAGGATAAGAGAATCCTTTGAAATAGCTAAAAAAAATGGAATTGATTTTGAATTTAAGCCAGCAGATCTTGGAGATGTACATCCTAATACTGTTAAATTTTTAATACAGAAAAAAAATAACGAAACAGTTGAGATAATGGGTTCATCAACAGGTGGAGGAAACATAAAGATAATCGAGATAAATGGCAGTAGTGTAGAGTTTACAGGAGCGTATCCTACGCTTATAGTATCACATAAGGATGTTCCAGGAATGATATCAAAGATAACAACTATGATTTATGAAAATAACATAAACATAGCATTCTTAAAAGTATATAGAAGTAGCAGAGGATTTGCAGCAAAGATGATTGTAGAGACTGATACAGTGATTGATAAGCAAATCATTGACAAAATGAAGCAAATAGAAAATTTAAAAAGCGTAATAGTTATAAATCCAGTTATAGAAGGTGAATAGAATGTTTGTGGATAGTGGAGAAAAACTCATAGAAGAGTGTACAAAGAGAAAAATAAGTATAGCTGATTATACAATAGAGGAGGAGATATCAAAAAGTCAAACCAATTATGAATACGTATTTTCAAGGATGAAAAAGAATCTAGAAGTTATGAAATCGGCTGCTGAATATGGTACTGAAAATAAGGTTAAATCCATGAGTGGATTAATAGGAGGAGATGGATTTAAACTTAACAATTATTCAAAGAAAGAGGATACAATTACAGGAAGTATTATGGTTAAGGCCATGGCTAGAGCAATTGCATGTTCAGAGGTTAATGCCTCTATGGGAAAAATAGTAGCAGCACCAACAGCAGGTTCATGTGGAATACTCCCAGCAGTTATTTTAACAGTAGGGGAAAAATTCAGCAAAAGTGATGATGAGCTTACAAAAGCTTTGTTTACTGCATCTGGAATTGGTATGCTTATAGCTAAAAATGCAACTTTGTCTGGGGCAGAAGGTGGATGTCAAGCAGAGTGTGGATCAGCGGCAGCAATGGGTGCAGGTGCTGTAGTTGAAATGCTGGGAGGAACGCCTGAGATGGCACTTGATGCAGCATCAATTGTAATAAAAAATGTGTTAGGGCTTGTTTGTGATCCAGTTGCAGGCTTAGTTGAAGTTCCATGCTCAAAAAGAAATGTTTCTGGAGCAGTAAATGCTATAACAACAGCAGATATGGTAATGGCTGGAGTAGGAAGTATAATTCCTTTTGATGATTCTGTTTCAGCTATGTATAGAGTTGGAAAACAGCTTCCATGTGAGCTTAGAGAAACAGCACTTGGAGGATTAGCGGTAACTAAAAAAGGGCAAGAGCTTAAAAATAAAATAATGAAATAGATATGAGAAAAACATATATTTATATAATTCATAATATAATTTAATGATAGCTATTGTATGGGTAGTATTAATTTGACAAATAGAAAGGCAATTGAAGAGTACTGTTGTGATTTGAATAAGTTATCGGATTTTTTGACTCAGTATGTTAGCTCATATAGGCTTTTGATAGGAGGTGCTTGTGAGTTAAATCAAATTACACCAGCAAAAAGAAGTGATGTTAAGCATGCACTTGAAAGGGTTAACAAATTAGGAGATATAATAGATGAACTTATTTACTCAATAGAAAAGTGTCAATGTGAATATATAGAGTATTGTGAAATAAAATCTAACGTTATTAAATGTAGGATTAAGAAGAAGTGTATAGAAGAAGAGCTAAATGATAAGTGTGATGAAGTAAAACCACAACAAAAGCCGTTATAAATAAAAGTGAGAATCTTAATAGGCAATTCTCACTTTATTTATGTTTACAATTTTTTTAATTTTAAGTTACTTACCATTAGATATGATAATATAAGCATTATAACTATTGTTAAAACAGCGTTTGGCTGTGTATTTAGCAGAAGGTAAATAAGAGAATAAAGAGCCATAAACATACCTGCTAAAGTTATTGGAATACCACGAAATACTCCGTCAAAAGTTGATAAATTGTAGCGAGCTAATCTATAAGCACCAGCTATAGGGAATATCAATACAAAAATATATCCTAAAAAATTAAAATTAGAACTAAAATTACATAGGTGGTAAGCTAATATTGAAGGAGCAACACCGAAGGAAACAAGGTCAGCAAGAGAATCAAGCTCCTTACCGAGTTCGCTCGACACATTCAAAGCTCTAGCAACTCTACCATCGTATCTATCTATAATTCCAGCTATAAGTATGAATAAACATGCCAATTTATAATATTCATTATTAGTTGAAGATGCAGCTAAAGTCATAATTAATGATAATAAACCACATGATAAGTTACTAAAAGTAAAAATATTTGCTACTGAACTTTTAGCCATATAAAATCACTCCTATAATGTTAATAAGAAATTGTATATAAACAAGTTATATTTATATAAACAAGTTATATTATAGCATACAAATGAATTTTTTGATAATAAAATTTTTGTATAAGGCAAAAATTGTTTTGAAAAACGTATTATTTTACTAGTTAATATGATATGATTATTTAATGTGTAGTAGGTGATTTGGAGTGGATAGAATGAAAGATAAAACAAAAAAGAGATTAATATATGCCATTATAGCATTAATTGTAATAATTGCTATATTCGTTGTTGTAATAGTTAAGCGACAATATTTCAGGCATAGTGGTAGTATTGGAATGAAGATTTTACATTTAAGACCTCATGAAGTCAAGAGATATATATTAAGTTATGGTCCATATTCTAGTTTAGTCTTTGTAATAATATATTCTTTAAAGCCTATTTTACTTGTAATACCTGTATCTGCACTTTCGGTTATAGCAGGTGGAATTTTTGGACCACTTAAAGCATTTTGTCTAAGTATGCTTGGATGTTTTTTATCTGGAAGCCTTGCATTTTTCCTTGCTAGAAAACTTGGGAGACCATTTGTGGATAAAATATTAAAGGGAAAAGTAATGAATCTTGATAATAGTCTAGATAAACATGGTTTTATAATAATGCTTTTAATGAGATTGTCATTCGTTTTTCCATATGATCCTTTAAGTTATGCAGCGGGATTAACTAAAATAAAATATACTGATTTTATTTTAGGTAGTTTAGTTGGAGTGATACCAGAAATGATAGCATATTCAGTTATAGGGAAAAATTTTGAAAAACCATTTTCACTAAAATTTGTATTGCCAATTTTAGTGGTAATATTAGCTGCACCGACAGCATTTTTTGTACATAAAAAGTTGAAAAAAAAATAAATATAAAAAGCTTTCCTGGATAAACTAATATCCTGGGAGGTGTTTATTGTGAAAATAAGTGAAGTAATGACAAAGAACGTAGTAAGTGTAAGTGGAGAAGAGAATATTAAGAGAGCAGCTGAGCTCATGAGAGATCATGATATTGGAGCTATTCCAGTATGCAATAGTGATAAGGTTATAGGAGTTGTAACAGATAGAGACATAGTTTTAAGAACAGTAGCTGAGGGAAGCGATGCTTCAAGTGAGAATGTAAGAAGTATAATGACATCTACTCCTGTAGTTGCTAGTCCTGATATGGACGCTAGAGAAGCTACAAAAATAATGAGTGAGAAGCAGGTAAGGAGACTTCCTGTTGCTAGAGATGGAAAGCTTGTTGGAATGGTTTCACTTGGTGATTTTGCAGTTGAAGGCAGTACCGACAATTGTGCTGAAAAGGCTCTTAGTGGCATATCAAGTCCTTGTTGCCCTAAAATATAAGTATGACTTTATAAATTTATTCATTATTGTGCAGACCTGTAATCGTATAACGTATATAAAAAATAGGTGTTTTTGTTTTTAAAATAATAGAAATGTAGCGAATTTATAAATCCACAAGATGGTATTCTAATCTTGTGGATTTATTCCAATAAATGATATAATATAATAATGTAGTATTGTATTGGTATTATTATTGATTTGAGGGGAGCATATACGATAATGAACAAAGTTAAGTTTATTTACAATCCATTTTCAGGAGAAAATTTAATTATAAATAATATAGATAAAGTTATAAAAACACATCAAAAATATGGGTACACAATAGTTCCACATAGAATAGAATTAAATTGTAGTATAGAAAGTGCTTTCGATGATATAGATGATACATATAAGTATGTTCTTATAGCTGGTGGAGATGGTACTGTAGATAATGTAGTTAATGTTATGAAAAAGTGTAATTTGGATATACCTATTGCAATACTTCCAGTAGGTACTGCAAATGATTTTGCTAAATTTATTGGAATGCCAGCTGATATTGAAATGGCCTGTGAACAAATATTAAATAGTGAAATAAGAAAAATTGATATTGGAAAAATAAATGATAAGTATTTTATCAATGTAGCTAGTGCAGGATTATTTACTAATGTTTCACAAAAAACAGATATAAATATGAAAAATACAATGGGAAAGCTTGCTTACTATGTTAAAGGAATAGAACAGCTGCCTAATTTTAAGAGAATACCATTAAAAGTAGAATCAAAACAAAATAATTTTGATGGGGAAATGCTCCTTATGCTTGTTTTTAATGGTCAAACAGCAGGTAACTTTAAGTTTGCATACAAGGCCATTGTAGATGATGGTATGCTTGATGTAATTATAATAGAGGGCGGAATGGTTAAAGATATAGTAAATATACTAATCAAGATGTTTAAAGGGGAGCATCTTGAAGATGTAAACGGAATAATATATTTTAAGACAGATAAGCTTAATATAAGTTGTAATAATGATATAGTTACTGATATAGATGGAGAAAGAGGACCTGATTTTCCTGTTGAAATTACATGCATAAAAGGCGGGCTTAAAATTTTTGGTGTAAAGAATATTTAACAAAATTCAGGAGTAATAATAAATATAGGTTTTCATACGTGAATTTAATTTTGGTACATGTTATTTGCGTAGAAGCCCTAAATAGCACTCAGTGGAGGGATAAAGTGTTTGTTTATGCCTATATATTAATGTTATTGCTTACTGTTCTTATGTGCATAAATTTGTTTATAGATAGTTTTAAATGTCCTGTGAAAATAAGAAGAATTCTTAGAGGATTAGTGTTTCTAATTATGTTAAGGTATGTAACATTGCTTATCATGTGCTTGAAAAAAAGTATAACATACATATACTTTATGAGGCCTATTGTTTTATTAGATATACTATATATACCGCTTGTTATATTGATTATGATTTTTGTTTTTACAAGAAGTGCTAAGTTTAACTTCGTATATGCAGCAATAAGTGGGATTATATTTTTTAGTTTGTATATTTTTTTGAACTTTAAAATACTAAAAACCGCAAATCCTTTTTACAGTTATAGCTTTGGATATTTAATTGATTTAAAGAGCTATAGTGTAGTAGTTGCAGTAGTTAAAGTTATGGTGCTTATTTTAATGCTTATGCTATGTGGCTACTTCTTAAGGAAAAGCAACATAAGGAGAGCTGGATTCTGTTTTTTGATGATTGTAATCTTAGTCATGCTAGTAGAAAATATATCTATAATTATTATGCCAAAGGTTATGCCTGAATATTTATTTGGAGAAGTTTTGCTTTTGATTTGTTTAAACTATATGGTTAGGTTATTTAAAAAATAATCTGAAATACGAAAATAGGTTGATGGATTTTATTCTTACTTCCATCAACCTATTTTATATATTATTAAAAGTTATTCTTTATCATCTTGAAGTGCATCGTAATCTTCTTCACCAGTTCTTATTTTAACTACTTTACTAACGTCGTATACAAAAATTTTTCCGTCTCCAATTTTTCCTGTGTTTAGAACATTTTTGGCTGTCTCTACCACCTTTTCAACAGGAACTGAGCATACGACTATTTCAACTTTTATTTTAGGATTTAGGGTTATTTCAACAGGATTTCCTCTATAGTACTCAAGAGTACCCTTTTGAAGACCACATCCGAGTACGTTTGTAACTGTCATACCTGTAACTCCAATTTTGTTAAGCTCACTTTTAAGTTCATCGAATTTTTCTGGTCTTGTAACTATGTCAACTTTGCTCATCTTGTAATCCATAAATGTTCATCTCCTTAAAAATAAAATATAACAGCATATATATAAATATACTACTTTAGAGATTAAAGTTCCATATTATAAAACTATAAAGTTAATGAAAATTACATCTAAAGTAGTATGTTCTGAATTTTAATCTATGTGATAAGCTCTTTCTCCATGTATAGAGATATCAAGGCCTTGAAGTTCTTCTTCGTCAGTAGAACGTATTTTGAATATTAGAGACACCACTTTAATAATTATTATTGTCCCAATTATAGAATAAGCATAGGTAGCAGCAGTTGCTTCAAGTTGTTTCAAAACAAGAGAAGCATTGCCATAAAGAAGTCCATTTGCACCAGCTGAATTAACAGCTTTTGTAGCAAATATTCCGGTTGCTATAGCACCCCAGGTACCACCAATACCATGACAGCCAAAGGCATCTAATGCATCGTCATAGTTAAATTTCTTTTTAAGGAAGCTAACTGAGAAGAAGCATATAATTCCGCCAATAATACCTATAACTAATGAAGAGCCAACTGTTACAAAACCGCAGGCAGGTGTTATAGAAACGAGACCAGCTAAAGTACCTGTTAGGGCACCTAAAACCGTTGGACGTTTTGTAATAAACCATTCACAGGTAATCCAAGCAGCAGCAGCCGCAGCAGCAGCGGTATTTGTAGTTATAAAGGCATTCATAGCTACATCGTTTATAGCTAAGGCACTTCCTGCGTTGAAACCAAACCAACCAAACCATAAAAGCGTACCACCTATAAAGGTTAAAGTAAGATTGTTTGGAGAGGTTTTTATATATTTTCTCTTTCCAATCATTATTGCAGCAACAAGACCAGAGGCTCCGGAACTTATATGAACTACAGTTCCTCCAGCAAAGTCTAAAGCACCTAAATTTTTAATCCAGCCACCGTTACCCCATACCCAGTGTGCAAGTGGATCGTATATTATAGTTGTCCAAAGAAGTATAAAAAGTATAAATGCGGGAAATTTTATTCTTTCAGCAAAAGCACCTGTAATTAATCCTGGAGTTATAATTGCGAACATTAATTGGAACATCATAAATAGGCTATGAGGAATAGTGCTTGAATATGGTGCAAAAGGTTTAAAACCTACATGATGTAAAAGTGCATATTGGAAATTTCCTATAAGGCCTGAAATATCAGGGCCAAATGCAATAGAATATCCTATTAAAATCCATTGAAGGGATACTATAATCATACAGGCATAACTGTGCATCATAGTACCTAAAGTGTTCTTGGTTTTAACCATACCTCCGTAAAACATTGCAAGAGCAGGTGTCATTATCATTACTAAGACTGTAGAAAGAAATACAAAAGTAGTATCTGCGAAATTCATAATAATAGCCTCCTTTTTTAAAATCTTCGTTAATAAGTAGTCCAATATTTTATAATGATATCAAAGATAAATAAAAATTGCAAGTTTATTAAATAAATAAGTCCTAAAATGCAAAAAAAATAATAAAGAGCCCTTAAATTTTAAATATCGTATTTTTTAAACAAGTAAGAATGCTCGATAAATTATTTTTTTAATAATCAACTTTAATAAGTTTTTAATTTTAAGGTTGAAAAATTCACATTTTATACTATAATTAAAAGTATAGAGCAGATTTAAACAAATATGTTGTTGTAGGACATTCTACTGTACTGTATCTTATTAAAGATATGGTGTTTAGATGTTGTAATTTAAAATTAACAGTATATATTTTCTGCTTTAAATAATAATATAATAAGAAGAAAAGTTTTAGTTAGGTGAGGCTCCTATATAGATATACGCTACTGCCCAGAAACATCGAGAGATGCCAAATTGGGTCAGCAGATATTACCGAATCAAGGTTCTATCTAATGTAGCTGGATTTATAGTTTTAATCTAAGCTATATAGTGCTAAAGCTCTACTGTCTAATTTCGTATTAGAGTTTATGAGTGAGCCTTTGATGGCTTTTTTTTATTGTAAAGAGGAGTGAGTTTTTATGGAAAGTGGCCCTCATTTAAGCGAGGACGATCTGAATTTTACAACTGAAGAGAAATTTGAGGAATGTTTTTCATATATAACTTGTTAATATAGATATATACGATTCCAATCTTTCTCTTCAAGCTAAATTAGAGAACATAACTGTGTATTACTTGCCAAGAATTAGATTTTATTTAGGTGAAGTATTTCAGTAAAGTTTGAAAGGGATGATTGGTGTGCAGAAATTATTAAATAACTTTTTTTTGAGTGAAGTACTTTATAGAAAAGTATATGACGAATATGGTGAATATGTAGGTAAATTATGGGATATATATGTCACTGCTGATGAATCATATCCTAGGGCAATTGGATATAAGATTAAGAAGGGCGGAGAATATATCAACTATGAATTTAAGTCAATACATTTTTACAGGGAAGATGAAAGTAGAAAAATTTATATGCAGGTTAAAGCAGTAAAGGATACTATAATGAGAAAATACTCATATTTACTCTCTAAAAATCTTTTAGATAAACAAATAGTTGATATAAATGGAAAGAAGCTTGTAAGAGTCAATGATTTAAGAATGGCTAAAATGGTTGGAGAACTTAAAGTTATACGCAGTTGATACGGGCTTTATGGCATTAAGTAGGAGACTTGGAGTTGAAAGAATTATATGGGGTTTTTATAAATTAACTGAAAAAAAGCCTATGGAAAATTATATAATGTGGAACGATGTAGAGTCTTTAGAAATGGTTAATGATAATTTAAAGTTGACAGTGCCTTATCAAAAGCTTTCAACTATGCATCCGGCTGATTTAGCCGATATAATTGAAGATATGGATTTTAATTATAGAAAAAAGGTTTTTGAAAGTCTTGATGAAAATTTAGCTGCTGACATACTAGAGGAGATAGACCCAGATATTCAAGCGGATATACTTGAAAGCCTAAGTGATGATAAGAAAAGTGAAGTACTAGATAGTATGCCTATTGATGAAATTGCAGATATCTTGGATGAAGTTGATGAAGAAACTGCTGAAAAGATATTGCTTAATATGGAAAAGGAAGATGCAGAAGAAGTTAGAGCACTCATGGGGTATGGAGAAGAAACCGTGGGTAGTATAATGAACAAGGACTTTATTTCATTTAATGTGAATATAACGTTGAATGAAACTTTAGATATAATGCGTGAAATGAATCCTGAGGATGAGGTAATATACTGTATTTATATAACAGATAATGAAGGAAAGCTAGAAGGCTATGTATCTCTTAAGGATTTACTCTTTATGCCACCAGAAAAGAAGCTTAAAGATGTTATGAATAAAAAGATTGCTTTTGTAAAAGATTCAGATAAATTAGAGGAAGCAATAGAAACATCATCAAAGTACAATCTTATTTCTCTTCCAGTAGTTGATAATGACAACAAGTTATGTGGGATTATATTAGTTAATGATTTAATTGATGAAGTACTCCTACCAGCGTGGAAAAAGAAATTTAAAAAAGTTGGCTAAGAAGGTGAGCATATGAAAAAAAAATTTAGTAGACTACTGTTTATTTTTAGTATAGTTGGACCGGGGCTTATTACTGCAAATGCGGGTAATGATGCAGGAGGTGTGACTACCTATTCAGTGATAGGCTCTAAGTATGGATATTCTATGCTTTGGGGATTGTTTGCAATCGGCATAGGACTTGCTGTTGTTCAGGAAATGAATGCTAGAATGGCAGTAGTTACCGGAAAAGGATTATCTGATTTAATAAGAGAAAGGTACGGCGTAAAGTTGGCATTCTTTGCAATGCTTGTTTTAATGATAGCAAATCTAGGGGTTTGTATAGCTGATTTTGCTGGAATTGCCGCAAGTTTGCAATTATTCAATATAAATAAATATATATCTGTTCCAATACTTGCAATAATGATATGGATTATAATGACAAAGGGAAACTACTCAAAGGCTGAAAAAGTATTTTTGCTTTTAACTCTTACTTTCTTTGGGTATGTTATTACAGCCTTTATGCTAAAACCAAATTGGTCTAATGTGTTTTCACATATATCAAATCCAGGTGGAACCTTGAGTAAAAATTATTGGCTTGACCTTATAGGAATGGTAGGAACAACAATAACTCCTTATATGCAATTTTACTTGCAGTCTTCAATTGTAGATAAAGGAATATCATTAAAAGAATATGGTTATGAAAAGCTTGATGTTTATTTAGGTACTGTATGGGGAATTTTAACTGCTTTATTTATAACTATATGTACGTCAGAAACACTTTTTAAAGCTCACATGGCAATATCAAGTGCTCAGGATGCGGCAGCGGCTCTAAAACCTCTTGCAGGTCAATATTCATTTGTGCTATTTGGTGTCGGTTTGTTTGGAGCATCTTTTCTAGCTTGCTGTATTATACCGCTGTCAACATCTTATGCGGTATGTGAGGCCTTTGGCTTTGAAAGTGGACTTGATAATAAGATTAAAGAGGCACCTGTGTTTTTCGGATTGTTCTTTTTTATGATTATAACAAGTGTAATTATAGTTTTAATGCCTAATATATCTTTAATAAGTATAATATTGTTTACACAGCAGTTAGCAGGGGTACTATGTCCTGTAGTGCTAATATTTATGATAAAGCTTGTTAATGATAAAGAAATCATGGGTAAGCATACTAATAATAGGCTTCAAAATTTTATAGCTAAGTTTACGATAGGGCTTATAATTATACTTACAATACTAGCTTTTGCTGGAAATTTTGTATAGATTATTATTTATATATGCATGAATCTATTTAGATACAGATTCATGCATATATTTTTGTGTAAAATTATAAATAGTTGTATTTGAAATTTAGTACTTTTATACTCCTTGATATTAAATTAATTATAATACAAATAAATATAGATAAATAAAGTTTTTAGTATTAAAATTTTATTTTTGAACAAAATATCTTTGAAATGATTTATATATGAAATCTAGTTTAACTACTAATTTATCAGTAGAGTCTTTAGCAAGGTAGGTTAGTTTTAATATTAGATTTCTATGAATAAAGACTATATTTATTTGGCGGAGGTAAAATTTATGAAAGGAATTTTGAAGTATAAAAGAAGTATAGTACTTAGTTTAGCTGTACTTATATCATATCTGAGTATCTATGTGTGGCTTCTGCCTTATAATAATGCAGTAAATGCCATTACATATAAGTACGGATCAAATGGAAGTGGAGTAATTCAAATTCAAACAAAACTTAAAAATTGGGGTTACTACACGGGAAAAATAGACGGAGTATATGGATATCAAACCTATACGGCGGTTAAAAAGTTTCAAACAAAGAATGGTATTTTGCCAGATGGAATAGTTGGAACTGCTACGTCAGCAGCACTTGGAATGACAACTACGCAGCCCACTGTTGCATCAAGCAGTTATTCAAGCTACAATCAAAATGTAACCCTTTTGGCAAGACTTATAAATGGTGAAGCTAGAGGGGAGCCATATGCGGGTCAGGTTGCGGTTGGTGCAACGGTAATAAATAGAACTAAAAATCCTAAATTTCCGTCAACAATTGCAGGAGTAATATATCAGCCAGGAGCTTTTACAGCGATAGTAGATGGTCAAATTCATGCTACCATGGAACCTAATTCAATAAGAGCCGCAAGAGATGCTTTAAATGGTTGGGATCCATCTGGAGGAGCAATCTATTATTTTAATCCGGCAACAGCTACAAGTGGATGGATATGGTCAAGACCACTTATAATAATTATAGGTAAGCATAGATTTTGTAGATAAAATCATGTTGACAAAAACTAAATAATGTATATAATAAAATTAGAATTAATTCTTACTAAAATAGTCAGAAATGCTTTGATAAAGTAAAGTAGTATAGTGAAAGTTTTAAGAGAGGGAATGTTAGCTGAAAAATTCCTAAATGGAAGCTGTATGAAGTGCGCTTTGGAGTACATCATTTGAAGTATGAGTAGGATGATGCGGTAATACCCGTTATAGTATGGAGCATTATATGTGCTTTTGTTTTAGAGTGGAATAGCGAGTAAGTATGACTTCGTCTCTAGTGAGAGACGGGGTCTTTTTTTATAAATATAGTTTTTTATTATAAGGGGTGCTAAGATGTTTAAGTCAATAAGGTATGATATAAATAGAGTTTTGCAGAATGATCCTGCTGCGAGGAACGGACTTGAAGTTTTTTTGTTGTATCCATGTATACATGCACTTATTTGGTATAGAATAGCCCACGTTTTTTATAAACATAAGATGTTTTTTATTGCAAGACTATTATCACAAATTGTAAGAGCTTTTACAGGAATAGAGATTCATCCAGGAGCGACTATAGGAAAAGGACTTTTTATTGATCATGGTATGGGAGTTGTAATAGGAGAAACAGCTGAAATAGGTGATAATGTTGTTATGTATCATGGTTCTACCTTAGGGGGAACTGGAAAGGAAACTGGCAAGAGACATCCAACTGTTGGAAATAATGTGTTTATAGGTTCAGGTGCAAAGGTGTTAGGACCAATAAAACTTGGTGATGGATGTAAGATAGGTGCTAATGCTGTTGTTCTTAAAGATGTACCTTCCAATAGTACAGCTGTAGGTATTCCAGCAAAAGTAATTTTGCCCAGTAGTAAAAAAGAAAAAGTAATTGATTTTAATGATTATTGCAATAAATAATTTTATGTATATAAATCGGGATGGTTTCTGCTGTTTCGATTTTTCTTTTATATAAGATTTGTAATTGAAAATTGTACCGAATTTTTTACGGTAATATATTAAAGAGTACATATATATTAAGTTTTACGCTTGGGTTTTATATGGATAATCGTTATCATTAGACTTTTTAGATATTTTACACTATAATAGGTTTTGACATATATAAAAATTATTAATGCAAATTTTTAAGTTAATGTTTTGAAAGGTGGAATTTTATATGGTTTCTCCTGTAGTAGCTAGAATTATTGAATTACTACCGGATTCTTGTGTTGGTTTTATAGGTAAAAGAATTTTAAATATGTATTTAAATAAATATGCTGATATAAATGTTCATGGCATGGAAAATTTAAAGGGAATAGATAAGCCAATTATGTTTATAGGTAATCATCTAAGTAATTCTGATGGACTTGTTCTTAACAAGGTATTGAAGGATTACGATGTTACTTTTGTAGCAGGTGTTAAGTTAAAAGGAGATGCTATTACTAATTTAGGTACATATTGTGTTAAAACAACAGAAATAAAGCCTAATACAGCTGATAAAGATGGTATTTATAGAGTTATAGATATCTTAAAGAGTAATCATAATATACTAATGTTTCCAGAAGGTACTAGGAGTAGAACCGGAGCAATGATAGAAGCTAAAAGAGGGCCGTTATTTATAGCAAAGCTAAGTAAGGCTATTATAGTACCAGTTGGTATATGTGGAAGTGAAAAACTTCTTCCTATTAATAAGGAAGGAAACATGAGTAATGAAAATTTTCATCATGCTAAAGTTGAGGTTAATATAGGTAAGCCTTTTTATTTTGATAAAAGGATGAAGGAAGAAAGCAAGAAGGACTACGAGAAAAGGGCTCTTGATAATGCTATGTATAAGATCGCAGAACTAATACCTGAAAATTATAGAGGAGTCTATTCTGATATAAAGAAGGTGCTTTAAATAGAGAAAGAAAAGGTAAATAAAATAGTAGATATACTTTATGAAATGTATCCACAAGCTAAATGTGCACTGGATTTCAAAACGCCCTATGAGCTTTTGATAGCTACAGTATTAAGTGCTCAATGTACAGATAAGAGGGTAAATTTAGTTACACAAGAGCTGTTTAAGGAATATAATACTCCATATAAAATGTGTGAGCTTACAGAGGAAGAGTTGCAGGAGAAAATTAGAACTTGTGGACTTTATAAAAATAAAAGTAAGAATATACTTGAGGCCTCAAGAGGACTTATTGATAGATTTAATGGAGAAGTTCCTAGTAATATGGAGGAATTAACAAGTCTTCCAGGAGTGGGGAGAAAAACTGCAAATGTGGTTATGTCAAATGCATTCGGAATACCAGCTATTGCAGTGGACACTCATGTATTTAGAGTTTCAAATAGAATTGGACTTGCAAAAAGTAAGAATGTGTATGAAACAGAGAAACAGCTTATGGAGAATATAGATAAAAAAGATTGGTCTACAATGCATCATGCTCTAATATGGCATGGGAGGCAAATATGTAAAGCGCGAAGGCCGGATTGTGAAAAATGTGGGTTAAAAGAAGTATGTAATTACTTTAAAGAAAACAATAAATAAAAAAGTACTGCAAAGCTTAATTTATATAGCCTTGCAGTACTTTTTTATTCAGATGTACAGTAATTTATAAGAAGATCTAATGTTGCTAGCATACCATCTAAATGAGTTCTTTCGTAGCCATGTGAGGCATATACGCCAGTGCCTATAAGAGCTGTTTTTATATCGTATCCGCTTTTTAAAGCAGCAGATGCATCCGAACCATAGTATGGATAAGTATCTATCCTATATGGTATATTTTTATTTTTGCATATATCTACCAGTCTTTTCCTGAATGCATAATCGTAAGGACCAGAAGAATCTTTTGCACATATACAGGTTGCAAATTCAGAAGAGTTTTGACCTTTTCCTGGAGCTCCCATATCTATACAAAGTAATTCTTTGGTATTTTGAGGGAGGTTTGAGGCACCATGCCCAACTTCTTCATAGGTACTAAAATAAAAATTTGTTGTGTACTTAAGCTCAATGTTATTGTCTATAAAATGCTTTATGGCGTAGAGCATTATGGCAGCGCTAGCCTTATCATCAAGATGTCTGCTTTTTATAAAACCACTATCAGTAAATTTTATTCTTGGATCAAAACATATGAAGTCACCAACGTTAATTCCAAGAGCTTCAACATCTTCCTTAGAAAAAACCTTTTCGTCTATTACAACTTCCATATTTTCAGGTATTCTTTTTAACTCTTTGGCATCATTGTGGATGTGAACAGATGGTTTGGTTGATTGTATTGTTCCAGTATATTTTTTGTCGTCAAGTGTCATTATGTTGCAATTTTCGCCTTCTATTGAATTCATCATATAACCACCTATAGGAGTAAGTGAAAGAGTACCATTTGATTTTATCTCTTTAACCATTGCACCTAAGGTATCTAGATGTGCAGAAATTGTTCTTTCGAAGGAACTATTTTTTCCAGGAAGGGTTGCCATTATATTACCCTTATTTGTTATTTTATAATGAACTCCAAGTTTACAGAACTCTTTTTCGATATAGCTGACTACATCATGAGTATAGCCAGAAGGACTATTTATTTGTAGTAGATTTTGTAAAAAAACTGTTAATTCCTTAGAATTATGCATTGTATCAACTCCTTAGTAACTATTTTACACAACGAAAATAAAATTTTCAAATATTTATAATTTAAGAGAATACTAATTGTATATTTTATAGTATAATTGTAAAGAAAATAAAAATAGGTGACCTTACACCAGAGGAGAGTTCTATGAAAAAAGTAGTAATAGGTGCATTTTCAAGTGCAATAATTATAATTTTAATAGTATTGAGCAGCATTTATATAAAGGTTAAAAAGTGGGATGGTCTTGTATATAGAGGGGTTACTATTGATAGAGTTGATGTATCATCTAAAACTAAAAAAGAAGTCCAAGATATTGTAAAAAAGAAATTCGATAAAATAGTACAAAATAGAACCATTAATATGGTAACAGATGATAATAAGACAATACCGCTTAAGTATAGTGATATAAATGTAAAATATGATATTGATAAAGCTGTTAGTGGGGCATTTGATTACGGTAAAAGCTTAAGCATCTATGATAGATATAAGCTTCTTCATAATCCTAAAAAGCTCGAAATTAGCGTAGGTATGACCTATGATAAAAATGCTCTTGAAAATTCAATAAAGAATTTAAGCAATACTTTAAATAAAAAAGCCAAGGATGCTACTATAGTAAAAACAGCTTCAGGATTTCAAATAACTCCAGAGGCTGATGGAAAAAAAGTAAATGAAGATAAGTTAAAAGCTGATATAGAAGGCAAAATAACGGATAATAATATAACAGACTATAATGTAAAAATAAATATGGATGCTGTTAAGGCAAATGCAACGCAGGACAAGCTTAAAGGAATCAATACGCTTATAAGTTCTTTTAATACAGAATATGCATCTTTATCAAGTCCTCAGCGTGCAAATAATATTACACTTGCTACAAAAGCTATAAATGGTATTGTGCTTATGCCAGGAGATTCTTTTAGCTTTAATGGAGTTGTTGGGGAGAGAACAGCTGCAAAAGGATATCAATCAGCACCGGTTTTGATAGGAAATAAGTCAGATATGGGACTTGGTGGAGGTATATGTCAAGTATCTACTACCCTATATAATACCGTTTTAACATCAGGAATAAAAGCAACTGAGAGACATCATCATACGCTGCCATCACACTATGTTCCTGTTGGATATGATGCTACTGTTGATTATGGAACTTTAGATTATAAGTTTAAAAATACATTAAGCTTTCCTATATATATAGAGGGAAATACAGATAATGGACATGTTACCTTTAATATTTATTCTGATGCGAGTCTTCTTTCTAAGACCTACAAGGTGAGCAGCGAAAATATTTCAGATTCGGTTCCTAAAGCAAAAGTTTATTTGGAAACTTATGAAAATGGTACACTTATATCTAAAGATATGATTGCAAATGATGCTTATAGTAAGTAAAAAAATTGAAATTTTAAAATTAAAGTAGTATAATATAGTGAAATAGCTTAGGTGATGAGTGATTTTACTATGAGCGGATATGGCGGAATTGGCATACGCGCTAGTTTCAGGTACTAGTGAGAAATCATGCAGGTTCGAATCCTGTTATCCGCACCAAATTAAGAACAGCACCCAATAGAATTTTTAAGTGGATTTGAGAATTTTATTGGGTGCTGTTTTGTTATTGACATATATAAATATTTTTTAATTATATTGAACTAGAGTTGTGCATACGTTAACAATTATACACATAAACAATAATGTGATAACGTTTACTCAAGACGATTTAAATAAAAATTTATAAGAACAGAATTATAATAATGGAATTTTAATAGTTGCATGTAAATAAATGTTAATTTATGTGATATTTATTATAATAAGACTCTAAAAGTTGATTTTTTTATTTGTAAGTAACAATACATAATTACAAAAGACTGCAAAAAAATACATTACACTTAAAAAAATATATTATTGCCTATTTTAAAGTATAAAATTTAAAAATAGTTGTTCACGTTCACAAAAAAGTCTTGATATTTAAAATTATTGGTATATAATTAAAGTAGGGAACCTGATAACGTTACCAGGTTTGCGCCATTATCCGTTATTTAGGAAGGGGAATTTTCATGAAAAATTTTATGGATGAAAAATTTATGCTGTCAACAAAAGTAGCAGAAGATTTATACAATGATTTTGCTAAAGATATGCCGATAATAGACTACCACTGTCACATAAGTCCGCAGGAAATATGTGAAAATAAGAGCTTCAAAAATATAACAGAAGTTTGGCTTTATGGTGATCACTATAAATGGAGACTTATGAGAAGTTCTGGAGTGGATGAAAAGTACATAACAGGCGATTCATCTGATTATGAAAAATTTTTAGCATATGTTAAGGCAATTGAAACTGCTATAGGAAATCCTCTTTATCACTGGTCACATTTAGAATTACAGAGATACTTTGGTGTGTATGAAGTTATAAGCGAGAAAAATGCACCTGTAATATGGGAAAAAGCAAACAAGGTTCTAAATGATGGACTTACTGTTAGAGAAATAATTAAAAAATCAAATGTTAAAGCAATTTGCACAACTGATGATCCAATAGATTCATTAGAATATCATTTGAAACTTAAAGAGGATACAAGCTTTAATGTAAAAGTTCTTCCAGCATTTAGACCAGACAAAGCTCTTGGAATAAACAAGGATGGATACACTGATTGGGTAAGTAAATTAGCAAAAGTTTCAAAGAAAAATATAAATAGCTATGACATGTTCTTAGAAGCTCTTAATGATAGAATAGAGTTTTTCCATTCAGTTGGAGGAAGAGTTTCAGATCATGCTTTAGATTATGTACCTTATTTAGAAGCTTCAAAAGAAGAAGTAAATACTATATTTGCTAAGGCTTTAAAGGGAGAAAAAGTTAGTTTTGAAGAGGAAACTAAATTTAGAACATTCACTATGAAATTCTTAGGTAAAAAATATGCAAGCCTAGGTTGGGCAATGGAACTTCATATGAATGCTAAGAGAGATAACAACACTCGTATGTATAACAAATTAGGACCTGATACAGGATTTGACTCAGTTAATGATAATGGAGTTGCTGGACCACTTTCAAGATTCTTAGATTCACTAGAAAAGGAAGGTTCACTTCCAAAAACAATAATTTACAGCTTAAATCCTAATGATAATTTTGTTATTGGAACTTTACTTGGATGTTTCCAAGGAACTGAGGCATTTGGAAAAATTCAGTTTGGAGCTGCATGGTGGTTCAATGACCACAGGGATGGTATGGTAGAGCAGATGGAAACACTTGCAAACCTAGGAGCGTTTAGCACATTCATTGGAATGCTTACAGATTCAAGAAGTTTCTTATCATATACTAGACATGAATACTTCAGAAGAATACTTTGTGATTTAATAGGAAAATGGGTTGAAAATGGCGAAGTACCAAATGATATGGAGTTACTTGGAAGAATAACAAAAAATATATGCTTTAATAATGCTAATAATTACTTCGAAATGGGACTATAATCATTCCATTTTATTGTAATTAAAAATAATATAGTTTATTTAGGGACTATTGTGTTATATTATGAATATGCTAATATGTTTATGAGGAAGCCAGTTTACTTTCTTAAGTTATATTATGATAACTTAAGTTTTATTTTGGACTCCTAATACTTGAAAGGTGTGTTGTAAAATGAGTGTTACGATAAAGGATATTGCGAAAATAGCAAATGTTTCGCATACTACCGTTTCAAGGGCTCTAAACAATAGTCCCGTGATAAACGAAGAAACAAAAAGAAAAATATTGGAAATAGCCAAAAAACTTAATTATGTTCCTAATTTTAATGCTAAAAGTTTAGTGTTAAATAAATCTTATAATATAGGTCTTTTCTTCTCAAGCATAAGCAAAGGTACTTCTCCAAGCTTTTTTCATGAAGTTGTAGAGGGAGTAAATAGTATTATAGAAGAAAGCTATAATTTGGTTATTAAAGGGATAGATAATTGCAATGACTTTAATTACATATCTAAAAAAAGATTCGATGGAATAATATTGGTAAGTCAAAGTGAAAGTGATAATTCCTTCATATATGATGTTATTAATAAAGAGATACCTATAGTTGTTCTAAATAGAGAAATTGAGGAACAAAATGTTATAAATATAATTGCAGCAGAAAAAGATGGTGCATATAAGGCTGCTGAGTACTTGATTAAAAATGGACATAGTAAGATTGCAATTATAGAAGGTAAAGCTGGTTTTAAATCATCAGTATATAGAAAAATGGGATTTATTAATGCTTTAATTGATAACAATATAGAAATTAAAAATGAATATTTTCAAGCGGGAAACTATGATGTTGAAAGTGGTTTTTCTGCCATGAAAAAGTTTTTAAAATTAAAAGATAGGCCCACTGCGGTATTTTGCTCTAATGATGATATGGCAGTAGGAGCTGTAAAAGCAATTGAGCTTGAAGGGCTACGAGTTCCTGATGATATTTCCTTAGTAGGATTTGATGGTAGTATATTCTGCGAGTATGTTACTCCTGCAATAACTACTATTAGGAAACCATCAAGAGAGATTGGCATAGTAGGTGCTAATAAAATGCTTGATGTAATAGACGAAACAGAATTTAATAAAAAGAAGATTTATATAGGTACAGAACTCATTGTAAGAGATTCTGTTAAAAATTTAAGTAAGTGATTTGGCTAGGAAGAAACTATGTTTCTAATAATAATTGGAGGATTGTGTCATGAAAAAGTTAAGCTTAAAGGAAAAAATCTCTTATGGACTTGGCGATTTTGGAAATGGTTTCATGTTTGATTTGGGTCAATCATATCTGTTAAAATTCTATACAGACGTCGTAGGTATAGCTGCAGGAGCGGCGGGAGGAATATTCTTCTTCACTAAAATATTTGATGCTTTCATGGATCCTATAGCTGGAACAATAATAGATTCAAGGAAACCAGGTAAAAACGGTAAATTCAAACCTATTATGTTCTTTGCAAGTATAGTACTTGCTATATTGACAGTAATAACGTTTACTAACCCTGGAAAAACTGCTACATCAAAACTATTATTTGCATATGCAACATATATGATATGGGGACTTGGATACTCATTTACAAATGTTCCGTATGGATCTCTTGGATCAGTTATAACTCAAGATGTTCAAGAAAGAACTTCGTTGGCGACTTTTAGACAGATAGGTTCTTCAGGAGCTCTTCTTATAACAAGTGTTATATTTATGCCTCTTGTTTTAGTATTTCATAACCCAGCAATAGGTTATCCAGTAGTTGCGGGTATAATGGGGTTAATAGGAATATTATCATTCTACATGACATACAAAAATACTAGAGAAGTTGTTGCGCCAGCTGAAAACGTTAAGAAGGAAAAAATAACACCAAAGTCAATTGCGGTTACAATATTTACAAATAGAGCATTATTAACATTAATATTAATGACTATATTCTCTATTTCGGCTTACAATATTAGAAGTTCATTAATTGTTTATTACTGCCAATATAATCTTGGAAACGTTACTTTATTACCATATATAAATTTCTTCACTATAGGATGTGCTGTTTTAGGTGTTTCTTTCATGCCAAAGCTAGTTGGTAGATTTGGTAAAAAAAGAACTGCTATCATAGGATTTTTGATAAGTGTTATTGCAGATAGTATAAACTTTCTTCTTCCAGGAAATATATATACTTTCACAATATTATTAGCAATTGGATTTATAGGTATAAGCATTCCTAATGGAATAACTTGGGCTTTTGTATCAGACAGTATCGATTATGGTGAGTGGAGAACAGGAACTAGAAGAGAAGGAATAACTTACTCTGTATTTAATTTCGCAAGAAAACTTGCTCAGTCAATAGCTGGATTATTATCAGGATGGGGACTTGGATTTGTTGGTTATGTAGCTAACAAGAAACAAAGTGCACATGCATTATTTGGAATAAAAGCATTATTGATGGCTTATCCAGCGGTAGCGCTTTTAGTAGCAGCATTAATAATTGGTTTATTGTACAACCTTTCAGATAAGAAATTTACTGAAATAATAGAAGAATTAGACGCTAGAAAAGGTAAAACAGTTTAAATTTTATAATTTAAATGTTCACGTGTTCAAAATGTGGTATAATATAAAAGAATACAATTTTACTATGAAAAATATAAGAAAACAAAAATGCCAATATCATTTTTGAACACGTGAACGTAATAAGAAATTAGGAGGAACAGGTATGAAATTAAATAGGAGTAATTTTAGTGAATTTAAAAAGTATCCTGAAAAGATCCTACAGTTCGGAGAAGGAAACTTTTTAAGAGCTTTTGTTGATTGGCAAGTTGACAGAATGAACAAAGCAGCAGATTTTAATGCCGGAGTAGTTATAGTACAACCACTTGAACAGGGTTTAGTTGATATGCTTAATGAACAAGATGGATTATATACATTATACTTACAAGGTTTAAAAGAAGGAAAAGCTGTTAAAGAACATTCAGTAATAGACTGTGTAACTAGAGGATTAAATCCATACACTCAGTATGAAGAATATCTTAAATTAGCTGAGAATCCAGAAATGGAGATTGTTATATCAAATACAACTGAAGCTGGAATAGCATTTGATGAAAATGATAAGCTTGGAAGGACCTGTCAGAATAGTTATCCAGGAAAGTTAACTGCATTTTTATATAGAAGATTTAAAACTTTCAATGGTGATAAATCAAAAGGTATGCTAATTATACCTTGTGAGCTTATAGACAGAAACGGAGAAAAATTAAAGGCAACTATACTTAAGTTTGCTGAACTTTGGAATTTAGAAAAAGAATTTGCTGACTGGATAGAAGAAGCTAATACTTTCTGCTGTACACTTGTAGATAGAATAGTGCCAGGATATCCAAGAGATACAATAGAAGAAGTTCATGCAGAATTAGGATATGAAGATAGTTTAGTTGACGTAGGAGAGCAATTCCACTTATGGGTAATAGAAGGACCTGAATGGATAAAGGATATACTACCTTTTGAAAAAGCAGGAGTAAACATTCAAGTAGTTAAGGATGTTACACCTTATAGAACAAGAAAGGTTAGAATATTAAATGGAGCACACACTGCGTTAGTTCCAGTAGCATACCTTTATGGATTAGATACTGTTGGACATTCAGTTGAGGACAAGGTTATTGGAAAATACTTAACAGAATTAGTATATGATGAAATAATACCAACACTAGATCTTCCAGAAGAAGAACTTAAATACTTTGCAGGTGCTGTACTTGAAAGATTCTTAAATCCTTTCGTAAATCATTATTTAATGAGCATTGCTTTAAATTCAATGCCAAAATTTGAAACTAGAGATTTACCTTCTCTTCTTGAATATAAAAAGAGAAAAGGTCAGCTTCCAAAGAAACTTGTATTCTCACTTGCTGCTCTTATAGAATTCTACAAGGGAAAAAGAGGAGACGAGGATATAAAATTAGCTGATGGAGAAGATATTTTAGAGTTATATAAAGACTTATGGTCAAAATTTGATGGAACTGATGCTTGCTACAGAAATATAGTAGAAACAGTATTAGGATATGAAAAGAACTGGAAAATGAACTTAAATGAATTAGAAGGCTTAACAGATGCAGTTACTGAAAACTTAATTAAAATAGATAAATTAGGAATGAAAGAGGCTGTAAAGTCTGTAATGTAATATAGGTGGAGGTATATCTTCATGAAAAATGTTATAAAGATAAATGAAAAAGATAATGTTGTAGTTGCTTTAAATGATTTAAACAAAGGCGATGTAATTGAAATAGATGGAAAAGTAATTACAGCAGAAGAGCCTGTAAAAAAAGGTCATAAAATTGCAATTACAGATATACAAAAGAACTCTAATATATATAAGTATGGATTTCCTATTGGTCATGCGTTAGAAGAAATAAAAAAAGGTCAATGGGTACATACTCATAATATAAAAACCAATTTGGATGGAATAAAGGATTATGAGTACAATAAACAAACTTTTGAGAATCCATTTAAAAATGAAAATTTAACTTTTAAGGGTTATAGAAGAGAAGACGGAACAGTAGGAATAAGAAATGAATTATGGATAGTTCCAACTGTTGGTTGTGTGAATGGTACAGCTGATTTAATAGCTGAAAGATTTAAAAGTGAAACTGAGTTTAAAGATGTACATGTATTTAAGCATAATTTTGGATGTTCACAGCTTGGTGATGATCACAATAACACAAGAACTATATTAGGTAACATTGTAAAGCATCCTAATGCAGGAGGAGTATTAGTTCTTGGACTTGGTTGCGAAAATAATACTATGGAGAGTTTCAAGGAATCACTTCATAGCTACAATAAAGAAAGAGTAAGATTTTTAATAGCTCAAGATGTAGAAGATGAAATATCTTCCGGATGTGAGTTGTTAAAAGAATTATATGAAAAGATACAAAAGGATGAAAGAGAAGAGGTATCTATTTCAGAACTTAAAATAGGACTTAAATGTGGAGCATCAGATGGTTTTTCTGGAATAACTGCAAATCCACTTTTAGGAAAGTTATCAGACTTTTTAATAGCACAGGGTGGAACAACTATACTTACAGAAGTTCCTGAAATGTTTGGAGCAGAAACAATACTCATGAATAGGGCAAAAGATGAGAAAGTATTTGCAAAAACGGTAAACTTGATTAATGATTTTAAAAAATATTTCATGAGCTATAATCAACCTGTATATGAAAATCCTTCTCCAGGAAACAAAGCAGGTGGAATAACTACATTAGAAGATAAATCATTAGGATGTACACAAAAATCAGGAAGCTCTGAAGTAGTTGGAGTACTTAAGTACGGAGAAACTTTAGAAAATAAAGGGTTAAATCTTTTAAGTGCGCCAGGTAATGATTTAGTGGCATCTACTGCTCTTGCATCGGCAGGATGTCATATGGTGTTGTTTACAACTGGTAGAGGTACACCATTTGGAACTTTTGTGCCAACTGTTAAGATTTCAACTAACTCAGATATATATAATAAGAAGAAAAATTGGATAGATTTTAATGCGGGTGCACTTTTAGAAAATCAATCTATGGATCAAGTGCTTAAAGAATTTATTAATTATTTACTCGGAGTTGCAAACGGAAATATGGCAAACAATGAGAAAAATAACATAAGAGAAATATCTATATTTAAAAACGGTGTAACACTATAAAAAACAACGACGCTGACTAACTTCTAAAATATGAAGCTTATGAAGCTGCACTATAAATGATGTAGTTGCAGTTTCATAAGCTATTTAAAATTGGAGATGATAGCAATGAATAATAAGGATTTGTGGATAAAAGAAGAAATTATATGGAGTGAGCATAAATGTATACGTTTTGCTGCAGGTGGATATGAAGCACTAATAATACCTGATGTAGGTGGAAATGTTGTTGAATTAAAAGATACTAATAAGGGTGTAACTATTCTTAGAACACCAAAAAAAGATTTGAAGTTTGAAGATTTTAAAAATAGACCACAGGTTTATGGTCTTCCAGTATTATTTCCTCCAAACAGAATAGATGATGGTACTTTTAAACTAGGAGATAAAACATATAAGTTTCCTATAAATGAAGCTAAAAATAATAATTATATACATGGATTTATAAAGAATAGCAAATGGACAGTACATAAAAAGAAAATAGATCAGGATAAAGCATTAGTAGAGGTCGTTTTTGATTTTACAAAGGAAAATGAAGCTTATAAATATTTTTCTCATGAATTTCAATTTAAATTAAGTTATGAGCTTTCGAGTAAAGGATTAAAACAAACTACGAGCGTTGTAAATTTAAGCAGCGAAGAAATGCCATTATCAGTTGGATATCATAGTGCATTTAATGTTCCTTTCATAGAAGGAAGTGAAGACAGTAACTGTAGGGTTAAAATTTCAATCGATAAGTTCTGGAAACAGGATTCAAGAAATCTTCCTACAGGAGAAAGTTTTGCACCTACAGGAGAACAAAAAGAATATTTAGAAAATGGAGTAGCCGTAGCTTCACATCCTATAGAATCTTTATTTTCTTTAAAGGATATTGATGTTAATGGTAAGACTTTTAGAGGAGCATGTATAGAAGATGCTTCAAAGAATACAAGAGTTGTTTATGAAATGAGCAGTGAATATAAATACCTTGTTATATGGAATGATATGGGTGATAAAAAGTATGCTTGTATAGAACCTCAAACAAGTATTATAAATTCACCTAATGTAAAATTAGATAGAAGTGTATCTGGTTTTAAAACTCTTAAGCCTAATGAAAGCTGGAGTGGAGTTTGTAAATTATATATAGAGAATATGTAAAACTAAAATAATATTAGATAAGTAAATAATCAAACGCGAAAGATGATTTTTTTAAAAAGCTTAAGAAATCATCTTTTTCTTTGTTATAACATGATATAACTAATTAAAAAAATGTGATAAAATGTAGATGTGTTTGGAGAATATGTTCTAAATTAAGGAGAGATTATATGAAGTATAAATTAATATGTGTAGATATGGATGGTACGGTACTTGATGACGAAAAAAAAATAAGCAATGAAAATATAGAGGCAATGAAAAGGGCTCATGATGCAGGAGTTAAAATAGCAATTTGTACAGGAAGGCTTTTTGCAAGTGCGTTAGCATATTCTGATATATTAGGAGTAAAAGCTCCTTTAATAGCTTCAAATGGTGGCTATATAAGGGAAAAAGATAATGACAATGTTATATACGAAAGCTATTTGAAAAATGAGGAAGCGAAGGATATATACCATATAATAGAGAAATACAATGTATCTATGTTTTTCAATACCTATAATACGGTTATATCAAATAAAGAATTTGAAGAAAACTATACATATAACAAATTTAACGATAACCTTCCGAAAGAAAAGAGAGTAAAACTTGTTTATCCCAAAAATATGGATAAGTTTTTAGAAGAAAATGTTGGCGAAATATTAAAATGTATATGTATTGACAAAGATGTAGAAAAACTTAAATTGCTAAGAAAAGAGATAGAGTCTCTTAATAGATTTGATGTTGTAAGTTCTGGTGAATTTAATTTTGAAATTATGCCAAAGGGTGTTTCGAAGGGAAAGGCAGTAAAGATGCTCGCTGCTTTTTACAATATAAAACAAGATGAAGTTATTTGTATTGGTGACAATGAAAATGATCTTTCAATGATAAAATGTGCTGGGATTGGTATAGCAATGGGAAATGCTGAGGATAGTATTAAACAAATTGCAGACTATGTTACAGATACAAATAATAATTCTGGAGTTGCAAAAGCCATAGATAAATTTATATTTAATGAAGAATAGTCAACTAAGTATATTGCTGAAGTTTTAGTAAATACTACCTGTAAGAGGTGGTAATATGGAAAATATGTTTAGAAGAGTTATATTTGAAAAGAAAGCTTTAGATTATCCAATGGGACGTGATATTTTAAGGCAATTTGAAAATACAGATATAGAAATAAGATATTCAGAAACGGGAAGAATAACTGGAATACCAGGAAAAGATGAGGCGCAGTCTTTTTTTGAGGGGAAAAACACACTTGTGGTAGGGGTTAGACGTGAACTAGATTTTCAAACCTGTAAGCCATCTGCAAATTATCAATTACCCATCGTAAGTGGGTGTGCTGCAATGTGTGAATATTGTTACTTAAATACTCATGGAGGCAAGAAGCCTTATGTTAAAATCAATGTTAATTTAGATGATATTTTAAGTAAAGCAGGTGAGTATATAGAAAAAAGAAAGCCTGATATTACAGTCTTTGAAGGGGCTGCAATCTCTGATCCGGTTCCTGTAGAAAGATACAGTGGGGCACTTAAAAAGGCTATTGAGTACTTTGGCAAAAATGAATATTCTAGGTTTAGGTTTGTTACAAAGTATGCGGATATAAGTGAATTGCTGGCGGTACAGCATAATAATCATACAACCATAAGATTTAGCATAAATACTCCAAGAGTTATAAAGAATTATGAGCATAGGACATCAAGTCTTGAAGATAGAATAGAGTCAGCCTATAATATTTTAAATAGTGGATATAAAACTGGGTTTATAGTAGGCCCTGTATTTTTATATGAAAATTGGAAGAAGGAATATGAAGAACTCTTAAAGAAAGCTAGTGATAAATTAGGAGATAAAGAATTAGAATTTGAAATAATATCCCATAGATTTACTACGAGCGCTAAAAATAAAATACTAAAGGTTTTTCCGAATACTAAACTTCCTATGGATGATGAAGCTAGAAAGTTTAAATTCGGTCAATTTGGATATGGAAAGTATGTATATGATAAAGATGACATGCAGGAAATTAAAGAATTTTTTATTAACAATATAAATTTATATTTTAACAAGGCAACAATTAAGTATATAATTTAAGTGATATTGTTTTATTTACTACATATAAAAGCGTAGTTTCAAATAGTAAAAGGCTATTAAGTTTTTACTGTTTTAAAAGCTGCGCACTAGAATAAGTTATTTAAGTAATATATAATTATTACTTGTAGGGGGTACTTCTATGATTTTAGGACAAGAAAATTTAAACATAGTATTATTTCAGCCAGAAATTCCTCAGAACACAGGGAATATAGCTAGGACGTGTGTGTTAACCAATTCTAAATTACACCTTATTAAACCACTTGGGTTTAGTTTAGACGAGAAGCATCTTAGAAGAGCGGGACTTGATTATTGGAAAGACCTAGATTTAAGTCTGTATGACTCTTACGATGAGTTAAGAGAGAAGTACAAGGATTCTACTTTTTATTTTTCTACAACTCATGGTAATGGTTTTTACGATGACGTTAAATTTAATCAAGGTGATTTTATAATTTTTGGAAGAGAATCTTGTGGTCTTCCTGATGAGATAAGGGAAAGTGATCCTGATAGGTGTATAAGAGTTCCAATGGTAAAAACATCTACTAGATCGCTTAATTTATCAAATACTGTTGCAATAGTTGCTTATGAGGCTATAAGACAGTTTGGTTTTCCCAATATGAAATAAGATAGGGGGAAAGTGAGTGGAAAAAATAAAAATAGTAACAGATAGTACATGTGATTTGCCAGAGTATATAATAAGTAAGTTTGATATTGAGGTATTGCCACTTATGGTCAATGTAAAGGGAAAATCATATTTTGATATTGTCGACATAAATTTCAAGCAGCTTTCGAAAATTATGGATGAAGAAAATATATTTCCTACTACGTCTCAGGTAACACCAAAAAGATTTAATGATTGCTTTGCAAAGTATCTTAAGGAAGGTTACAAAATTATATGCATAAATATGTCTTCAAAGATGAGTGGCACTTACCAATCTGCCTGTATAGCTAAGGATATGCTTGAGTCAGAGGATGTTGTCGTTATTGACAGTCTTAACGTGACTTCAGGACTTGGAGTGTTGGTTTTAAAGGCATGTAGATTGAGAGAAGAGGGAAAATCCTTTGAAGAGATAAAAAATGAAATTATAGAAACAATTCCTCATGTTAAAAGTGCACTTGCTTTTGAAAGGCTAGATAATTTAATTAAAGGTGGAAGGTTATCAAAGACAGCAGGAACTATAGGAAACTTACTTGGAATAAAGCTTATACTAGAAGTTAAAGATGGAGAAATGGCAATAAAAGATAAGGTACGTGGAAATAAAAAAGCAGCAAGAGTTGTTTTGGATTGTATAAAAGATGAAAGTATGAATAAGGAAGAAACCACATTGCTTTTAAATGCTGAAAATGATGATATTTTACCAATATTAAGGCAAAAGCTTATTGAACAAGAAAATAAATTTATAGAATGTGAAGTTGGTTGTGTTGTAGGAGCTCATTCAGGAACTAAAGCCTGTGGAGTATTTTTTATAGAGAAATATTAATAGATTATTATAAAAGCACTTATTTTTTTATTAAATATTGATTTTTTTTCAAAAATAACGTATATTAGTTAAGGAGTTAAAATTGTATATATTTGTATTAAATTATAATAATAGTTTATACAAGGTTATTTATGGTTTGTGATTTTAAGGACTTAACTAGATTTTAATTAAACTTATCCATATAACGTTTGTACAAAACTTATGTGGGTAAGTTTTTTTATATATAAGTTTTAAGGGGGAGAATCAATGATAAAAAAGAAAACAATAGCAATATTAACAACAGTTATGATAGTAGCAGGATTGTTTGCAGGTTGCAGTAGCACTTCATCAGGTTCAGGAAACAGTAAAGATACTAAAAAAGTTAAAGTAGGACTTTCAACTGACGAGGGAGGACTTAATGACAAATCCTTTAATCAGGGAGCTGATGAAGGAATAAAAAAAGCTGCAAAGGAGTATTCTGTTGACTATAAGGCAATAGAATCAAAGAAAAAAGATGATTATCAGCCTAATTTACAATCATTAATAGATAACGATTCAGATTTGGTATTTGGTGTTGGATATCAAATGGCAGATGATTTAGCAACAATTGCAAAAAAGTATCCTGATAAAAAATTTGCGATAATAGATGATGCATATGATAAGCAGCCTAAGAATATAATGTCATTAGTATTTAAAGAACAAGAAGGTTCATTTTTAATGGGTGTTATAGCAGGAAAGATGACAAAAACTAATAAAATTGGTTTTGTAGGAGGAAAGGATCAACCACTTATAAATAAATTTTTGTCTGGGTATATAGCAGGAGCTAAGACGGTTAATCCTAATATAACAGTCGAGAAAAATTATACTAACGATTATTCTGATACAAGCAAGGGTAAAGAGGTTGCAACTTCATTGTATAATGGAGGATGCGATATTGTTTACCATGCAGCTGGTGGAGCGGGAATCGGAGTATTTGATGTTGCCAAATCGTTAAGAGATCAAGGTAAAGATGTTTGGGCTATAGGTGTTGATAAGGATCAAGCAGCTGGACTTCCTAAATATGCAGATGTAATACTTACAAGTATGGTAAAGAGGGTCGATATAGCTACATACAATACAGTAAAAGACCTTGTAAAGGGCAAAAAATTTGAAGGCGGAAAAGTTGAAAGCTTTGGACTTAAGGAAGATGGTGTTGGTGTTGCACCAACTTCAAATAAGCATGTGCCTAGTGAAGTATTGTCTCTAGTTGACAAATACAAAAAAGCAATAATTGATGGAAAAATAGTTGTTCCAGATACTGTTGATAAGGCGCAAACATTTAAGACGGATCAAATAAAATAAATTTAGAAAAGCTGGGTTAGTTGCTCAGCTTTTTATAGAAATATAAAGATTTTTACTGTAAAAAAGTAGTTGAGGAGGATTTGAATGGATAAAGTAATCGAGATGAAGGGGATTACTAAGGTCTTTCCGGGAACCATAGCAAATGACAATGTGAATTTTGAATTAACAAGGGGAGAAACTCATGTTTTACTAGGTGAAAATGGAGCTGGAAAAACTACGTTAATGAATATATTATATGGTTTGTATCATCCAGAAAAAGGCCAGATTATTGTTAATGGTAAAAGTGTTCAGTTCAGTGGCCCAAATGATGCAATTAAAAGCGGTATAGGAATGGTGCATCAACATTTTATGTTGGTTAATAACTTTACTGTTGCTGAAAACATAGTTCTAGGTATGGAACCTAAAAATGGCATAAGGGTTGATATGGGTAAGGCTATTAATAATGTAAAAGAACTATCAGACAAATATGGTTTTGCTATTGAACCTAAGGCTATTATAGAGGATATATCAGTAGGCCAGCAACAAAAGGTTGAAATTTTAAAGGCGCTTTACAGAGGAGCAGATGTTTTAATTCTGGACGAGCCTACAGCTGTTTTAACGCCTCAAGAAATAGATGAACTTGGAGATATAATTGAAAACCTTAAGAAGGAAGGAAAATCAGTTATACTTATTACCCATAAATTAAAAGAAGTAATGAAGATGAGCGATAGAGTTACAATAATAAGAAGAGGTAAGGTCACAGGGACTGTTAATACAAAGGATACAAGTATTGATGAACTAGCAGAGCTTATGGTAGGAAGAAAGGTTAATCTTACTATTGCTAAAAAAGAAAGCAAAGCTGGAAAAGAAGTTCTAAGAGTTGAAGAACTTAAAGTTAAGGATCATAGGGATGTTTTAGTTGTAAAAGGTATTAATTTAGTTGTTAATTCGGGAGAAATACTAGGAATTGCAGGTGTTGACGGAAATGGACAATCAGAGTTTATAGAAGCGTTAACTGGACTTAAAAAAGTAGAATCAGGTAATGTAATACTTAATGGAAAGAATATTTCAGGAAAATCCGCAAAATACATAACCAATAGTGGTGTAGGACATATTCCTGAAGATAGGCATAAGAGGGGCTTAGTACTTAAGTATTCACTTTATGAAAATTCTATACTTGGTATGCATCATAGAAAGCCATTTTCGAGAATGTTTAATATAAATTATAAGGCTGTTAGAAAACACTGTAAAAAACTTATAGAGGAATTTGATATTAGAACGCCTAATGATGAGGTTAATGCGGCAGCTCTTTCGGGCGGAAATCAACAAAAGCTAGTAGTAGCAAGAGAAATATCTAGAAATCCAGATTTACTTATAGCATCTCAGCCGACTAGGGGACTTGATGTAGGGGCTATAGAATATATACATAAAAGAATTGTTGAAGAGAGGGATAAAGGAAAAGCTGTCCTTTTAGTTTCTCTTGAGCTTGATGAAATATTAGCCTTATCAGATAGAATAGCAGTTATGTATGATGGCAAAATAGTGGATGTTTTAGAGAGAAAAGATGCGGATGAAAAGAAGTTAGGCATACTTATGGCGGGAGGAAACTTAGATAAGAAAGAGAGTGTGAATACTGTTGAAGAAAGATAATAAAATTGTATCTGGTATAGTCAATGCATTAAAAAGCCTAGCATTTCCTATGGCCTCAGTGCTTGTTTCTTTGTTTGTAGCGGTCTTTTTTGTAATGTGGTCTAAAGGCTATGCAATAACACAATATTTTCAGGCACTTACTGATCTTATTACAATAATAGTTAAAGGAAGCTTTGGAGATAAAACAAAAATTCTTGATACTATGGTGTTTGTAACTCCTCTTTTGTTTACTGGAGTAGCTAATGCAATAGCCTTTAAAACAGGATTGTTTAATATAGGGACTGAAGGACAATTTACTCTTGGGCTTTTGTCTGCGGCTGTAATAGGTCTTATACCAGGATTGAGTCCTTGGATACATGTCCCTCTTATTATTCTTGGAGGAATACTTGCAGGGGGACTTTGGGCAGCTGTTCCAGGTTTCCTTAAAGCTAAGTTCGGTACAAATGAGGTTATAAACAGCATAATGATGAACTACATAGCTTTATATTTTGTTAATCTTATAGTGCTAAGAACACCTATAGGAATACCTAATAAGGCAACAACACCTATAATTAAGAAGAGTGCGCAGTTAATTCAGTTTAGTCCTAGAAGTAATGCTAATATTGGACTTATTATTGGAATACTGTGTGCAGTTATTGTTTATTGGATTTTATCAAAAACAGTTTGGGGGTATGAGCTTAGAGCTGTAGGTACTAGTCCACTAGCTGCAGAATATGGAGGCATTAGTAAAGCAAAAAATATAGTATTAGCTATGGTGATATCTGGAGCTATTGCAGGACTTGGAGGAGCTGTTCATCTTGCTGGATTTATGCATAGTACAACAGATATGATGGGAACCCTAGGGTACGGTTTTGATGGTATATCGGTGGCACTTCTTGCTAAAAATAACCCTATAGGATGTATTCCTGCTGCAGTCCTTTTTGGAGTGCTTGACAGCAGTTCTAGATTACTTCAATTAAATAGTATACCTAAAGAGATAGTTTATTTGATACAAGCAGTAGTAATTATATTTGTTTCTACAGATTATATAGTTAAGTATTTCAAAAACAAAAAAAGAAAGAAGGAGGTTGCTATAAATGGATAAGATATTATTAATAATTGCTATAGCTGCAGCAACATTTAGAATGGCAACTCCACTCATATTTACTGCAATCGGGGGAGTTTTTTCAGAGAAATCTGGTGTTGTTAACATAGGGCTTGATGGTATGATGACAATTGGTGCCTTCTTTGCTGTACTTGGTTCTTATTTAACTGGAAGTGCTATTCTGGGACTTATATTTGCAGCTGTTGCAGGAGGAATTATAGCATTACTTCATGCATTTTTAAGTATAAACCTGAAAGCAGATCAAGTAATTTCAGGTACTGCTATAAATTTGTTTTCTACGGCTTTTGCTAGCTTTCTAATATTTAGAATTTTTCATAAGGGCGGTCAAACAGATATAGTCAAAGGATTTACATTTAATGTTCCTAAGATAATTAAGAGTATACCTATTTTAGGACAATTTATATCAGGATTAAACTGGTTTGTTATTGGAGCTATAATATTAGTTATAGTGGCTGATTTTGTACTATTTAAAACTCCTATTGGACTTAGGATAAGAGCTGTTGGAGAACATCCTAAAGCGGCTGATACTATGGGAATAGGGGTATATAAGATTAGGTATTTTTGTGTAATTCTTTCAGGTATGCTTGCAGGCATTGGAGGCGCCTCGTTATCAATAGGTATGACTCCTATATATAGAGACGGAATGGTTTCAGGAAGAGGATTTATAGCAATTGCCGCAATGATATTTGGTAACTGGAAACCTAAGGGTACGCTTTGGGCATGTTTACTCTTTGCTTTTGGAAATGCTCTTGAAATTAACGCTAGAAATTTAGGCTTTTCAATACCAGATGAAATATACTCTATGATACCATATATATTGACTATGCTTGCTTTAGCGGGATTTGTTGGTAAGACCATAGCACCAGCAGCTGATGGAATACCATACGAAAAAGGCGAGAGATGATATAAAAATATATAACTTGATTAAATAATAGATAAGAGGCTTTTTATAAGGTCTCTTATTTCTTATTGAGGTTATAGTTGTTTAGATTTGTATTTACAATACAAAATATACCATAAATATCAAAAAATATTTACTTTTCGGACATAAACAAGAAAGTTTAATAAAAATTAAAATTAAATTAATTTTTTTAGTAAATTCTATGGAATTATATTGTAAAATAAGAAATTATGTTTTATAATTGAATTAGGGATCCCGGAATTATATAATTAATCAGATAACGTTTACAAAATATTGAAGGCGAGGTGTAACTGATTTTATAAATTGATTTTTATAGAACAGGACGAAAGATGAAAAGAAATAGAATGAAAATTTTAAATTTACCAATATTTTTTGTAGTACTAATGTTTTTACTATCAAATGTTGGTATTATTAGGGTCAAAGCAAACAATTTAACACCAGTTGAAATAAATGGTCAACTTAAGGTTTCAGGAAGTAAATTACTAAATTCAAACAATCAACCTATTCAACTCAAAGGTATGAGTAGTTTTGGTATACAATACTCGCCACAGTTTGTAAATTATAATACTATGAAATATTTAAGAGACAACTGGGGAATGAATGTATTTAGAGTTGCTATGTATACTGACGGAGATGGAGGATATATATTTAATAAGGCAGCTTGTAAAGCAAAGGTTGAAGAGGCTGTAAATGCTGCTCAAAAGTTAGGTATATATGTAATTGTTGATTGGCATATGTTTAATAATCCTCAAACTGATAAAAGTCAGTCAAAGGACTTCTTTAATCAAATTTCAAGCGAATATAAAAATTCACCTAATGTAATCTATGAAATAGCAAATGAACCATGTGGCGATGTAACTTGGGGAAGAGATATAAAACCATATGCAAATGAGGTTATACCAGTTATTAGAGCCAATTCGCCTAATGCAATAGTTATAGTTGGTAGTCCTACATGGAGTCAATCTGTTCTAGATCCTGCCAATGATCCTTTAAGCTTCAGTAATGTAATGTATGCGTGCCATTTTTATGCTGGAACACATGGTCAATGGCTTAGAGATAGAATAACACAAGCTCTTAACAAAAACATAGCTTTATTTGCTACAGAATGGGGAACTAGTGATTGCAATGGTAGTGGAGGAACTTACATAGAAGAATCTCAAAGATGGGTAGATTTTATGACCCAAAATAAAATAAGTTGGACTAATTGGGTTTTAGATGATGCAAATGCAACAGCATCAATATTAAAGCCTGGAAGTAATCCTAATGGAGGATGGACTGACAATGATTTGACAGAGTCAGGAAAGTTTGTAAAGGCGGCTATGCTTCAAAATAATACACCAACTACAGGTGGAAACACAACACCAACTACAGGCGGAAACACAACACCAACTACAGGTGGAAACACAACACCAACTACAGGTGGAAACACAACACCAACTACAGGTGGAAACACAACGCCAACTACAGGTGGAAATACAACGCCAACTACAGGTGGAAATACAACACCAACTACAGGTGGAAATACAACGCCAACTACAGGTGGAAATACAACGCCAACTACAGGAGCTGTAATAGATACTAGTAAAACATATAAAATAATATCTTCAAGTACAGGTAAGGTTTTAAATGTAAGAAACTATAGTTCTCAAAGCGGAGCACAAATAGAAGAATTAGTTGATGTTGGTGCGTTATCAGAACAGTGGAAAATAGCGGATTCAGGCAATGGAAGCTATAAAATTACTTCTGCATTGAGTAATTTAAGCTTAGATGGTGGTGTAAGTACTGAAGGAACTGATGTTAAACAATATCAATATGCAGGTGCAGAAAATCAGCAGTGGAATATTGAAAAAATAAATGCCAATACTTATAAAATCACAAATAAGAAAAGTAATTTAGCATTAGAAACTACTGGAGTTTATGATAGTGCAGATATTCAACTTTGGAATTACACAGGAAAAGGAACTCAACAGTGGATAATTTCAGATGTGAATGCAGGAACAAATACAACACCAACTACAGGCGGAAATACAACACCAACTACGGGTGGAAATACAACACCGACTACAGGAAGTGCTATAGATAATAGTAAAACATATAAAATAATATCTCAAAATACAGGTAAAGTTTTAAATGTAAGAAATTATAGTTCTGAAAGTGGAGCACAAATAGAAGAGTTAGTTGATGTTGGCGCACTATCCGAAGAATGGAAAATAACAAATTCAGGTAATGGAAGCTATAAAATTACGTCTGCTTTAAGTAATTTTAGTTTGGATGCAGGTACAAGTACTGAGGGTTCTGATGTTAAACAGTATCAGTATACTGGCGCAGAAAGTCAACAGTGGAATATTGAAAAAATTGCTGCTAATACTTATAAAATAACAAATAAGAAAAGCGGTTTAGCTTTAAATGGAACTGGAGCTTGGGATGGTTCTAACCTTCAATTAGCTAAATATAGCAGTACAGCAGATCAGCAGTGGATACTTAAGGCTGTTAACTAAGAGTAATATTTAAAGACAGTATAAAGAAATGAAGTGAGATTAATATAAAATGAAACCTATATGAACAAGCATTATATTGTATAGGTTTCGTTTTAAATATCTTGCTTATTTTTGTATTCGTTTTTAGGTTAGTATTAAATAGAATTATATATAATTTTAATAAATTAACTTATTATACAATTATAGTACAAGATGAAATAATTAATGTATAATTGATAATTAAATATGATATAATTAAATTATTAAGTTATATAATTAAAATTTAGGTGAAAAAAATGAATTTGGATTTTGAATTGAATTTAACTCAGCAGCAAAAATTAGTAATGACTCAGCAAATGCAGATGTCAATAAAACTTCTTCAAATGTCTAATATGGAATTAAATGAGTATATCAGGAGTGAAATAGAAGAAAACCCACTTCTTGACGGAAAAGAAGTAATAAAAAATGATGAGTATCAGTCAGAAATGAGTAAAGTGGACTACAAAGAATTTATAAAATATCTGGATTTCGATAATTATACTCATGAAAATTATTCATACAGAAGTGAAGAAGAAGAGGTATCACCTTTTAATTTTATAGGTAGTAAAAAGTCCTTTACGGAGTATTTATTAGACCAACTTAGAGAGATAAGTATAGATAGTGAAACTAGGCATATATGTGAATATATAATAGAAAACTTAGATAGGGACGGATATTTACGGGATAGTTTAGAAGATATAGGGATGGCTGTGCACAAAGAGTTAAAAAGTGTACAAAATGCACTTAATGTAGTACAATCCTTAGAACCTATTGGAGTAGGTGCGAGAAATCTTGCAGAATGTTTGAAACTTCAGATTTATGTGAGGAATGTAAACGATACTAAACTAATAGAAATAATTGATAAGCATTTAGGCAATATAGCTGAAAATAAATATGGCGTAATAGCAAAGGAACTTAATATAACTCCAAAGGAAGCTCAAGAATATGGAGATTATATAAAAAAACTAGAGCCTAAGCCTTCGAGAGGATTTTTTACAGGTGACGAAGTAAAATATGTAGTTCCAGATGCGTTTATACGAAAAATAGATGATGATTTTTATGTAATAATGAATGATAGTTCAATTCCTAAATTATCTATAAATAATACCTATAAGAATATATTAAATACTGAAAACGATAAAAAAGATGTGGACTATGTAAAAGAAAAACTTAATAGTGCTATGTTTCTTCTTAAAAGTATAGAGCAGAGAAAAACTACTCTTTATGAAGTTCTAAACGAAATTTTAAGATACCAAAAAGCATATTTTGTTGGAAAAACTAATTATTTGAGGCCAATGACACTCAAAGATATTTCAGAGAAATTAGGTATGCATGAATCAACTATAAGTAGGGCGATAAGAGAAAAGTACGTATATATCGATACAAAGGGTTTGGTAAAAATAAGAGATATGTTCACTACGGGAATAGCAAGTGCTTATTCTGTGTCTGAAGATAAAAAGGATATGTCAACCCAAAAAATAAAAAATGAGATTAGAGATTTGATTGAGAAGGAGAATAAAAAAAGTCCATTGTCTGATCAGAAGCTTTCAGAAATTTTGAAAGAAAAAGGTATGAATATTTCTAGAAGAACTGTAGCAAAATATAGAGAAGAAATTGGTATAAAATCATCAGCTAAAAGGAAACGTTATTAAAAAGTGCTAAAGAAATAGTATTTATGAAAAAATTATATTTTTTTCATAAATACTATTTAAAAATTATTTTTTTTATCTTATAATATTAGTGGGACATGATTTATGATGCTGGGACTATATATGTCCAGCGAGGTGATTTAATGCACGAGATTCTAAAATTGCAGCAAAAAATCGTTCCTGAGCTTATGGATTTGCTTGAAAAGAGATATGACATTTTAAGAACAATTAAATATAACCAGCCTATAGGAAGAAGAATACTTGCAAATAAAATAGGTATAGGTGAAAGAGTTGTTAGGACAGAAATAAACTTTTTGAAAAAGCAAAATCTCATAAATATAAGCAATCCAGGAATGTCAGTTACAAAAGACGGAGAAGAAATAATTGATAAACTTAAAAATTTCATAAGGGAATTTAAAGGATTAACAGATATTGAGGAATTCATAAGAATAAACCTCAATATAAAGAAAGTTATAATAGTGCCAGGAGATATCGATGAAGATAGTACAGTTATGAATGAAATTGGAAGAACAGCTGCTAAATTTATACAAAGCATAATTCTAGACGGAGATATTGTAGCTATTACTGGTGGTACTACCATGAAAACTGTTGTTGATAATTATAGTTATTCACCTAGATATCAGAACACCGTTGTTGTTCCAGCAAGGGGTGGTATGGAGAGAAATCTTCAAACTGAAGCTAATACTTTAGCTGCCAATTTTGCCGATAAATTGGGTGCTAGCTATAAATTGATACATGTTCCAGATAATTTAAGTAATGAGGCTTTAAGTACAATAATCAATGAAAAAAGCATTAAGAACGCAATTGATACTATACGTAAAGCTGATATAATTATTTATGGAGTTGGAAGAGCTGATGAAATGAGCAAGAGGCGTGGGCTTAGCGAAGATGAAATATCCCACATACTCGGAAGTGGTTCTGTTGCTGAAGCTTTTGGATATTTTTTTGATAAAGAAGGAAATGTTGTATATCACACTCCATCACTGGGACTTAAAACAGAAGATATTAAAAAAGCCAAAAATATTATAGCTGTTGCAGGTAGCAAGCTTAAAGCGGAAGCTATTGTGGCAACGCAAATAAATGGCAGAGGAAATATCCTTATAACAGATGAGGGAACCGCTAAGGAAATAGTGAAAATATTAAAAGGCACTAAATAAAATCAATTTATCTATTTGTTGTAGATATATAATCTTTTCACGCATTAAAGTATATTGTGTGTCTATAGCAGCTGATATTATTTTAGCTAATAATTATATTTTAAATATAATTTTAGATATTAAAAAATTTTTGGAGGTAGTTAGAATGGCAAAGATAGCTATTAATGGTTTTGGAAGAATAGGAAGATTAGCTTTAAGAAGAATTCTTGAAGTACCTGGATTGGAAGTTGTTGCAATAAACGACTTAACTGATGCAAAAATGTTAGCACACTTATTTAAATATGATTCATCACAAGGAAGATTCAATGGAGAAATTGAAGTTAAAGAAGGAGCTTTCGTAGTAAACGGAAAAGAAGTTAAAGTTTTCGCTGAAGCAGATCCTGAAAAATTACCTTGGGGAGATCTTGGAATAGACGTTGTTCTTGAGTGCACAGGTTTCTTCACAAAGAAAGAAAAAGCAGAAGCTCACGTAAGAGCAGGCGCTAAAAAAGTTGTTATATCAGCTCCAGCTGGAAACGACTTAAAGACAATAGTTTTCAACGTTAATAATGAAGATCTTGATGGAACAGAAACAGTTATATCAGGTGCATCATGCACAACTAACTGCTTAGCTCCAATGGCTAAAGTATTAAATGATAAATTTGGAATAGAAAAAGGATTCATGACTACAATTCATGCGTTCACTAATGACCAAAACACATTAGATGGTCCACACAGAAAAGGAGATTTAAGAAGAGCTAGAGCTGCTGCTGTAAGTATCATCCCTAACTCAACTGGTGCTGCTAAAGCTATAAGCCAAGTTATTCCTGACTTAGCTGGAAAATTAGACGGAAACGCTCAAAGAGTTCCAGTTCCAACTGGTTCAATAACTGAATTAGTTTCAGTTCTTAAGAAAAAAGTTACAGTTGAAGAAATCAACGCTGCTATGAAAGAAGCTGCTGATGAATCATTTGGATACACTGAAGATCCAATCGTTTCAGCTGACGTAGTAGGAATCAACTACGGATCATTATTTGATGCAACTTTAACTAAAATTGTTGATGTTAACGGATCACAATTAGTTAAAACAGCTGCTTGGTATGATAATGAAATGTCATACACTTCACAATTAGTTAGAACTTTAGCTTACTTTGCAAAAATAGCAAAATAGTTTAAAGCGCTCATTAATTAATTTGAATAGATTAAAGTAGAACATAGTAAAAAGGTCTGGTTTTATAGTTAAACGGCTATGAGGCTGGACCTTTTATAAAATATAAATAAGGTAGTATGAGGTGAATATTATGAAATTCAATAAAAAGACTATTGAAGATGTAGATGTTAAAGGTAAAAGAGTATTAGTTAGATGCGATTTTAATGTACCTTTAAAGGACGGAGTAATAACTGACGAAAACAGACTTAATGGAGCACTTCCAACTATAAAATACCTTTCAGAGCACGGTGGAAAAGTTATTCTTTGTTCACATCTTGGAAAAGCAAAGGGACCAGATCCTTCAAAAACTTTAGCTCCAGTTGCTAAAAGATTAAGTGAATTACTTGGACGCGAAGTTAAATTTGCTGCTGATGATACAGTTGTTGGCGAGAATGCTAAGAAGGCTGTAGCTGAACTTAAAGAAGGAGAAATAGTTCTTCTTGAGAACACAAGATTCAGACCAGAAGAAGGAAAAAATGATGATGCATTCTCAAAAGATTTAGCTTCACTTGCAGATGTATATGTAAATGATGCATTTGGAACTGCTCACAGAGCACACTGCTCAACAGTTGGAGTAACTAAATTCGTAGATACTGCTGTATGTGGATATTTAATTCAAAAAGAATTAAAATTCTTAGGATCAGCTGTTGAAAATCCAGTTAGACCTTTTGTTGCAATTCTTGGAGGAGCAAAAGTTTCTGATAAAATCAATGTTATAAACAATTTACTTGAAAAAGTTGATACATTAATCATCGGAGGCGGAATGGCATACACATTCTTAAAAGCTCAAGGATATACAATAGGAACTTCACTTCTTGAAGCAGACAAAGTTGATTATGCAAAAGAAATGATAGAAAAAGCAGAAGCTAAAGGAGTAAAATTACTTCTTCCTATAGATAATATAGTTGGAGCAGAATTTAAAGCAGATACAAAAGCAGTTACAACTGAAGATGCAAATATACCAGAAGGATACATGGGATTAGATATTGGACCAAAGACTCAAAAGCTTTATGCTGATGCTGTTAAAGAAGCTAAAACAGTTGTTTGGAATGGACCTATGGGAGTATTTGAATTTGAAAACTTCGCTAAAGGAACAAAAGATGTTGCAAAAGCTATGGCTGAATCAGATGCAACAACAGTTATAGGTGGAGGAGACAGTGCTGCTGCTGTTAATCAGTTAGGATTTGGAGACAAAATGACTCATATCTCAACTGGAGGCGGAGCTTCACTTGAATTCTTAGAAGGAAAAGAACTTCCAGGAATAGTAGCTCTTAATGATAAATAATAATAATTATTAGTAAATAATATTTACAAATAATAGAATAGTGCTATAATGAAATTAAAGATAGATATATGAAGCTATTCCAATCTAAAACTACATATGATAAATAATCCATTGAAAATTATTATTGTGCAATATATAATGGTTTTGATTAAGAGTAGCCTCATATAAATACTATCTATAAAATAAGGAGTGTATTTAATGAGAACACCAATAATCGCCGGTAATTGGAAAATGAATAACACAATTAGTGAATCTTTAAAATTAATTGAAGAATTAAAGCCACTTGTAAAAGATGCAAAGGCTGAAGTTGTAGTAGCACCTACAGCTGTTTCTTTAGAAACTGTTGTTAATGCTACAAAAGGAAGTAACATTAAGGTTGCTGCACAAAATGCACACTTTGAAGAAAGTGGAGCTTTCACTGGAGAAATATCACTAAAAGCACTTGAAGAATTAGGTGTAAGTTATGTAATATTAGGTCATAGTGAAAGAAGACAGTATTTTAATGAAACAGATTGTGCTTTGAATAAAAAAGTAAAAGCAGCATTTGCTCATAATATAACTCCAATATTATGCTGCGGAGAAACTCTTGAAGAAAGAGAAGCAAATGTAACAAATGAAGTTACAGGAAAGCAAATAAAGTTAGATTTAGCAGGATTAAGTGCTGAACAGGCAGCTAAGGTTGTTATAGCTTATGAACCAATTTGGGCAATAGGAACAGGTAAAACTGCTACAGATGAACAGGCAAATGAAACAATTGGAGCAATCAGAAAAACAGTAGAAGTAATGTTCGGAAAAGAAGTTGCAGAAAAAGTAAGAATACAATATGGTGGTTCTGTCAAACCAAATACAATTAAAGCTCAAATGGCTAAGCCAGAAATAGATGGAGCATTAGTTGGAGGAGCAAGCCTTAAAGCAGCTGATTTTGCAGCAATAGTTAATTTCTAAAGGCAAAGAGAAAAGCTCATAATGTATGTATTATGGAGTTTTCTCCATAATACATATTACATATACAAACTAAATATAAGTTAATTACTTATAATTGGTAATTGAGAATTGATAATAGAAATGAGTGTCTACTGTCAATTGCTAATTAACAAAAGCATAGCAATATAAAGAATGGGGGAAATAATACTATGGCAAAGAAACCTGTAATGTTAATGATATTAGATGGATTTGGAATTTCAGACAAGGTTGATGGAAATGCAGTAAAGGCTGCTAGTAAACCTAATTTTGATAAATACTTTAATAACTACCCACATACACATCTTGGGGCAAGCGGACTAAGCGTAGGACTTCCAGATGGACAAATGGGAAACTCAGAAGTTGGACACTTAAATATAGGAGCAGGAAGAATAGTTTATCAATCGCTTACAAAGATAACAAAGGCAATTGAAGATGGAGATTTCTTTAAAAATGCAGCTCTTAATAAAGCTGTTAATAATGTCTTAGAAAATGATTCTACTCTTCACTTAATGGGACTTTTATCTCCAGGAGGAGTTCACTCACACACTAATCATTTAAAGGGTCTTTTACAGCTTGCAAAGAAGAAGAACGTAAAAAAAGTATTTGTACATGCTTTTCTTGATGGAAGAGACGTACCGCCTTCTTCTGCAAAAGAATTTATAAAAGATATAGAGGACTACATGAATGAAATAGGTCTTGGTGAAATTGCTACTGTATCTGGAAGATATTATGCAATGGATAGAGATAACAGATGGGAAAGAGAAGAACTTGCCTACAATGCAATGGTTCTTGGAAAAGGTGAAGAGGCAGAAAGTGCTATTAAAGCTGTAGATGCTTCATATCATGACAACAAAACAGATGAATTTGTACTACCAACAGTTATAGTTAAAGAAGGAAAACCAGTTGCGACTATAAAGGACAAGGATTCTGTTATATTCTTCAATTTCAGACCTGACAGAGCTAGACAGATAACTAGAGCTATAGCAGAAGAAGCTTTTGACGGATTTAAGAGAGACAGACTTAATATTGAGTTTGTAACTATGACAGAATATGATGCAAGCTTTAAGGGAGTTGATGTTGCATTTGGACCTGAAAACATCACAAATACTCTTGGAGAATATGTAAGCAACAAAGGTTTAAATCAACTTAGAATTGCAGAAACTGAAAAATATGCTCATGTAACTTTCTTCTTTAATGGAGGAGTTGAAGAGCCAAATAAAAATGAAGATAGAGCTTTAATATCATCACCAAAGGTTGCAACTTATGATCTTAAACCAGAAATGAGTGCATATGAAGTTACTGATGAGCTTCTGAAGAGGTTAGATGAAGATAAGTATGATATGGTTATATTAAACTTTGCTAACCCTGATATGGTTGGACATACTGGAATTCTTGAAGCAGCTAAAAAGGCTGTTGAAACAGTTGATGAATGTCTTGGAAAAATAGTTGACAAGGTTCTTAAATTAGATGGAAGTGTATTTATAACAGCAGATCACGGAAATTCAGAGCAAATGATCGATTACTCTAATGGAAAACCTATGACAGCACACACTGTTAATCCAGTACCTTTTGTTTATGTAAGTAATCATACAGAGGCTAAAAAACTTAATGAAGGAGTTTTAGCAGATATAGCTCCTACAATGCTTCAAGAAATGGGACTTGAAAAACCTGAAGAAATGACAGGAAAAAGTTTATTTGAATAGTATAATTTAATATTTTATTGTAAAAAATAAAGTGTAGTATATGAATAAAATTGAATATTGGTTTTATTACATGTAGTACACTTTTATTTATATATAACAAAGAAAGATAGGGGTGTTTTATATGAAATCATATGTTGAAATTGTTGACGTAATGGCAAGACAAATCTTGGATTCAAGGGCTAATCCTACTGTCGAAGTAGAGGTTGTTCTTGAAGACGGAACAGTAGGAAGAGCGTCAGTACCTTCAGGAGCATCCACAGGACAGTTTGAAGCTGTCGAACTTAGAGACAACGATAAAGCTCAGTACTTAGGAAAAAGTGTTCTCAATGCTGTTGACAATGTAAATGAGACAATAGCAACAGAGCTTATAGGAATGAATGTATTTGACCAGACATTAATTGATCAGACAATGCTTGAAATTGATGGAACGGAAAATAAGTCAAAGCTTGGTGCAAATGCAATGCTTGGAGTATCACTTGCAGTAGCTAGAGCAGCAGCTGAATACCTAGGAATTAGTCTTTATCAATATCTTGGAGGAGTTAATGCTAAAGTTCTTCCAGTTCCAATGATGAATATTGTAAATGGAGGAAAGCATGCAGATAACAATGTTGATTTCCAAGAATTTATGATAATGCCAGCAGGAGCTCCAAGCTTTAGCGAAGCCCTTAGATCATGCGCAGAGGTTTATCACACTTTAAAATCTTTACTACAATCAAAAGGACTTGAAACAGCTGTTGGAGATGAAGGCGGATTTGCACCAAATCTTAATAGTAATGAAGAAGCAATACAAATTATTTTGGAAGCTGTAACTAAGGCGGGATATGAGCCAGGAAAAGATATGTTTATAGCAATGGACCCTGCTTCAACAGAATTTTATGAGAACGGAAAATACAATCTTAAGGGCGAAGGTAAGGTTTATACTTCAGAAGAAATGGTTGAAGTTTACGCAAATTTAGTGGAAAAATATCCTATAATATCACTTGAAGATGGTATGGCTGAAGAAGATTGGGATGGATGGAAGCTGTTAACTGACAGAATCGGAGATAAAGTTCAATTAGTAGGAGACGATTTATTTGTTACAAATACTAAGAGACTTTCAAAGGGAATACAGCTTGGAGTAGCTAATTCAATACTCATAAAGTTAAACCAAATAGGAACTCTTACAGAAACTTTAAATGCAATAGAAATGGCACAAAGAGCTGGATATACAGCAGTAGTTTCTCATAGATCAGGAGAAACAGAAGATACTACAATTTCAGATCTTGTTGTAGCTGTAAACGCAGGACAGATAAAAACAGGAGCACCAGCAAGAACAGAAAGAGTTGCAAAATATAACCAACTTCTTAGAATAGAAGAGGAACTTGGCGAAGTTGCTGAATTTAGAGGTTTAAATGCCTTCTACAATATAAAAAAATAATTATAAAATAAGGGGGATTTAATTTGATAAATTTCCCTTATTTTCTATTGTAATATAATAGTATTTATGATAGTATTAAAGATATAATATTATATTTATACAGGAGATTTATAGGAGGTTTAAGATGCGTACTTTTTTGATAGTTGCACAAATAGTTTTGGCTTTTGCTATAATAATTACTGTTCTTGTGCAGCCAGGTAAAATGGATGGCTTTATGAATTCAATATCTGGTACAAATGAAACGTTTTTTGCTAAAAACAAGTCAAAAACGAAAGAGGCATTTCTGGTTAAATTAACAGTCTTATTTTCAGTATTATTTGCAATAACTCTTATTATATTTAATTTGAAAATATTTAAATAGGATAATGTCATAAAGATATGATTCATTTTACTTTTTGAATTGTATCTTTTTTATTTTATGAATTTATATTGAATAATATTTGAAATAAAAGATAAGAATTATAATGAGGTGATTATACATGAATATAAGGGATAATATACTTGAATTTATGAGAGAACAAGCATATAAGCCTATGAACATAAAGGAATTATCAGAAGTTTTTGATATAGGTAAAGCTGATTATAAAATATTTAAAAAATTACTTAAGGATATGGAAAAAGAAGGACTTATAATTAAAAATAGAACGGACCACTTTGGAGTACCAGAAAAAATGGGACTTGTGAAGGGATCTCTTCAAGGAAACGCTAAAGGTTTTGGTTTTGTTATACCAGAAGAGGATAGACCAGATGTATATATTCCATCTATCAATATGAATGGTGCACTAAATGGAGATAAGGTAGTTGCTAAAATTCTTAAAGAAAGTGATAGTGGTAAAAAATGCGAAGGTGAAATAATAAGGATTCTTGAAAGAGCAAATAAAACTGTAGTTGGAGTATACGAGGATAGTAGAAACTTTGGTTTTGTAGTTGCTGATGATGCTAGGATACCACAAGATGTATTTATTCCTAAAGGAGAAAAGAATGGTGCTAAAAGTGGAGATGTAGTAGTTGCTGAAATAACAGTATGGCCTAAGAAAAGAAGAAATCCTGAGGGTAAAATAGTAGAGATAATTGGAAGTAAGGGAGAAAAAGGTGTAGATATACTTACAATAATAAAGAAGCATAAGCTCCCAGAAAAATTCCCAGAAAAAGTTGAAAGGTTTGCAGAAGGTATACCAAATGAAATACCAGAAAGTGAATACAAGAGAAGAAGAGACATTAGAGATGTAAAGATGGTCACAATAGATGGCGAGGATGCAAAGGATCTTGACGATGCTGTATCTATAGAGAAGCTTTCAAATGGTAACTTTAAATTAGGAGTTCACATAGCTGACGTTTCAAATTATGTAAGAGAGGATAATCCGCTTGATAAGGAAGCTCTTAAAAGGGCAACTTCTGTTTATCTTATTGATAGAGTTATTCCAATGCTTCCTAAAAAGCTTTCAAATGGAATTTGTAGTCTTAATCCAAGACAGGATAGACTAGCAATGAGTTGTTTTATGGAAATTGATCCTACAGGAAAGGTTATTCAACATGAAATATTTGAAAGTATAATAAAAACAAACGAAAGAATGACGTATACAGATGTAACCAAAATACTTAGAGATCACGATGAAGAAACTATTAAGGCTTTTGAATACCTTTATGATGATTTTAAGAATATGGAAGAATTAGCTTCTATACTTAACAAGAAGAGATTATTAAGAGGAGCAATAGATTTTGATTTTGAGGAAAGTAAAATAACTCTTAATGAGCTTGGAAAACCAGTAGAAGTAAAGCCATATGAGAGAGCAGTTGCAAATAGAATAATAGAGGAATTTATGCTTGTTTGTAATGAAACTATAGCTGAGCACTTTTACTGGGCTAATATTCCTTTTGTGTACAGAGTTCATGAAGAACCAGATAGTGAAAAATTAGAAAGATTCAATGAATTTATTCATAACCTAGGTTATGCAGTAAGATGGGGATCAGAGGTTCATCCAAAGCAGCTTCAAGATGTAATAGAAAAGATAAAAGGAAAGAAAGAAGAGACAGTTGTAAGTACGCTTCTTTTAAGGTCTTTGAAGCAAGCTAGATATTCGCCAGAATGTTCAGGTCACTTTGGTTTGGCAGCAAGGTACTATTGTCATTTTACTTCTCCAATAAGAAGGTATCCAGATCTTATAATACACAGAATAATGAAGGAATATATAAATGGAAGAATGGATGAAAAGAGATCTAAAAAGCTCATAGGAGAGGTTGATTATGCTTCAATGCAGTCTTCTGAAATGGAAAGAGTTGCTCAAGAAGCTGAAAGAGAAGTAGATTCCTTGAAAAAGGCAGAATACATGGCTGATAGAGTAGGTGAGGAATTTGATGGTATAATATCTTCTGTAACAAACTTTGGTATATTTGTTCAGCTTGCTAATACCATAGAAGGTCTTGTACACATTAGTGAACTTACAGACGATTATTATGTATATGATGAAAAATATTTAAGCCTCGTAGGAGAAAGAACTAAAAAGATATACAAATTAGGTGATGAGGCGAGAATAAAAGTAGATAAAGTAAGTGTTGATTCTCACGAAATATATTTTAAGTTGGTTGAGAATAAAGGAGAAGCGGCGCAAGGAGAAATAAAAGTAGAGGCAGAGACTGAAGTAGAAGCAGAAGAAGAGGAAGAAGAATTCTAGATGCATAAACTTATATCCTTTCATAAAAATATTTTGTAAGGATATAAGTTTTAATTTTGCTACGGTGAGATTATATGTGATATAATTTTAAGAAAAGTATAGAATGAAAAATTATATAAGTAGGTGACATTATGGCTAAAAAGAATACAGAAAATAATACCTTAGCTGATAATAGAAAAGCATGGCATGACTATTTTATTGAAGAAACATATGAATGTGGAGTAGAACTCGTTGGCACAGAAGTAAAATCAATAAAAAATGGAAAAGCTAATCTTAAGGATAGTTATGCAGAAATAAGAAATGGAGAGGTTTTTGCTTGTAATATGCACGTAAGCCCATATAAAGAAGGAAATATTTTTAACGTAGATCCTTTGAGAAAGAGAAGGCTGCTTCTTCATAAAAGTGAAATAGATAAGCTTTTAGGATTTACAAGTCAAAAGGGGTATACTTTAGTTCCTATAGCATTATATTTAAAGAATAGAAGAGTCAAGGTAAAGTTGGCGGTTGCTGTAGGTAAGAAGAATTACGATAAGAGGGACGCTTTAAAGGAAAAAGATGCTAGACGTGAAATAGATAGAGCTATGAAAAATAATAGGTAGAGTGGTGTAAGTTTATTAATTTACACCACTCTTTTATTTCTGTTCTTAATATATTATTATGGTGTATAATATATATTAAGGTAAACATGATGGTTTACTCTAATATATATTTTGGAGGGATTGAATTGAAAAAAGTTAGAACTAAGTTGAGCTTAATAGTAAGTGCTGCTTTTACTTTAAGTTTCATAGGTATCTTGCCACCACAGTTAATGGCTAAAACTTCTGACATCCCAGTAGTAGAGACAAAATATAAAACAGCTTCAGATAATGCATACACTTGGTTAAAAACTCAGCAGGATTCTGCAAAATTAGATGGTACAGGTCTTCCGAGTGGTATGGTTGACAGTTTTGAAGATTATTGGGGACCTAATTTACCTAAACAGATAAGTTATACTTATGATCAAGGGGTTGCTGCTATTGCATTCTTATTAAAGGGTGATACAAATAGAACTAAAAATGTTCTTACGCTTATGAGTAAAATACAGGGCAGTGATGGGTCATGGTGTAACTCATATTGGAATAATAACCTATCGGGTCAAGAACTTATAAAAAATGTTGGACCTGGAATGTGGATATGCTTAGCAGTAATGAACTATGAAAAAATAACAGGAGACACTTCCTTTCACTCAATGGCTACTAAATATATTGATTGGGCACTTCAATTTCAAAAACCTAATGGAGGTATTTCGGGTGGGCAAACATATGCATCAGGAGTTTGGCAGCCAGTTACTTGGTCAGGTACAGAGGAAAATATAGATGCGTATGCAGCTCTTAAATATTTTTCAAGTACAACTCCAGATAAAAGTTCAGTATATGAATCAGCGCAGAATAGAGTTAAGAGTTTTTTAGATAATATAGAATGGGATAATACAAACAATAGGTTTCACGGAGGTTTCAAAAATGATACTCAAACAGTAGATCCGTATGTTCCTCTTGATGTTAATCCGTGGGGAGTTATGGCCTTAAGTGGTGCCAGTAATCCTCATAATTATGCTTCAAGTTTAGCTTATATAGAAAATGCAAAAGGTAACGCGTCTGGAGTAGGTACACTTAGTAATCCTAAATATGTTGAGACTTTAACTGCTGCTGATAACGGAAAAACTATGACTTTATATGATTTTGATTGGGAAAGCGACAATGTGCCTTATAGCTCAGATGCATCCATGGGATTAAAAGGTCCTGATATATGGTTCGAAGGCTCAGCATTCATGTCATGTGCTTATTATATGCAGGGAAATACAAGTAAGGCAGACAGTATAATAGATGACATAATGAAGAAGCAAAGTACGTCAAGTGGAGAATCTCTTGGAGGAATTCCATATTCACTTATGGGAACAAATAATAATTATTGGCATATGGCTCAAGAAAATTGTGTATCTAGTACAGGATGGTTTATAATTGCTTCAAGTAGGTGGAATCCATTCACTGGGGAATATTTGAATTCCGCAATACCAACTCCTACACCAACACCAGTAGATACCTCTTATGGAGTAACAAAAACTGGTGATAATAGTGCTGTAATATGGTTTTCTCCATCACCCAGTGCAGCGTGGGCAGATGTACATTATGTAGTTAATTCACAAAATCAGCTTAATTATAGACATGACGTATAATAGCATCCAAAATAGATGGGAGCAAAATGTTACAGGACTTAAAGCAGGAGACACAATAAAGTATTCATTTACCTATTGGCAAACAGCAGCTACGGATTCACCTTCATATAACTATACATTTTAATAGTACACAAGTTTTGAATGTACATAGTTATTTAGCAAAATACTGTGTACATTCTCTACATTTTGTTATTATATGAAGATAAATTATACTTGAAATTATTAAAGTATTGGAGTATCATAATAATCGTCGCAAGTGCATATGACATCTTAAATAATTTATTTATCTAAATTAAAGTACTTGCAAATAAAATTAAATGTGATATAATCATTATTACGATTTAAAACAAGTAAAAAGCTTAACGTTATCCACATGAAACTTTGTGTTTATTCACAGTTTTGTGCCTTTTAATTTTAAACTTGTGTATAACTTTCGAGTTTAAGGTTAAATACTATAATATGGGGGCGCTTTTGGTTTCGACGGGGATGATGTTACGTTTGAGAAGCGAGTCGAGGGAACCTGTGGACCCGCGTTAAAAAACTATAGGCCTTAAAAATAAAGGATAACGAAAATAATTTAGCTTTAGCTGCGTAGTCAGCTAACGTCAGCCTGAGAGTCCCGCGACTCAGAGTCTGGCGTCGACAGCGGGGAACCGAGCCTTACAAAGCTTTGAGTAAGGAACGGAATTTATGAAGCTACTGAAGTGAAAAGCTTGTTTGTAGGCGTTTCATGGAGGGAATGTTAAAATACAAACTGCACTCGGAGATGCTTAAATGAAACCATTTTCGGACAGGGGTTCGATTCCCCTCGCCTCCACTATGAAAACCCTCGACGGATGTCGAGGGTTTTTTCCCTATTTAAAGCGAAAATATATGGATGAATTTTAATTTATCATTTGCAAGAAAATAATATATTGACAATTGAAATTTAGTTGTGTACAATTAAATTGCAACAAATAAAGTTTGACACAGATGTTTACGTAAAGATGGAGAATTACGAGGAAATAAGATTATGAATGTGCAAAGGATGTGTAATTATTGCTGCTATGTATGGAGCGATTACATCTAATAAAAATATTTTGATAAAGCAAGGTGGTTTAGCCGTATTAGCAATAACTCTTTTAATTTTAGCTACATCATAATTATTTATAGATATATTATGATAATATAACAGATAAATTTAACTAAATGGGCGGAATTAAATGCGTATAAAAGTGCCAGTAGTAGACTAAAAAAAGAATTCCAGATTATAAAAAAACAATTATGGGAAGAACATTTTTGGAGCATAAGTTATTGGCTTATAACAACTAGGAGTGAACAAATAGATATAGTTAAAAAGTAAATTGAGCTATATAAAATAATTTAAAATAGGAGGAAATTTATTATGAATAATACAATAGATACAATGAAAAATCATAGATCAATAAGACAATATCTAGATAAAGAGGTGCCAAATGATTTAATCGATGAAATTGTTAAAAGTGCTCAGGCTATGCCTAACTCAATCAATGGACAACAAACATCTGTTATAGTTGTAAGAGATAAAAAGAAGAGAGAAAAATTAGCAGAACTTGTTGGTAATCAAGAATATGTTGCAAAAGCTCCAGTATTCTTAGTATTTGTGATGGATTTTTATAGAACTTATCTTGCAGGTGAAAAAACTGGTCTTAAGCAGGTAATTCATGAAGATATAGAAGGTATTCTTGCAGGGTCTGTAGATGTTGGAATAGCTTTAGGAGCTTCTGTTGTTGCTGCCGAATCCCTTGGACTTGGCACAGTGCCTATTGGTGGTATCAGAAAAAATCCAGAAGAAGTTATAGAAATATTAGGATTACCTAAATATACTTTTCCAATGGTAGGTTTAGTAGTTGGATATCCGGCTGATGAATCACATAAAAAACCTAGGGTTCCTTTTGAAAGTTTTAGGCATAATGAGAGTTATGATATAAAAGCTGTTGAAGATTCAATTAATGTTTATGACGAACAGATGAATAAATATCTAAAGGAAATTGGAAGAGCTGAGAAAGAAATAAATTGGAGTACTTTTACTTCAACAATTTATCAATCTGTTTATTATCCTAAAGTTAAAGGCGCTATTAATAAACAAGGACTAAAAACTAAATAATCAATATGGAAATTATTGTTAATAAATATAATGCTGTAATACTAAAAATGATTATATAGTTGTTGTGGATTTCAAAGGTCACGATTCGCCTCCACTAAAAAACAACCCACACAAATTGTTGTGGGTTGTTTTTTAGTGTTTAGATATTTAGAAAAGGGTTTTATATTTTTGTATATAGCAATTTTCATATTGTAAATGCAGGTTTTAAAACATATGACTTTGGACAATAGTACATAGGTACATATTGCGTTAAACATTATTCTTACCATGGAACAGTTCTAGTTTTATCGAAAAATCCTCCTGTAGGTCCGTTTTCATCTAGAGTGGCAAGTTTTACTATAATCTCTGCAGCTTGCTGAATTAAATTTAATGTTAGTATCTAATAGTTCCTTTGAAAGAGTTAGAGTAAGCATATTGAGAACGGCTTTGGAACTGTTATAAGCTAAAGCATATATAGCTTTATTGGAGGAATCACCATTAGCAGGATATGCAGTAGCTGTAGCTGGTATGGTATCCCTTGAAAAAGACAGCCGAGCAGCTGGTGGTTTTTTCATTAAAGAAGAAAAGATAATCACCTATATGGTTTAAAGAATGCTCGAATTTCTTCTGCTAGAAGCTCAGGTTCTTCCATGGCAGTAAAATGTCCGCCTCTAGGCATTGTAGTCCATCGAGTTATATTTAAATTGCGTTCGACCCATTCTTTAGGCGGAAGCAATATATCAGCTGGGAAGATAGCCATGCCTGTTGGCACATCAATATAACTCAGTGAAGGCAAAGAATGTGTATTTTCATAATATATATTTACTGATGAGCCAATGGTATTTGTAACCCAATAAATCATTATATTAGTGAGAAGTTCATCCATGTTAAAGCTTCTACTTAAGTTGCCTTTACAATCGCTCCAGGCACGAAATTTTTCGATAATCCAAGCTGCTAGTCCCACTGGAGAGTCTGAAAGTCCATATGCAAGAGTCTGAGGTTTTGTGGATTGAATAGACATATAAGCACCTTCTTCAGAAATCCACTTAGAGGCATTTTTCTTATATTGTACTTCTTCTCCAGAAAGTTTTAGATTACCTTGTGAAGTCATTAAAGCTTTGATAATACCAACATCCGTTAGATGAATTCCTATTAGAAGTTCAGGATGGTTTAATGCAAGATATCTTGTAACCCCAGAACCAACATCACCTCCGGCGGCGGCGAATTTATTATATCCAAGTTTTTCAGTCATTAGTTTTGCCCAAAGTTCAGAAACATTTGAATTGTTCATTCCGCCATACTTAGGTTTGCCGGAAAATCCAAAACCAGGTAGAGAGGGGACAATGACATCAAATGAATCTTCTGGGTTACCACCATACTTTGCAGGGTCAGTGAGTAATGGTATAAGCTTTTTGTAACGTATGTAACTATCGGGCCATCCATGGGTTAAGATAATTGGAATAGGGTTAGGTCCCTTACCGTGCTCATGTATAAAATGAATATCTATCCCATCTATTTTACAATGAAACTGAGAAAAACTATTTAGTTCGGTTTCTTGTGCACGCCAATCAAAGTCCTCTATCCAATAGGATACAAGAGATTTTAAATAGTTTAAGTCAGTGCCTCTTTCAAAGCCTAGGTCTTCTAATTGATCAGGCCATTTAACATTCTTTAATCTGGATTTTAAATTATTAAGTACTTCATCAGATACTTTAATATTGAAACGTTTTATAGACATAATAATTCTCCTTTCATAACATTTAAGTATTAACAATAGTTTATCATTTATAAATTATGATACAATGAGATAAATGAAGCTTTAAACTATACTATTTGTTAATGGAGGAATGTTTATGCCTCAAATGGACCGTTACAAGAATAGATCTGTATATATTGAATTTAATGCAGAGGAGGATTTTAATAAACTTCCGTATAAGGCGAGATTTACGATAGTTTTTGTAACAAATGGAAGTGTGAATTTGAAACTTAATGCCTATCCAATAAAAGTTGTAGCTCCAAGTATTCTTTGTTTGTCAAAAGACGATAAAATACAAATTTTTGAAAAGAATAATTTAGCTTCACAGTCATTCAGCTTTCATCCAGATTTCTTTAATACAGCTTATTTTTCTGAGGAAACAGGATATATGTCAAATAGCTTAAAGATAGAAACAGGACTTTCTCTTTTTAAAAAGGATAATAAAAATAATGGAGTATATACTGTAACTGAGAAGGCTTATCCTAAACTATATGAATGGTTCTTTATTATGGGAACAGAAGTACATGCACAGAGCGATTCTCTTTGGGTGTGCAGAATAAAAAAATATTTAATACAAATATTAGGTTTGCTTGAGGAACTGAATAAAAACGGAGAGCAGTCACCTGTTGATTGAGTTTTAGAATATATACATACAAACTATAGTGATAGAATAAGTTTAGAGGACTTAACAAGATGTGCTCATTTAAATAGAGTGTCCCTAAATAAAATGTTTAAGGAATTAACTGGATACACTGCCATGGGATACTTGTTGACATATAGATTAAAGATGGCAGAAAGTCTTTTAACTCATACAGATATGAGCTTAAATGAAATTGCACGAGCTGCTGGCTTTGAGTATGACACTTATTTCATAAGACAATTTACTGATAAAAGGGGAATGACACCAACGGAGTTTAGGAATTCTTCTCGTGAGTTTGTTTATTATTATCAATAAAAGAGAGAGTTTTATATAGAGTTAGTTTTGTACATTTTTAGCCAAAGGTTGAAGTGTTTTACTGCTTTATGTAGAACAAATATTATACTAATCATTATTAATATACTAATTAGTATGGAAAAAGATAAGGTTAGGACATTGTAATTAGGTAGAATATTGTTAGTAACTTTATGAAGCATAAAAAAACAAAGAGGAATAAAAATTATACTTGTTGCTACTCCAGGAACATATTTTTTAAAATTTATAGTCATAATAATGTGAAATATTAGGTGTAATGTGAAAGCAGTAAAAAATCCAAACCATGCAATAAAACTGCTAAGTAAGTAACAAATTGTAGTAAGTGCTGATATGATTACAAATTCCAAAGCTACTCCAAAAGCTATTGAGGCAGTAGAACCATTAAAATTATACGGAATGTATTTACCCTTCCTACTTTGAATATATTGTTTGTTTTTTTCTTGCCATACATTAATCATTAAGATTTCCTCAAAGTCATGAATCATGAAGATTATTGGAAAGAGCCATATAATAGTAAATAATGTTTTCATAATATAAACCTCCTTTAATTATCAATTAAGTGACACATTTGTGCTGCTTGATGCTTTTTAGTATAATATCCATCAGAAGGAAAATCAATAGATTTGCTTTAAGTGCTACAAATAGAAAAAAATGTGTCATCAAAATTCAAGGGAGAAGCTTATGAAAGAAAAATCTAAAATCAATAAAATTGCAATGCAGTCAAGAAAATGGATAACAGAAGCCATGTTAAAGCTGTTGGCTGAAAAACCATATGAAAAAATAACAATAACAGAAATAGCTTATACAGCTCAACTTGGAAGACGGACGTTCTATCGAAATTTTGCGTCTAAGGAAGATGTATTGGATATGTATATAAAAGGGCTAATAGATGAATATATTAATCTATTAAAAAATGAGTATTTAACAATACATAATGGTGCTAAAGTTTACTTTACTTTTTGGAGTAAACATTTAGACTTTCTAATATTAATGGAAAAAAATAATCTTCTGCACCTTTTATTGCAAAGATTTAATCAATATTTACCTATGATTCATAAAGAGGTTAATGAAAATAAAATAGAAAAGTTTAATGATAGAATGCTTGAGTATGTATTATTCTTTAGTGCCGGAGGTTTTTGGAATATACTTGTTAAATGGCTGCAAGATGGTGCAAAGGAAACACCTGATGATATGGCAATGTTAATAGATTCAATATTAAGTGACAAATTAATAAAGTAAATTGTTTTTACTTTTCATTAATTTTATATGTGAAAAAGCGCTAATTCTTATGGAATAAGCACTTTTTATTGTGAGCTAAGATAAGAAAATATTAATGGAGCTTAAAAAGGCTTACCCAAAGGTGGTTTGAGAGACTACTGAATAAAACAATTCTTAAGCTGTAATAAATTCATCTCATTACTATTCTTTAAAGCATTAACCTAAATTGATTTAGAAAAATTACGGAATGCTTTTATAATTATTTGAGCCATTTCTTGAGGTGATTGTCTATCTGTACGATCTATCCAATTAGATAAGACATTCCAAAGCCCACCTATACTATAAAGTCCTATATATTCTTCTTCAGTGTGATTATCGTAATCATGCCATTTAACGTTTTCAAATTTATTAATATTAGGTATAAATGAGTTTGCCTGCTCCATAATTAAATAAAATAAATGATTTTGTTTTAGTAGTTTCAATTCATTAATATGTTTATTCCAAAATTCAAAATAAGTAATAAGAACGTCATTAATAGAGAGTACTGTAAGCTCTTTTAAAGATTCTGTATAGTCCTCAAATAAATAATTAAAATACTCAGATAATAAGTCTTCTTTTATTTTAAAATTACGATAAAAAGTTCTTCTTGACAGCTGTGCTCTATCTGCTATTTCTTTAACTGAAATACTCGAGTATGGTTTTTCTCTCATTAAATCTAATAGGGCTTGAACCAGCCATTTCTTGGATTGTTCTGCAATACGATTTGTTTTCTGTTTCAAATTATCCCTCCTAAAGTGTCACAGATTTCTTTATATGTAGCACTTGTTCGAATAGTATTGATATTATTTATAGATATTATTATACTATGTTTAGAAATAAATGTCACATGTGTGACTGTGATTCACATGTGTGACACGATTTGAAACTTATTAGGAGATGATTTATATGAACAAAATGAATGCTATTGCCTGGTTACTTCCTATCCTTTTTATGATTCATGATTTTGAGGAGATTATATTCGTTAAGGTTTGGAGACAGAAGTATCAGTATTGTCTTGATGCTTCCGCAATGAAAAAGAAGCCATTTTCACATTTTAAAAGTACAGATGAATTTTCAATAGGAGTAGAAATAATATTTGTAATTCTTTCGTTAATAACACTAATTTCTATCATTTTTAACGATTACCATGTTTGGTATGGGTTCATATTTACTATAACAGCTCATTTTATAACAGCTCATTTTAAGGGTGTATTAGAATTCAAACATTATGTTCCTGGATTTGTAACTTCAATCTTGTTTTTGCCATTAAATGCTTATATCATTTATATTGTAACAGCAATGTTAAGGTTTAATGCAGTTGATATATTAATATCATGCGTTCTAGGAGCAGCAGTTGGTTTTTTCATTTATACATTCCTTCACAGTATGGAAAAAAATTTTGCAAATAAATTAATTGAATATTCAATTAACAAAATTGAAAAATAAAGAAAGCAGTTAGGAAATGTATTACGGTGTAACGTGGTATGTAAAAGTAACTTTATTATTTTTAATATAAACAATACAAAAGGGCTGCAATTTAAAACCTTGCAGCCCTTTATAAATTTAAATTTCAGAAAGTTTCTTTAAATGCTTTTCAGAAATTTTAGTTACCTTATCTACACGAATTTTATATTTTTCAATATCACCTAGGAAATCAGTATTCATCCACGTATTTATGGTTTCAAGGGCTATGGCAGAACCTATTATTTTTGCGCCAATGCAAAGAGCATTTGTATTAGAGTGTGAGCGAGCGAGTTTAGCACAAAATGGATCCTGGCAAACTGCTGCATACACGCCATATATTTTATTTGCAATTAGAGCACTGCCATAACCAACACCATCAATAAAAATTCCACGTTCTGCCTTGCCTTCTGAAAGTGATAAAGCTGCTGGGTAAATATAGTCAGATAGGTGAGAGGGATTTGTATTATGAGTTCCAAAGTCTAAAATTTCATGACCACCATCTTCTAGAAATTTTTTCACTTCTTCCTTTAGAGAAAAACCAGCATGATCACTAGCAACAACAATCTTCATTCTATGTACCTCCAATTTAATTTCTAAATATAGTATAAGGCAAATATGTTTGTTTTATTAATGAAATAATATTAGTCTTTAAGGTATTTATAATGATATTACTTAAATTTAAACTCAAAACGATAGAAAAAAATGAAGAAAAAAATGAAAAAAACTAAAAATTGTGATAATATATTATTAGAATAACAAACAAGTGTCTGCATAAAAAAAACATTTTATTGATAGACATTTTTGAAGGGGGACATTCAGTTGGAAAAAAAAGAGTTGTCACGAGGGCTAAAAGCACGTCATATTGAGCTAATAGCTTTAGGTGGTACAATTGGGGTAGGCTTGTTCATGGGATCAGCTAGTACAATTAAATGGGCAGGACCATCAGTGCTGTTAGCTTACGGAGTAGCAGGTATAGCTATGTACATAATTATGAGAATTATGGGAGAAATGCTTTATCTAGAACCATTAGCAGGATCCTTTGCAAATTACGCAAATAAATATATATCTCCTTTAGCTGGATATATAACAGCTTGGTGTTACTGGTTTATGTGGATAGCTGTTGGTATGTCTGAAATAACAGCTATAGGAATTTACGTGAAGTTTTGGTTTCCGGCTTTACCAGCTTGGATTCCAGCATTAATTGGTGTGGCTATTCTTGCCGCTGCTAATATGGCTTCAGTTAAATTTTACGGTGAATTTGAATTTTGGTTTTCTTTAATTAAGGTTGTAACTATTGTAGTTATGCTTATAGTTGGAGTGGGTTTGATTTTCTTTGGTATTGGTAATCATGGTGTGCCTATTGGATTTAAAAATCTTACAGCTCATGGAGGTTTCTTTGCTGGTGGGTTAAAAGGTTGGTTGTTTGCTTTATGTATGGTAACGGCATCATATCAAGGAGTAGAGCTTATTGGAATTACAGCAGGAGAGGCACAGGATCCTAAAAATACATTAAGAAAAGCAACTAAAAATATTATTTGGCGTATACTAATCTTTTACGTTGGTGCTATATTTGTAATTGTAACTATTTATCCATGGGACAAGATTAGTACACTTGGCAGTCCATCTGTTTTAACTTTTGCTAAAATTGGTATTGCAGCAGCGGCCGGTATTATAAATTTTGTAGTACTTACAGCAGCAATGTCCGGTTGTAACAGTGGAATTTACAGCTGTGGTCGTATGCTCTATACATTAGCTACAAATGGTCAAGCACCTAAATTTTTAGGGAAATTAAACAAGGATGGTGTACCAGCAAATGGTATAAGAACAACTTTAGTTTGTTTACTTATAGGTGTGATATTAAACTATATATATCCAAATTCAAAACTATTTGTTTATATCTATAGTGCAAGTGTGCTTCCAGGAATGGCTCCTTGGTTTGTATTATGCATTAGCCAAATAAAATTCAGGAAAGAGCATGCAGAAGAAATGAAGATGCATCCTTTTAAATCAAGGCTTTTTCCATATGCTAATTATATTGTAGTAGCATATCTTTGCTTAGTTTTAATTGGTATGTGCTTTAATTCATCAACTCAGATTCCTTTGTTTATTGGTGCTGTATTCTGTGCTATCGTTACTATAGCATATTTTGCTTTTGGTATACACAAGGGTAAGGTTTCAAAAGTAGAAGAATTGCAAGAATAGGAATTATAAAGCATCATCGTGGGTTATGCCTATGATGATGCTTTTACAAATTTGGATTGATGTATTTCTAAGTATCAATTTCAAAAATTATGGCATATAGAGAATTTACATAGTATAATATTTCTGTAGAATACGAAGGACGATTTTTGTAGTTGAAGATTTCTAATATAATAATGGGTGAGGAGCATAAAGATATGGTAACTGAATTGGAAAAGTACTACAATAAATTTTGCGAGGACAAAAGATTAACAAGAAAATATGGACAAGTTGAATATTTAACTTCAATGAAATATATTCATGAATATATAGGAGATAATGCGAATGCAAAAATTTTAGATGTTGGTGCGGGTACAGGCAGGTATTCTGTGCAGTTGGCAAACGAAGGCTACGATGTTACGGCTATCGAACTTGTAAAGCATAATTTAGGAGTTTTAAGATCAAAAGGAAGTACAGTAAAGGCAATGCAGGGGACAGCACTAGATTTATCAAGATTTTCTGAAAATACCTTTGACATAACGTTGGTATTTGGACCAATGTATCATTTATATACCTTTGAAGATAAGGTGAAAGCACTTAAAGAAGCAAAAAGAGTAACCAAAGTTGGAGGCGTTATTCTAGTAGCATATTGTATGAATGAATATAGTGTAATAACCTATGGTTTTAAGGAGAACAATATTCGAGAATGTGTTGATAACGGTAAGCTTGATAGTAAATTTCATGTTATAGCAGAGCCAAAGGATTTATACGATTATGTAAGGATTGAAGATATTAACAGGTTAGATAAGGAAGTAAACTTAAAGAGAATAAAATTGATTGCAGCAGATGGACCTGCTAATTATATGAGACCTGTTTTAAATGCTATGGATGAAGATACCTTTAATCTTTTTCTTGATTATCATTTTTCCACATGTGAAAGACCGGAGCTTTTAGGAGCAAGTGCACATACCGTAGATATTTTGAGAAAAGAATAGGACAAACATTAGAAATCCCACTAATATAAAAATTAGTGGGATTTTTTTAAAGTAAGGCATCGACGCCATTTACATTAGCTTGTTCATTTTCTTCTAGAGGAATTACAATGCATTTCTTGCCGTCAATTATTTGTGATTTTATTTCGGGTACTTTTTCAGGCTTTACCTTAAGAACAATATCATAGCTTGGATCAGACTGATTATCAGGTGCTATTTCAGAATTGGAATCCTCCTCTAAAGTAGTATCAGTGGCTGCTTCTTCTGGTATATTAATTTTTTCTTCTAATACCGATTCTTTGTCTGAATCTTCTACAATTTCTTTCTTTGTTTGTTCAAGTCTTTCTTCTAATACTTGTACTTTTTGTTCGAGTCTCTTTTCCTTTTTTCTTTGTTCATTTGCTGCCAGTGCTTTTTTATCTATTAAATTTTCTACTACAGGAGGAGTATCAGCGAACTCTTCTTTATAGGATTTTTCAATTTTCTCAGTGATTTCTTCAGGAATTCCGCTTTCAACTAGAATATCCTGAATGTTATCATTAGTTAAAATTACAGGCTCAGCATCAGTACCATTAACGGTACTATTTTCATCAACTATGTTATTAAGAGTCTCTTGAATTTCCATAAATAAATGATCAGATTTAGCATCATCACTGCCAATAGCTTTACGAATAATGGTATTAAATGCTTCTTTTTGTTCAGTAGCAGTTTGTTTAGAGCTACACCCTAAGGCTTGTTCCATTAATTCAGGATGAGTATCCTTTGCATTTTTCGTATAGTACATAATAGAGTGAATGTCAGTACTGCGGTCTGTAAAGGCTGGGAATACAAATCCAAGATCTGGCGGCCCGACTATCCAGTCCCTATTGCGTGCTCCAATTCTATTTTCATCTTCAAGATATCCAAGAGCTGCTTTTGAAAGTGATACTGGACATATTGCGCATAATAAGTATTCGTATATTTCTTCAGATTCATCTAATTTAGAATTATCTGTAGTTTTAGTCATAACATCATAAGCGTCATGAAAAATAAGTATTAAGAAATTACCTGCATAATCATAACTATCTATAATTAAGTTATAAAAGCTGTCGAGAAGAGCAGCGTCTTTTAATGCACTTTTTTTAAGGCTTAACAAAGAAAGCTGCCGACTATCCATATTTTCGCCATCAAGGGGAAAGTTAAGTTCTAGAAGGTTATTTCCAACTGTTCCAGATAAAGCTTTTTTAGCAATCTCTAAATATTTAAAGAATTCTTCGTCCCTTAGATTTAAAAAGGTTTCATTAATTTTTAATACGATATTTTTTTGTGCATCTACATAACAACCGCACATTCTAGTAAAGGTACACTCGTCTTTTTTAAAACGTCTTTTTAATTCTAATATATCCTTTTTATTCATATTTAACCCTCTCATTTCATGAGTTTTTATAAAGAAACTATACTACTTAATATAGTATAGTGTTCAATTGAAAGCTCTGCAAGTAACTAAACTAGTTTTGTTTTGAAAAATTTAAAAGGATATTAAAAATTGATGGATTTAATTAATCAACATTATATAAACTTTTTCAACTGTATTTGGGTAGGCAGAAATTATAAATAATGATATAGTTAATATTATGATAAAACAATTATTTAAGAAGGAGTATGTAATACTATGAAATTGGAAGAAAGAATTAAAAGCAAAATTACTATTTTAGTATTTATTGCGATTTTAATGTATTTCCTACTTAACTACGGTAATGATGTAAGAGGAATAATAAATAATATATACTCGATATTTTTTCCTTTCATTTTAGGAGGATGTATTGCATTTATTCTTAATATACCAGTTACATTTTTTTCGAAGAAGCTGCTTAATTGCAAAATTAAATTCATAGGAAAAGTAGTTAGAAAATATAATATAAGCATTAGTATAGTAGCTTCATGTATTCTTATAATAGGCATTTTTGCATTGATTTCAGCAATAATTATACCTAATATAATTCAAACTATTAAAATATTACCAAACGCTTTTGATAATTCTATAACTGCATTTCAGAAATTCGTTAATGAAAATAGTTGGATGTCTAAAAATGTAACGAGTTTGGTTAATAATCTGAATATAGATTGGAATGGAATTTTAAATAAAGTAAAAATCACTATTATTACAGGTGCTAGTTCAGTTTTTATGTCAACATTAGGTGCGGCAACTACTTTTGCTAGTACTGCCATCGAATTTGTATTGTCATTTATATTTTCAATATACATATTGGCGCAAAAGAATAAATTAGGCACTCAAGTAAAAATGGTATTGTATGCTTTTTTTAAGAAGCAAAAGGTAGATTCAGCTTTAGAAGTATTAAAACTTACTAGTAATACTTTTTCAAATTTTATTACTGGTCAATGTACTGTATCTATAATTTTAGGAGTTATGTTTTTTATTGTAATGACAATTTTAAAGCTTCCATATGCGATTGAAGTTAGTATAATAATTGCCTTTTTTTCAGTTATACCTATGATAGGTTCAATTATAGGATTTGTTTTAAGTGTGTTATTGCTTTTAATATTTAACCCTATAAAAGCAGGTGTTTTTGTATTTGTTTTCTTAGCAATTAAGCAGGTTGAGGATAATTTTATTTATCCAAAGATTGTAGGAAATTCTGTAGGGTTACCATCTATTTTAGTATTAGTAGCAATAACTTTAGGAGGAAAAGTTTTGGGAGTTCCAGGCATGATTATGTCTATTCCTTTATTTTCAGTAGCTTACGTTTTACTTCGAAAAGAAGTTTATACTAGATTAGAGAAAAAAGCTTTAAAGGTAGAATAGGGTTTATAGTATAAAAATAAGAAGTGGATTTTTTAATTCACTTCTTATTTTTGTTTAGTGGAGCTTAAATTAAATATTTTATGCATAAAGCCTTTAACAGGGCTATTTTTTGTATCCTTTCTCGCTTTTGTTAAATAACATAATGGTTTCTTTGAAATGACTCAACATATTTGATATAATTATTATACAATTTGTTGAGTTTTGCACATTATTTGTCGAAAACCTAGGAGGGAATTATGAGGATACTAATAGTAGGAGGCTGTGGGTTCATAGGCTCCCATGTTGTTGAGAGACTTTATAAAGAAGGGCATAAAACATATATAATAGATAATCTTTCTACTGGAAATTTAAAAAATGTTACAGTACCACATAAGTTTTATAATTTATCAATTGAAAGCGAAAGTTGTGAAGAAGTGTTTAAGGCAAATAAATTTGATGCTGTCATTGATCTTTCATCTCCAGTAGTCAATACTAATGCTGAAGCTTCTTCATTTGAATTAACACCATCAGTTAAGGGAATTACTAATTTGCTAAACTTTTCCTCTAAATATGGAGTGAAAAGATTTATATTTGCGTCTTCTGCTTCAGTCTATGGCAATAATAATCTTACTATTAAAGAGGAAGCTGAGATAAATCCGCTATCACCTTATGCAGTAAATAAATATGTTGGGGAATTCTATACTCAAAAATGGTTCGAGATTTATGGGCTGAAAACAATATCTCTTAGAATTTCAAATGTATTTGGTCCAAGACAAAGTATAAAAGGAGAAGGCAATGTGGTAGCTTTATTTATAAATAAAGCTCTTAAAAGTTCTGAAATAGATAGATTTGGTGATGGAACTCAAACAAGAGATTTTATATATGTTGAAGATGTTGTTGATGCTATATATAAAGCTCTAGAAAGTGATTATACTGGAGTACTTAATATCTCTACAAATACGGAGCATTCTTTGAATGAATTAATAGACACCTTAGAGGAATTTCATCCAATAAGAAAGGTAAATTACAGATTAAATCGTTCTGGGGATATAAAAAAATCAAAATTAGATAACTCAAAGGCAAAAACAGAACTAGGATGGGATACTAAATATTCTTTTAGAGCAGCCTTGGAAAAAACCTATGATTGGTATAAGAAAAATTGTAGCCTAAGTGAAACAGTTAGTGATACATCTAAGGCTAAGACAAAAAAAAGAACGTTATTTAAATATCTACCTTATTTTGAGAATATATTATTTATGCTTCTTATTTTCTTCTTGACTTTTAGCATACTTAAAGTTAAGGATCCATTTTCCAGTGGTTTTGCGGATATTTGTTATATGTATATAATAATTATGTCCATTATGTATGGAATGAAGCAGGCATCATTATCGGTAATCTTTTCTTGTGGCTTATATTTCTATTTGTTATTAAACACGGGGTATAGTGTAGTTACAATTTTATATGATCCTACAAACCTTCCGCATGTATTAAGTTATATTATAATTGGGGCAGTTTGTGGATATGCTGCGGATGTTTATAAAAGAAATTCTAAAATTAAAGAATTAAAAATTGATACTCTTAACAATAAATATAAGTTTCTAGAAACAATTTATAATGAAACAAGAAATGCAAAGGAAGAATTAGAAGAACAAATTATTGGTTCGGAGAACAGCTTTGTAAATATTTATAATACAACAAAAGCTTTAGATAGTTTGGAAGTCAATGATATATACTTTGGTTCTATTAGGATAATAGATAAGCTTTTAAATACATTGAAATCATCAATATATATATTGGATAGAGATGGGAAATATCTTAGACTTAAAGCCAAATCCAGCAGTGAAAACTTTAGTTTGCCTTATTCAGTTAATCTAGATCAATTTAGAGAGATAAATCAGGCTATAAAAAGTAAAACAGTATTTATTAATAGAACTCTAAATCCTAAACTGCCTACAATGGTTGCTCCAGTAATAATTAATGATAATGTAAAGGCTATTATATCTGTGTATGATGTTAAATTTGAAAAGCTAACTCTCCATTATGAGAATTTGTTTAAGGCCCTAGTTGATTTGATTTCAAATGCTATAGGTAAGGCATTAAAATATGATGAAATAGCAGCTAGAAATAAATATATACCTAATACGGAAATACTAACTACTAAAGAGTTTAAAAAAGTTTTAACCGATAAAATTAGAAACAAGGAAATCTCTGGAATAAATTTTACTCTTTTGAGAATTAAAGATAATAATCTTTCTTATGAAGAAAACTTTAATAAACTTTCTTTAAGCATAAGAGACGATGATTTAATAGGACTTGGTGAGGGGAATTATATTTATGTTATTTTATCAAATACAGACAAGATTAAATCTGAGAAAGTGTTAATGAGGATTTCCAAAAGTGGATTAAATGCTGAAGTAATGGAGGATCTATATTGATATGTATAAGTTTTTAATAATTCATCTTTTAATTTGCCTAATATTTTATGTATATATGCATATTAAGAATACTTCAAAAGAAGAGTTACTTTATAGATTATTGGTAGTTTTATTTATTCCTTGTTTTGGTATAGTATATTTTCTTATTATTTATATTTTGGATAAGAAAAATTATAAATCGGATAAAGCATTATCAGATTATGAGGATTATATAAAAAGTACTTTAGAAAATACACATTTTAAAATGTCAAACTTTAATAAGCAAAAGGATCTAGTACCTATTAGTGAAGCTTTTATTTTAAATAGCAATAAAGTTAAAAGAGAACTATTAATTAATTTGGTTAAAGATAATCCAATGAAGCATATTTCAATTTTAGAAAAGGCCTTGGAGAATGATGATACAGAGGTGTCTCATTATGCAGCAAGCGCAATTACAGAAATAAAGAATTATTTTATAGAAAATATCCAAAAGGAAGCTGTAAGGTATGAAAAGGATAAAAATAATATAGAGATACTTATATCGTATTTAAATATACTTAAACAATACATAGACAGTGGATTTCTAGAGGGACATAATTTAAATAAATATAAGCAGCTGTATTCAGAAAAATTAGGAGAATTACTTTTAATTAATAAATCAGATGCTGAGTATTTTGTAAAAAAGATAGACTGCGATATTGAACTTGAGAATTTTAATTCTGCTAAAAAATATTGCACGGTTTTTTACGATAACCATAAAAATAATGAAAAACCTTATATTATGTTTATGAAAATTTATTATTTACTTAATGATCACATTAACTTCAAAAAAACTTTAAAAAAATTGATGGAATCAAATATAAAGTTTAGCAGCGATACTTTAAATACAGTAAGATTTTGGATAGCAGGTGAAGGAAATGAATATTAAAAGAAATATTAGGATAATGCTTACTATAGTGTTATGTATAGCTGTATTCTTTCAAATATTACGTCTTAATTTTGTAATGAATTTCTTTAAGAATGACAAAGGAATAACGAATAAAATTTCTTATACATCAGCGAAAATTCCTTCAAATACTGAAAAAGAAAAGTTTTTGATTTTGTTTGATAAGAATGAGCAAAATAGCAGTGAAATTAAAAATAATATTGAACAGATGTTAAAATACATGAAAAAAACTGCAGTAGTAGAAGAAAAAAATAATGTCCAAACGGTTGATCCTTCATATAGAGCAGTAATATTGACATTTGAGGACATTGATGATTTTAAAAGTTTATCATCAGTGATGAATTATGCTCAAAATGGAGGAAATGTGTTATTTGCTGAAAGACCTGTAATGGGGGATGCACTATCAAGTATATCAAATGAAATAGGTATAAAAACCGTAAGTGATATGGGTGAATCTGATGGAATGACGCTTCTTTCTAATGTTCTTATAAAGGGTAATGGTGTTAATGTTAGTAAAGATATAGTATCTGACTACTCTTTAAAAGTAACTTTAAATAATAACTCCAAACTACTCGGAATTTCAGATAATAAAATTCCAATGATGTGGCAAACAAAGTTTGGTAGTGGAAATATTATGGTGTTTAATGGAACAATTTTAGCTAAGAAAGACCAGAGAGGAATTATTACTGGTGCTATTAGTTTACTAGTTCCAAATTATATTTATCCTATTATAGATGCAAAATTAACCTATATAGATGATTTTCCTGCACCAATTCCTTCAGGGTATAATAGTTCCATATATAAGGAATATGGAATCACTACAGCTGATTTTTACCGTAAGGTTTGGTGGCCAGATGTACTAAAAGGTTCAAGGCTTTATAACTTGAAATATACAGGCTCAATAATAGAGGACTATAACAATAATACAACTCCACCTTTTTCAACCAAGACAAGCAATGCTAATGATTTTATATTATATGGAAGTGAACTTGTGAAAAGTGGAGGAGAATTGGGCATACATGGATACAACCATCAATCTCTTGCTCCTAAAGATTATATTAAGGAACCTCTAGGTTATAAGCCTTGGGCAAGTGAAGAAAATATGGTAAAAGCGGTTGAAGAGGTTAGTAGGTATTCAGCTTCATTATTTAAAAATTATGCTTTTAAGGTTTATGTTCCACCTTCGAATGTGCTAAGTCCTGATGGTAAAAAGGCTATTTTAAAAGCAATGCCTAATTTGAAAACTATATCATCTATTTATACTGATGATTATTATAAAGACACCTACGTTCAGGAATTCGAAATTAAAAATGGAATTTGTGAGCTCCCAAGAATAACCTCTGGATACTATGATGATGAAGAAACCATATGGAAGGCTTATAATGGCTTAACTTCAGTTGGGGTATTTTCTCACTTTATTCATCCAGACGATATACTAGATGCAAAAAGAAGCCAAGGTAAGAACTGGGAACAGCTTTTAAAAAATTATAATAGTCTTATGTATAATATATACAAAAAATTTCCATGGTTAACTGCATCTACAGCTTCAGAAGCGTCTAATTCAGAAAAAAGCTATAGTGATCTAGAGCCGTTTATAAAATATAATAAGGATTCTATAGATATTTACTGTAAAAACTTTGAAAAAGGCGATAAATTTATTTTCAGAAGCAATAAAGATATTTATTCAGATGGCAGTTGTGAAATTGAAAAAATTGATACAGGAGTATATCTTATAACGGCTAATAAAGAGAAGTTCTCCATTAATATTAAGTAGGTGAGTATTTATGAAAATTTGTTTAATTTGTGAGGGAAGTTATCCGCATGTTACAGGTGGAGTATCCAGTTGGGTTCATATGCTTATAAAACAAATGCCAGAGCATGAATTCGTACTTTATTGTATTGTTGCAGAGGAAAAATCTAAAGGGAATTTTAAGTATGAAATTCCAAGTAATGTTGTAGAAGTAAAAGAAATTTTTTTGGATTATATTTTAAAGCAAAAGTCGTCATTGCAGAAAAGCTATCCAATAGGTACTTCAGGAGAGGAATCAATAAAAAATCTTATTATTGGTGGAGAGGTAAACTTTAATATTTTATATGAGTTTTTAAGAAGTAAGGAATTAAAGAAGCCAACAGATTTTTTTATGAGTAAAAACTTTTTTGATATTGTGGTTTCTGCTTATGAGGATAAATATCCTAGTATACCTTTTAATGAATTCTTTTGGGGAGTAAGGGCTATGCTGCTACCACTTTTATATATAGTAAGCAATGAGCTGCCAAAAGCAGATTTGTATCACAGTGTTTCTACAGGATATGCAGGGATTGCTGGAAGTTTAGCTGGAACTTTGTATAACAAACCATTTATAATTACTGAGCATGGAATATACACAAGGGAAAGAGAAGAAGAGATTATAAAATCAAAATGGATAAAAGGCTATTTAAAGGATATGTGGATTCAATTCTTCTATACCCTATCTAAGTGTAGTTATGACACAGCAGATAAAGTTATAACTTTGTTTAATAAAAATAGAGAAATTGAAATTGAATTAGGGTGTAAGCCTAGCAAGATAGAAATAGTTGAAAATGGCATACCAATACAAGACTTTGCAAATATATCTTGTGAGAGAGACACAGAGAACACTATAAATATTGGTTCTGTTTTAAGAGTTGTTCCTATAAAGGATGTAAAGACTATGCTTGAAAGCTTTTCAGTTGTGTCCTATGAAATAAAAAACTGTAACTTTTATCTCATAGGTCCAACAGATGAAGATGAGGAGTATTATAAGGAATGTTTGAGGCTTGTTCGTGAATTGGAATTAAAAAATGTAATTTTTACAGGAAGAGCTAACGTAAAAGACTATATAGGAAAAATGGATATAATGGTTTTAAGCAGCATTAGTGAGGGACAACCTCTTGCAATGCTTGAGGGTATGGCTTGTAAAAAACCTTTTGTTACAACTAATGTTGGAAGCTGTAGTGAGTTAATATATGGTGTCGATGATAATTTTGGAAGTGCTGGTATTGTAGTACCTGTAATGAATTATGTTAAAATGGGAAATGCTCTTATAAAATTATGTAAAGATAAAGCTTTAAGACTTAGTATGGGTGAAAATGGATATAAAAGGGCATCTACAAAATATACATTTGAAAAGTTTATAAATAGATACAAAGATATTTATAAGAAGTATGAAGGAGGATTATAATGGCAGGAGTTGGATTTCAATTAAAGAAATTATATAATCATAAAAGTTTACTGCTTGATTTTAGAACTTTAATGTATTCATCAATAGTGATAGTTGGTCCTCAGCTTCTTTGTATAGCAGCAATTGCTTTTTTTCAAATTATTATGTCAAATGCAAATGTTTCGTTTAAGGATAAAGAGTTATTTCTAGCTTCTACACTATACTGTTTTATTTTTTCTCAAATTATAACAAGTGGATTTTCTATGATAATAACTAGGTATATATCTGATAAGCTTTTTGCTAAAGAATACAATAAGGTTCTTCCATCGCTATATGGAGTTATATCTATATGTGTATTCATAGGAGGAGTAATAGGAGCTGTGTTCTTTTATAAATCTCCAATTAATATCTTTACTAAATTCTTTACTTATATCCTTTTTATTGGGCTTATAGTAATGTGGCTAGAAACCTCTTATTTAAGTGCTCTTAAAGACTATATGAAAATAGTAAGAAGTTTTTTAATTGGTTTTGTAACTTCAGGCGTACTTGGAATTATAATTTTAAAGGTTACACACATAAATCCAATACAAATATCGCTTCTTTGTTTTGATATAGGAGTATTTATTATAGTAACCTTGCTAATGTTTTATATAAAATCATTTTTTAAAAGCAGTGAAAAGGGGTATTTTGATTTTCTAAAATACTTTGATAGATATATTTCTCTTTTTCTTATATGCTTTTTTTATACAGTTTCTCTTTATATACACAATTTTATTTTTTGGTCGGGAAGTTTAAAAGAAGTTATTTCTCATACATACATTTTTGCAACAATGTATGATGTACCTACGTTTTATGCTTTACTTACAACCTTTCCTGCGTCTATAATATTTTCAATATCGCTTGAAACTTCTTTCTATGATAAGTATAAGGAGTACTATTCACAGATTACCTTAGGCGGTAGCTTAAAGGAGATAACAAATGCTAGAAAGAGCATGATTTCAGTGCTTTACCAACAAATATTTAGACTTATGGAAATACAACTTTTCTTTAGTGTAGTTTTTATTGCCCTAGGTCATTACTTGCTTCCTTTTGTTGGATTGTCTCAAATTTCAATAGATATATTTAAGAGTTTAACTCTTGGGGCATTTTGTTCTATAAGTATGTTTACTATTATATTAATAGATTTGTATTTTGAAAATAGAAAAGGGGCACTTATTTCAACTAGTGTGTTTTTGATTTTAAATGCAGTATTTACATTTATAAGCTTGAAGCTGGGACAAAATTATTATGGAGTGGGATACTTTTTAGCATCATTTATTTCTGTAATAGTAGCCTTTATTAATTTAAATAAGTTTTTAGTAAACATAGATTATATAACCTTCTGTTCGCAGCCTATAATTTATAAAGAGCGTGAAGGAATATTTAGTTTAATAGTTAATAAACTGTACAAGGTATAGTAAAAAGACTTATGCTTGAAATCTAAAGCATAAGTCTTTTTTAATTATATTTAGTTTAAGCTAAGGCTGCTAGAAATATAAACTTTAAAACCTAAATTGTTGTAGTAGTTATGAATAATTTTATTTAAAGAAGTATCTCTAGAGTATTCAACTATATAAATTAATATATCCTTAGATTTTAATTTTTCTAGGTATTTAACTTTTTTATCTCTATCATCTCTAGAATTTTTAATGAATTTATTGTTATTAAAATCTACTGTGGTATATACACTTTCTATATTGATACCGTGTATCAGGCTTTTAAGTGATATTTTTTTATTCTCTGCTGCTTCAAGGAAATCAACTCCTCCGTTAAATATTACAGGAAGATTATAGCTTGAATTTAATCCCTTTATTATATTTAGTAAGCCAATAAACATAGAGTCTTTTTTATACTTTGAGTACACATCCAAATTGTCTAAAAAAAAACCATCTACACCTTTATTTTTTAGATTCTTACCTAAGGTGTTAACAACATAATTGTCCCATTTAAGGTTGCTTACATCTATCCAGCTTTCATCCTTCCAATTTTCATAATTGTCCAAAGTTATATCTTTAAAATCACTGTAGTATGGCCTGAAGTTCTCTAATGAACCAACATTTAAATAGCTATAAACTTTTATACCTTTTTTATGTAAAAAGTCAATTTGGGCTTTGCTGTAGTATGAAGCGTCTATTACTACTTCTTTATATGAAAGCAACCTATTTATATTTTTAGGTTGTAAACCAGTAAAAACACCATAAGATAAGGTATTAGAATTTTTAATTCTTATTCTTAAGTTTATCAAAATCGAAAATATTACAACAAAAATCATTACAACAATAATTAATTTTTTTTTCATTAGTTTCCTCCTGCGTCCAGTATTCATAAAAGCCTAGAAATATTTTACCATAAATAAAGGGCTATAAAGAATATTTTGATAAACTCAGGAGGATAAAATATATTAATATAATACACAGATTTTATATATTTGTTTAAGTGGTCATTCGTGTTATTTTTAATATTGCAAGTTAAAATCCAAGAGAATACATGGCTTCAGCAACTTTAGTGAATCCAGCTATGTTAGCGCCTGCAACCAAATTATCTTCGAAGCCATATTCATTTGCAGCATTACTGCACTTTATATATATATTCTTCATTATATTTTGAAGCTTAGTATCAACTTCCTCAAAAGTCCATGAATAGCGCATACTGTTTTGAGACATTTCAAGAGCTGATGTGGCAACACCACCGGCATTAGCAGCTTTTGCTGGCCCGAAAATCACTTTGTTTTTTATAAATAAATCAACAGCTTCTATTGTAGATGGCATATTAGCACCTTCTCCAACAGCATAGCATCCATTGGCAATTAAAGTTTTAGCAGAATTTTCATCAATTTCATTTTGTGTTGCACAGGGAAGAGCTATATCACATTTAAGTTTCCAAATACCATCGCAGCCTTCAGTATAAGATGCATTAGGATGATATTTTGTGTACTCATGTATTCTTTTTCTTTCAACTTCTTTTATTTTTCTAATAGTATTTAAATTTATTCCATTAGCATCGTAAATATATCCATTTGAATCACTCATAGCAACAACTTTAGCACCAAGTTGAGTTGCTTTTTGATTTGCATAAATAGCCACATTACCTGATCCTGAAATAATAACAGTAGCACCGTCAAAAGATTTACCTTTAGCCTTTAGTGCCTCATTCATGAAATAACATAATCCATAACCAGTGGCTTCAGTCCTCACTAAACTTCCACCTAAGGTTAATCCTTTTCCAGTCAATACGCCAGTAGATTCATTACGTATCTTTTTGAACATGCCATATAAATAGCCTATTTCACGGCTTCCAACTCCAATATCGCCGGCAGGTACATCTGTATTTGCTCCTATATATTTATTAAGTTCAAGCATAAAGCTTTGACAAAATCTCTTTATTTCTGAATTTGATTTGCTCTTTGGATTAAAATCGCTGCCGCCTTTTCCGCCTCCTATTGGAAGACCAGTTAAGGAATTCTTAAAGATTTGTTCAAAGCCCAAAAACTTTACTATTCCAAGATTTACTGATGGATGAAATCTTAAGCCACCTTTATATGGGCCTATAGCACTATTAAATTGAATTCTGAAGCCTCTGTTAATATGCTCTTCGCCATTGTCATCTACCCATGGTACCCTGAAAATAATCTGTCTTTCAGGTTCTACAATTTTATCAAAAATTTTGTCTTTTACCCATTCAGGATGTTTTTCTGCAACTATCTCTAGAGATAGGAGAACTTCTTTTACTGCTTGATGAAATTCAGGTTCATTTGGATTTCTTTTAATAACATCATCCATTACATGCTTTAAAATTTCCATTTTTCCCTCCAATTTATTTAAAGTATTAATAGTAATATTTATGCTTATGTTGATATTAATATTGGTGCCTTTAATGACTAGAAATATTATTTTAATTTGTGTTGTTTTATAATATTTATTCCTTTATCTCCTTACCCATACGAAGGTTAAATACATTAGAAATTTTGCTTTATTGTAAACATTAATAAAAAATTCAACTCAATAGTAAATTATGAAGTATAATAGTCATAGGAAAAAACATAGTGATAAAAACTAAGAAAATCTGGAGGAAGGAAATGAAATTCACAGCTATAGATTTTGAAACTGCAAATGAAAAAAGAAATAGTCCATGTTCAATTGGTATTGTTGTTGTTAAGGATGGACATGTTGTAGAAAAATCACATCATTTAATAAGACCCAAGGAAATGAGGTTTATGCCAATCAATATTGGTATTCATGGAATAAGACCAGCTATGGTTGAGAAGGAACCAGAATTTGATAAGGTATGGGAAAAGATTAAGCACTATTTTGATGACACTTTAGTGATAGCACACAATGCTTCCTTCGATATATCAGTTCTAAGAAAAAGTGCTGAGCTTTATAATATAGAGCTTCCAGAGTTTAATTATATTTGTACAATGAAGCTTGCTAGGAACTTTTATAAAGGCATTGAAAATGCAAAATTGAATACAGTAAATAATTTTTTGGGCTATGAGTTTAGACACCATGATGCATTATATGATGCTCTTGCCTGTAGTAATATAATGCTTAGTATATCAAAAGAATTAAAATGTAAGGATATAACTGAAATATCTAAACTGTTAGGCGTAACTGTTGGAAAGGTAGATAGTAAAGGATATAAACCATCACAAACTAAAGGAATTGCAGTAAGAACATCAGATAGAATTTATTTTTCTAAAAAAAAGAGTGCCTTTGAAAGATTAAAAGCTGATGAATTTAAAAATGAGGTTGTGGTGTTTACTGGAAGACTAGATTCTATGTCAAGAGACGAGGCAATGGGATTAGTCAGGAGACTTGGAGGTACAGCAGGAAGTTCTGTTACAAAAAAAACTACAATACTAGTAACCAATATGAAAAACATAAAAAATTTACGAAGGGAAGAAATGAGTAACAAACTAAAAAGGGCATCGGACTTAAATGCCAGAGGACAGAATATAAAATTTTTAAATGAAGAGGAATTTTTAAAGATAAAATAGATAAAGTATTAATTTAGAAGTTTAATAATATAATAGTTTTGATATTATACTTGTAACCTATATATAGGTTAATTAAAAAATCATACTAACATAATTATTTTGCTTGAAAATTTTGGATTTCATTATAACTAATTTTTAAGTTTGACACAAATATGTATCTACTTTATAATTTATAAAGTAAAATAGGAAAAAGTGAGGAAGCGAAAACAATATGCTAAGTGTTATTAAAACTGCAATTGCAACCATAATAATATCAATTATATCCGGATTATTACTAGAATACGTTAAAAACGTTAAAAACGTGGCTCCTAAAATATTGTGTACTGTAGGAAAATGTGTATCCTTACAGATGAATGGAAAGAAAGTTTTTGCATATATTGTTACTGTTAGTAACATGTCAAAAAATACAGTTCATGAGTTAACCTTGAACATACAAAGCCAAAGAGGCAGCCTTAATATTGCTGATGCAAAAATAACAAAAGGATTAAAATTTGATTCTTCAATAGAATATAATACTGTTGACATTTCCATGCCTTTTTTAAGTAAAGGTGATAAGTTTTCAGTTACAGTATATGTAGAAACTCCTAATAAACCTCATATTGTATTAAGATCACCTGAAAATTTTAAGCAGGTAGATTCCATGGATCAAAAAGGGGTACTAGCTTCAGTATTTAGTATGCCTAAAAATGTAGCTGAAACAATCTTAGGTTCAAAGGATGAAAAAGGTGGAACAGGTACCAATAGAGGACTTAGTAAGAATAAAAAGGTAATTTTAGCTGTTGCATCAATTGCTCTAGTTATTCTTGCTGCAGTTGCTGTAAAATTAAGTTTCCAAGATGATTCACCTAATAAGACACAAGCTAATAGTTCAAAAGCTAATACTGAAAGCAAGCCAGCAAATACAACAAAGCCTACAGGAAGTACACCTACAACAAGTACAGGTTCTAATGATTCAAAGAGTGGAAGTAGTGTGAATTCAGAAACTAATCCGTCAAAATCTGGATCAAACAAAAGTACAGGTACAACTTCACAAAGTGGTGGAAGCGGTACAGGTACAGATACAAAGCAAAGCACAGGTAGTGGAACGAATACCAAAGAGAGTGGTAATAGTAATAGCAATACGAATACATCGAGTGGAACAAGTACAGACACAAAGACATCAACAGGTGAAACAACAGGAGGTTCTAGTACAAATTCAGGAACAAATACGTCAGGCGGAACAACAAATACAAATCAAGATACTAAAACATCAGGTAGTGGAACAAGCAGTAATTCGGGTTCAACTACTACAACAAATGGAACAACTTCAGGTAATTAAATTTGATAAATTACTAAATACAAGTAGCTTTAAATATGTTATAAAATTTAAATAATAAAAACTGTGTTATTTTTGGCACAGTTTTTATTATTTAAAAATAGAAAAATGTTTAAAATAATGGGGGATACTAAAATAATTTGGAGGAAAGAAAATGAGAATTTTAATTATGAGAATTACCTTAAGAGCATCCTGGTGTCATTCTTTAAAGGAGAAAAGGATGGTAGTAAGGAGTATTGTCCAAAAACTAAAAAATAAATTTAATATATCTGTATCAGAAGTAGATGAACAGGACATTCACCAAAAAATAGTTATAGGAATTGCAGGAATATGCGAGGATTCAGCAAAGGAAGATTCTACAATGGAGAAGATAATAACTTTTATAGAAGAAAATACTGATGCAGAAATAGTTGATATAGAAAAAGATGATGTTATTAAATAATTATTTACTAGGAAGGAGGGATAAGTTGCGTATAACTTAAATTTTATGAAAGTGTAACAATGATGGTTAAACGAAGTTTATGATATTTCGTTCTTGTGAAATAAGTCGAAAACAATATAAAAAATTATAAAGATATGTTTTAAATATTTCGATAAAGTAAGCATAAGTAACTTTGGTGAGAGTAGGTTACACTTAACTAAAATTTAAGGAGAGAGCATTATGGAAAAGGATATTATGCAGTCTTTTAAAGATGTACTACCAGTTTTGTCTGAACTAATACAGGAGGATGTAGCGACTACCATAGTAAATAAAGATAAAATTGCAGTTGCAGTATATCACAATAATAAAATCCCTATTAGTTTCAATACAGGAGATTTAGTGCCAAACGATAATCCTTTATGCATAGCTATGGAAAAGAATAGGGTAATATCTGCAGTAGTACCTAAGGAGGTTTACGGGGTTTCATTTAAGGCTATAGCATATCCTATAAATGATAGTAATGGAAGGGTCGTTGGAGCTATTGGCGTAGGAAAGAGCTTAGAAAATAAAATTAAAATAGAAGGAATTGCCGAGAATTTATTTTCTTCTCTTAGTCAAATAAATGGTGCAATTGATGAAATAGCACAAGGTTCACAAAGGCTTTCTAGTGTTATTGTTGATGTTTTGTCAGAGGCAAATGTTACAAATAATAAAATTAATGAGACAGATTCAACAATTGGAGCCATTAAAAATATAGCATCTCAATCAAATCTTTTAGCGTTAAATGCAGCAATAGAAGCGGCTAGAGCAGGAGAGTCAGGAAAAGGATTTTCTGTAGTAGCTCAAGAAATGAGAAAGCTATCACAAAATAGTAGTGAATCTGCCAAAAAGGTTTCAGAAATGCTTCTAGAGATGAGAAATTCCATTCAGTCAATTATAAGTCAAATCAATGAAGTAAATGTAGTTGCTGAAGGACATGCCGCAGCTACAGAAGAAATAAATGCAACTATAGATGAAATAACTACAGCATCTCAAACGCTTGTGGAAGAGTCTAAAAATATATAATTTAATTTGCCCTCGAGAATAATCGAGGGCTTTATGTTTTTTACAATGAAAAAGAGAAGAATGCATAATTCCATAATTGTATTAATTAACTGTAGTTAACAATAGTTTAACCGTGTGATAACAATAAGGCAATCATTTGCATATATAATATAAAAGGTAAGTTGAGTGAGCTAGTACTTTCATAAGTATAACATTCTTAGAAAGGAAATGATTTACTTGAAGTTTAAGAAAACTTTTTTGTCATTAGCTCTTACTTTTATATTATCCCAAAGTTATTCAAGCGTACTTTTAGCTCGTAGCGTAAATGGTAATGAAATAACTTCACATCATGCAGTTTATGGGTATTTTGTAGATGAGTGGAAAAATAATAATACAAACAATATGAGTCCAAGTACTAATCCAGCCATTGGTGTACTTTCTGGATACCTAAAGTTATGGAAGCCAGGTATTTCTTATGATAACGGAATAAAGCTTAATTCTGATATCTTAAACTTAAATATTCAAAAGGTTATACAAATAACTTATCGACGTACAAGTTTTCAGGAGCATCAAGCATATCTTGATGATAGAAGAAATCAAAATTACAGTGTGTTAGATGGTTTGGGGCCATATAAGGATGCTTTTATAAAGGGGGCTGGAGCTGGAACTACAATAACTGATGTTATTCCTAAAGATGCTATTAATGTTCAATATACGGATAAAGGCAATGCTGAGGGGAACTGGGCAGAAGAAAGTTCTGATTTAGGAAGTGTAGTTAAATTAGTAGATACTATTCGCAATAGTGCAGCATCAACAACACCTGCTAAAAATTATTATAAGTATCCTCGTCCATGGCGATGGAGTGACAAGGTTAAGGTTCTACCTACACTTGTTCCGGAAAAAAGTACTAATCCATCATCAGATGGAGGCTTTCCAAGTGGACATACAAATGCTGCAACTATAGATGCCATAGCTCTAGCTTATGCAGTACCAGAACGTTATCAGGAAATGCTTACACGTGCATCTGAACTTGGGAATGATCGTATAGTAGCAGGAATGCATTCTCCTTTAGATGTAATTGGAGGACGAGTTATGGCAACAGCTATTGCCGCTTCTGCTCTAAATAATAGGGATAACACAGCAATTAAAAATGCTGCATATTTAGATGCTCAAACTAAGCTTATTATTAAAGAAAATGCAATTTCAAAGGATAGGTTTGGTAACTATTCTGAAAACAAGAAAAATTATACTCAAAGATTAACCTATGACTTTCCTCAAATAGGTGATAAGAATAAGCCTATGGTAGTTCCAAAGGGAGCAGAGGTTTTATTAGAAACACGGTTTCCTTATTTAGATGCAGAAAATCGCAGATGGATTCTTTATACAACAGGTATTCCATCTGGATATCCAGTATTAGATGATTCAGAAGGCTGGGGAAGAATTAATCTTTTTGCGGCTGCAGATGGTTATGCCTCTTTTGTAAAAGATGTTACGGTTACAATGGATGCTTCTAAAGGGGGATTTAATGCTGAAGATAGCTGGATCAATGATATTTCGGGTAATGGTAAGCTTATTAAAAATGGAACTGGAAAATTAAAATTAAAAGGGGATAATAAGTATAGAGGAGGTACTGAAATTAATGGAGGAGATTTAGAGGCCGATTCTAAGAAAGCTTTTGGAGATGGGGATGTTGTAAATAATTCAGGAATGCTTACTAAAGAAGCTGATAAATTAAATATTAGGGGGAAATATGTACAGTTGGGAAATGGTACTTTAGAACTCAATATTTATAGTAAAAATGATGTTCTTAGAATAAAAGATGAGGCAAATTTTAACGGGGTATTAAAATTAAATTTTTTAAACAGATATGTGCCTACGAATAAAGAAGTTATTATAAAATGCGGCAAAATAGGGGGAAGATTTTCATCAGTTGCAACAGCAGGACTTCCAAGTGGGGATAGGGTGAATATTTTATATAAAAATGATCAGGTTGTACTGCAAGTTGTCAAATAAGAAATAAAAGCTGCTGAGTTTAGCGGCTTTTATTGTAAATAAAGTTATTTGATAAACAAGGCAGTGATTGACATGATTAAAATTCTATGATAACCTTATCATAGAATTAAATTTAATAAAAATAAGGATTGTTACTGGTAATGCAGGCTATACCTAAGGAATGTGTAGAGAATACTCTAATACATTTCTTAGGTATTTTTTATAAAATCAGATATATAAAATTTAGGAGGAATAACTATGGGAGTTAAATTTCCGGAAGGATTTTTATGGGGAGGAGCTACGGCTGCTAACCAATTTGAAGGAGCTTATAATCAAGATGGTAAGGGCTTATCTATTCAAGATATAATGCCAAAAGGTATAAGAGGACCTATAACTGATAAGCCAACAGAAGATAATATGAAACTTATAGGTATTGATTTTTATAACAGATATAAAGAAGACATAAAGTTGTTTGCAGAGATGGGCTTTAAAACCTTTAGATTATCAATTGCGTGGTCTAGAATATTCCCAAATGGTGATGATAAGCAGCCAAATGAAAAGGGACTTCAATTTTATGACAATGTATTTGATGAATTAGCTAAGTATAATATTGAGCCTTTAGTTACAATATCTCATTATGAAACACCATTAGCACTTGCTAAAAATTATGATGGTTGGACTAATAGAAAACTCATAGGCTTTTTTGAAAATTATGTTAGGACAATATTTAATAGATATAAAAATAAGGTAAAATATTGGCTCACTTTTAATGAAATAAATTCAGCTCTCCACGCTCCTTATATGAGTGCTGGAATATGGACACCAAAGGAAAAGTTGAGCAAACAAGATTTATATCAAGCTATGCATCATGAATTACTTGCCAGTGCTCTTGCAGTTAAGATAGGTCATGAAATAAATCCGGAATTTAAAATAGGATGTATGATTCTTGGAGTACCAAACTATCCTCTTACTTCAAAGCCAAGCGATGTTCTTAAAGCAATGAATCAGGATAGAGAAAATCTTTTCTTTGCAGATGTTCATGCAAGAGGAAGGTATCCAAAATATATGAATAGATTATTTAAGGAAAATAATGTACATATAAAGATGGAGCCAGGGGATGAAGAAATATTAAAAAATACAGTAGACTTTATTTCTTTTAGCTATTACATGAGTTCATGTGCAACATCCGACACTAAAAAGAGTAAGGGAGGGGCAGGAAATATTATTTCTGGAGTGCCAAATCCTTATTTGAAGGCTTCAGAATGGGGATGGCAAATAGATCCAGAAGGATTAAGGTATATACTCAATTTGTTATATGATAGATATCAAAAGCCTTTATTTATAGTTGAAAATGGTTTAGGTGCTGTGGATGAATTAATAACAGATGAAAGAGGTAACAAAACCGTAAATGATGATTATAGAATCAACTATCTAAATGATCATTTGGTTCAAGTAGGAGAGGCCATAGAAGATGGTGTTGAGCTAATGGGTTACACTACTTGGGGATGTATAGATTTAGTAAGTGCATCAACTGCTGAACTTAAGAAAAGATATGGTTTTATATATGTAGATAGGCATGATGATGGAAGTGGTACATTAGAAAGATATAAGAAGAAAAGTTTTTATTGGTATAAGGAAGTTATAGCTACAAATGGAGCTAGTTTAAAGAAATAAAAAGATAGAAAAAATAGCTTAGGCACACAGCTTAAGCTATTTTGGTTTTTGTATAATGTATTATTTAAGAGAGTGTGTGTCTATTTAGGCGTATCTTTAAAAACTTATTGGAGTATCTTAAATATATAAAATATATAATAGGAAGCATATATAAATAAAATGCATAAGGAATATATTTTATTGCGCTTACGTTTAGGGTTGTTGTTGGTACAAGTGCAGATATATTCCAAGGAATAAGGGCTGCAATTATTATTCCGGAATTTTCAAGATCTAGTGCAAATCGATATTTTCCAATGTTTTTATAGGAGTCCTTCATAATTTCATTAGTCATAACTGAACTAATTGTTTGATTGCACCCAAAGGCCGCAGTCATAATGCTTACTATCGAAATTACGCTAAATAGTTTGTGTTTTGTTAAATTTTTATTTGTAATTACTTTCTTGAAGCTATTAAATATGTTTAATTCCTTAAATATGCCTGAAAGAGAGCAGGAAACAAACATTACTAAACATGGTTGTAGCATTGAAACAATGCCACCGCCCTTTAAGACATTATGCAGTGGACTATGAGGGCTTGTTTGAAATCCAAGGATAATGAATTTAATTATATCCAATAAATTATGCTGTTGAAAGACTAAAGCAAAAATTGAGGCTATAATAATGCTAATAGAAGCAGAAAAATAAAGTTTAACTTTAAACAGTGAAAGTATAAGTATAATTATAGCTGGAAACAAGGTAATAAATGCTATATTAAATGTACCTGAAATTTCGTTAGATAAATTGCTATTCATATTCCTCAATGGTTGTGATATGGATAAAATATAATAAAAAAATAATGACAGTGAAAATGGAACTATTGAAGAATAAATCATGTTTTTCATGTTAGTAAATATATTTGTTTTAGTTAAATTAGCAACTAAGGCGGCACTACTTGACATTGGTGAACATCTGTCTCCAAAATAAACACCAGCAATAATAGCTCCTGCTGTTATATTTAAATTTACGTGTCCACTTCGTGCTATTATCATTAATGGGATTCCAACTACACTTATGCTTCCTAATGAGGTACCTATTAAAAATGATACTATGCAGCAAATTATAAATGAGAAAAAAATAAATAAAGAAGGAGTTAAAAATTCCAAGCAATAATACACAATCGCAGCTATTGTCCCTGAAGCCATCCATACACCTATAACTGCTCCAATTAAAAGAAGAATTTTTATAACTATAAATGATTGCTTTCCTCCATTGTAGGACATTTTTATAATTTCTTTTATTGTATAGCCCTTTTTTATTGAAATTAATGCAAAAACCACCCAACAAGTAATTAATGCATATCCTATAAAGATGCCTTTTATTACACTAATTATAAGCAGACAGAAAGAAATTAAAAATCCTAATAAAATTTCCATGTGTACCCTCCAAATTGTCATATTAATTATTTAATATCCTAAAGACCATGTATTATTGTAGCAAAAATTGATATATAATTAAAATATCTAATAAATATAAAATTTATATATATTTATGTATAAATAATAGGGGGTAAAATGGATATAAAGCAGCTTACATATTTCATTAGCATAGCAGAAGAGGGAAATATAACAAGAGCAGCTGAAAGACTGCATATTGCACAGCCTCATCTTAGTAATCAATTAAAACTTCTTGAGGATGAACTCGGTGTTATGCTAGTTAAGAGAACTACTCGCAGGATTAAGCTTACGAATGCAGGAGAAATGCTTTTACATAGAGCTAAACAGATGCTAGAGTTGAGAGATAGAACAATTAAGGAGTTGAAGGATTTTAATGAGGGACTTCAAGGGACACTGTCAATTGGAGCTATATCCTCAGCGGGAGATATTCTATTGCCAAATTGGATTTATAACTTTCATAAAAAATATCCTAATATAGATTTTCATATACGGGAATGTGATACTCATGAGGTATTAGAGCTATTAAATAATGGTTTAATAGAAGTTGGAATTATAAGAACTCCGTTAAATTCAGAACTTTATGAGTCAATTTTACTTCCGGATGAACCTATGATAGCAGCTGCTAATGAGAATATGTTTTGGAGAGATGAACCTAAAGTTATTGATATGAAGGATCTTTCAAGTAAGCCTTTATTAATGCATAGAAGATATGCAAAAATGATAATAGAGGCATGTGAGCAGTCTGGCTTTGAACCAAGGGTACTTGGAAAAATAGAAGATACAAGAGCTATATTGTTGTGGGCAAATACGGGAATGGGAGTAGCAATAATACCGAAAGATTGGATTGGAATTATTCCAAATATAAATTTAAAATACGCTCAAATTAAAAAATCAAGTTTAAAAACAAGAACTGCAATAGTATGGAAAAAAGGGGAGTACCTTTCAGCTGCGGCTAAACATTTTTTAGAAAACTGCAAACACTTCATGGACAAACAATAAAGTAAAACATTTTTTAATAAAATATACTGCTCATTAATTTTTGGTAATGAGCAGTATATTTTTAGATTTTAAATTACTATTTTAATTTAAGATCGATGTTTGCATGACTGCCATCATTTGCTTGGTCAATTACATTCATTTTTAAACCGAAGTGTGGGAGTATAACACCTACGTCTGGAAGTTCTTCTGTAATATAAGGTCTATCATCTTCAAAAGTAGGATGTTTTGAAATAACATCATCAGTTAAAGTCTTTGGAGTTGAGGTATTACTGTAATCTATAAACATTTTTCTGGCTTTTCTTGTAGTAAAAGCTGCATCATGCAGTTCATATTTGTTATCAGCTAGTGTTCCGTCGCTCCATCTTAATAAATGTTGATCGGCATCTACAACACTTAAGAAGCCGTGACCTGGATGAATGCCTGTCCAGTTATCGCTATAAAGATTATCTACATACCATACAACTACACCAGGATCATAAGACATAAGACTTGCACCACGTTTTATATGTCCAAGTCCACTGTCAGTGCCATAGTGATTTCTAAGTTCCATTAAGTAGTATTGATCTGTAAGTTTTATACCACTATCTTTAGTGAAGCCATTTAATGTGAATCTACTTGTGGCTCCTTCAGCATCATCAATAAAAGCTTGTTTTCCATTTATATTAAGGGCTAAATCATCCACATAAAAACCGTCCATATCGCCACCAGCGTCTGTCCAGTAATTTAGTTTTAAGTTAATTTTTTTGCCGATATAGTCTTTAAGATCAAACTTAGCATCAATCCAACCATTAGATTTTCCAGTGATACCATTTCCAGGGTTCTGATTGTTTGGATTAGTACTTGTAGTGATATTTCCTGGAATGCTTGTCCAAGTGTTTGCACCGTCTACTTGTACTTGTACAGAAGCATAATCCCAATCTTGTTCTATGTTGTACCAAGTTTTAAAGTTAAAATCCGCAGAAGTAGCATTTGTTAGATCTATAGCAGTAGACATAGAGTTGTTTAAGTTATCACCCTTACCGCTAAAGTAAAGATAGCTACCACTAGAAGGTTTTGTTATTGTAGTGGATTTTTGTGGAAGAGTAACCTTAACAAAATCATTATTTACTGATTTTTCACTAGCAGCATCTAAAGTGTATTTTTTACCCTTCTTATTTAAAGAAGATAAATCTATAGTGTTTCCATGAAACCAATTACCGCCATATCTTTTTTGGAAATATTCTTTATCGTATGCGCTAAAACCTGAAGGTTCAGTTCCAGGTATTGTTCCTGACCAACTTCCACTTGACATAATTGACCAATAACCTACAGGTTCTCCTTTACCTGAATATTGAGTATCATATTCGTCAGGAAGACCTAAATCATGTCCAAATTCATGACAGAATACACCAGCAGCTCCGTCCTCAGGCATAATAGTATATGGGTAGGCAGACATATCTGTACCTGGTATTTTCCAAGGTTTTGTAGTACCATTATCCATATCATAAACTTTTGAACTATGAGACCATATTGCATCAGTTCCTATTGAACCTCCACCTGCTTCTTCTCCCATTCCGGAATGAATAATCATAAGGTGGTCAATTATTCCATCTGGTTCGTTAAGGTTTCCATCTCCATTTAAATCGTAAGGATCTTTTACATCAAATTGTTTTAGATCTATATGTTTAGCAACTTCGGTTAAAGCTTCTTTAACAAGATCACGAGCACGTGGGCTGTTGTCGCTTCCTTGATTTTTACCATAGTAAGCTGCTGGATGTTGAGCTTTATACCAGCCTACAACAGTTCCGCCTATATCATAGCTCCCACCTGATTGCTGATTGTAATATTCTTTTAAAGAAACTAAATTTTCATTATGAGGACCGGAATATCCGTTAGGGCCAAATATCATATCCTGATAATGTGAGGTTGTATAGTCTTTATAATACATATCTGTATCCTGCGGAGTTAAGGTATTATGAGGTAAGTCAGGGAATTCAATTAAAATTACAAGAGCCTTGTCCTTTGTTACAGTTCCATCCCAAGAAGTTTGAGGACCATTTCTTTTGCTTTTTTTGTCAGCTTTCTTTAGAATTCCTTTATTAAGAGCATCTTTACTGTATTTCTTTAATCCTTGAATTGACTTCATATCTAATTTGTTAGGATCATTGCTGTCCTTGCCTTCATGTTTTGCTAAATAGTTATTAAGAATTTTGTCAGTTTCTTCAGCAGTTGCATTTTTGGGAATTGTTCCGTTCTTTTTTAACATTTGTATTAACTTATCATCATTAGCGATGGCATTATCAGCGCTGGCCGAAGAGTTTGATGAAATTTTACTTTTTTCTTGTAAAGAATTATCGGCATAGGCTTTGATAGTTAAATTGGTTGTTGCATTAAAAGTAATTGCTATGGCTGTAAGTAGGCCTAAAATTTTTGTTTTTGACATAACAAGTTTCCCCCTTTTTTAATCTACAATGTAAAGTGTTAAAGTATATAATAATAAACTACCACAAAAGGTACTAAATGTAAATAGACAGTTTTACTATAAAATTACTTATTTGTTGATAAAAAATAATATTTTTTTAAAATATATTAATATTATTCTAAAAATTAAGCGTGTATTATAATTGTTTGAAAAAAGTTGAATTTTGTTATGTATATAATATAGATAAGTTATAATAAGTCATAGAATGTTTCTACAGAAAGAAAATAATAATAATTAAAAAAAACTTAGCATATTAGCATGGACATGAGGTTATATAATTGTGTAAAATAATAGTGACACATAAAAAACGATTTAACTATTAAAAATAATTTTCGAAAATTATTAATAGGTTGTTTTAAGTATGGTTATCACTACATAAAATAAAATGTATGGTTCATTATAAAAAAATTATTAGCTTTAAACCTAGTTGAGAAGGGGATGGATACTACGGAAACAGAGAAGAAGAAAAGCAAGCGCAATAAAATTATCATAGGTGCTGCAGCTGCCTTTTGTATTTTACTTGTCATATATTTAGGAATGGCCAGGTATTTTACAAATCATTTTTATTTTGGATCTAAAATTAATGATGTTAGTGTTTCAGGAAAAACTGTAGATCAAGTTAAGACTGAAATGGAAGGTAAGCTAAATAACTACACCCTAAGTATAAAAGAGAGAGGAGGAAAGGTAGAGAACATAAAGGCAAAGGATATTAATGTAAAGTACAATTCACAAGATAATTACAGTAGCTTTAAAGAAAAACAAAATCCCTATAAGTGGATTGTAAGTGTCTTTAAAACAAAAGATTCCAATATGAAAGATGAAATTTCATATGATGACAAATTGCTTAAACAAAAAATTGATAATTTGGCCTGTATAACTGGAAGTTCAGTAATAGAACCTAAAAGTCCAAGCTTCAAGTATACAGATAAAGGATATGAAGTTATAAATGAAGTAAAGGGAAATAAAATTAATAAGGATGCCCTATATATGAAGATAAGAAAGGCTATTTCTAATGAAGATAGCTCAATAGATTTGGAGAAAAGTGGAGTTTACATTGAGCCTAAGTACACATCAAATTCTCCAAAGGTTAAGGAGACTAAGGGACTTTTGAATAAATATGTGGCTTCAAAAGTGACCTATAATCTAGGAAATCATAAAGAGGATATAGCTGGAGCTGTAATAAATAAATGGCTTAAGGTTGATGATGATCTCAATGTTACAATTGATGAAAAAGAAGAAAAAAAATATTTAAATGGAATTTTTAGTCCTTATAATACAGCAGGTAAAACTAGAAGCTTTGCTACCTCATCAGGAGCTACAATAAATGTCAGTGGTGGTGACTATGGTTGGGTTATAGATGCTTCTAAAGAAGCTCAGACATTAAATGAAGCCATTAAGAAGGGACAGACTATAGAAAAACAGCCAACCTACAGCCAAACAGCAGCATCCCACGATGCGAATGATATTGGCAACACTTATGTAGAAGTTGATTTGTCAAAACAGCATTTATGGTTTTATAAGAATGGATCTTTGGTAGTTCAAGGAGATGTAGTTACAGGTAATGTGAGCGAAAATGATGCAACTCCAGCAGGTGTATATAGATTAAAATATAAGGAAAGAAACGCTACTTTAAAGGGGCAGGGCTATAGCTCACCCGTTAGCTATTGGATGCCGTTTAACGGAGGAATAGGAATTCATGATGCAAACTGGAGAAGTGTATTTGGCGGAGAAATATATAAGACTGGAGGCTCTCATGGGTGTGTAAACTCACCATATGATTTAGCTAAGACAGTATTTGAAAATATTGATGCTGGCACCCCAGTTGTTTGTTATTATTAATATTTATTTTAATTACAACGCACTAGAAATTTTAGTGCGTCTTTTATTGTTTATAAAGTAAATCCAACAAGATATATAATTTGAAGTTTATGTGTAATGTTTCTAAAGATCAAAGCTCAGGGACTTTAAGTATCTTAAGGAAGAACCAGTTTTATAGTAGCGCATAGATTAATTATTATAGGTATGCAAATAAGATAATTGTTATAGATGGAGGTGAAATTATTAAAATTGTAAACCATAAGGAGACTATAAGTAAAAAAGGTAAGTATTATTATCAAATGTATTTTAATCAATTTAAGAATAATGAGGAGGATAATTAATGGATTTGATTGGAGCAATTGATGTTAGGTGTTCAAGAAGAAAATACACATCTGATTTAATAGATAGCAATAAAGTTATACATCTTGAAAATTTAATTGAAAAGATAAATAAAAAGGCAAATTTGCATCTTCAATTAATTTTAAAGGATGGAAAGGCATTTGAGAATATAAGAAAAAGTTATGGAATGTTTAGCGGAGTACAAAATTATATAGCGTTAGTGGGTAAAAATGACAAGCTTTTAAGAGAAAAAGTAGGATACTATGGAGAAAAGATTGTATTAGAAGCTACTACAATGAATTTAGGAACTTGTTGGGTAGGAGGAAGTTTTGATAAGGAAGCTTGTTCTGCTGAAATTGAGGACAATGAAATCTTAGTTGGTGTAATAACTATAGGAAATGTTTCTAAAAATCTTAGTATTAAAGAAAAGCTTATATTTAAGGCAATTCATAGGAAATCAAAAAAGGTAGAAGAAATGTGTGAGACTAAAGGAGAAGTTCCAGAGTGGTTTAAGGATGGAATGATGGCAGTTAAAAAAGCACCTTCTGCTATAAATAAACAACCGGTAAGATTTTATTTTGAAAATTCAACTGTTACAGCAGTTGTAAAGGGAGATAATGAATATGAACAAATCGATTTAGGGATTGCAAAATTACACTTTCAAATAGGTGCTAAGGGCGGAAAATGGCAGTGGGGAAATGGAGCTCAGTTTACTAAAGAAGTATAAAAAAAAATCTATAGCACAATCTAAATTGAAACATAAATTTGGAGGAGTGCATAATGGATACAAAGCAAACTTTTTTAGAAGACTTAAAAAGTAGAGATAATATAAAGTTATCTTTAATGGTAATGAAGATAATATTCAGAGAAACCGATAAGCTTATATGTATATTGGCAGATAGGACGGGCGAAATAAAGGCCAGTGTACCTTTAAAAGATGGTGACATAAAGCAAGGTATGGTAATACAAATAAATGGCAGTAAAAATGTAAATCTAGAAGTTAAAAGTTATAAAATTATACGGGATTATAATATTTCAGATTATCTTCCTACAGTTAAAAGGCCAATTGAAGATATTATGAATGAAATTGAATTATACACAAATAAGTATGTTCTATCTAAAGAAGGTAGAGCGTTAAATGATTATTTTTTTAAGGATGAAGAGTTTTTAGAGAAATTTAAAAAAGGCATAGGTGGAGTTTCTATGCACCATAATTATATTGGTGGACTTGCAGAACATACACTGAATGTTATGAAAATAACTGCTAAGCTTTCAGAAAAGTACAAATGTAGAAGAATGGAAGTGGCAGTACTAGCAGCAAAGCTTCACGATATAGGAAAAGTTTATGAGTATGATTGTAACGGCCCTTTTAAGTATACTATGAGAGGGCAAATGGAGGGGCATATTGTTATTGGAGTAGAGCTTGTAGATAGAGCAGTTAGAGAAAATTTGAATCTTTATCCGGAGGATTTTGTAAATAGAATAAAGGGATGCATTGTTCAACATCATGGTAAGCTGGAGTTTGGTTCTCCAAGAGAAATGAATATGGAGGAGTCTTTTATAATTAATTATGCAGATTCAATAGATGCTACTATGAATAAAATATCTCAGTTAAAGGAAAAAACAGAGCCTGATACATGGTCTGAGTTTGATAGAAGAATTGAGAGGAAATTATATTTATAAAAATGAAGTGCAAAAGCTAATTTTGCACTTCATTTTTATTATCCACATAGTATATATTGAAAGAAGGGATAAATGTGGATAAAACCAAGGTTAAAATAGATAAAGACAATAGTGAAGCAGGTGACCAAAGCTTAAATACAATTGTGAAACAAGCTGAACCTACTGAGTTGATGCAGGAATCAGCTAATCTTCTATTTAGAATACCAGTATTTTTAAGTCATCCTAGTAGATTAAATACAGTGCAGCAGCAATTTGTAGATGCAATAATAAGACAAATTAGAAAAGCGCTTCTGTTTCCTCGAACGCTTCCTATAAGCGAACAATATCCAGAAACACCTCTAACCAATATTCGTAGAATGATTGCATCTAGCTATGGAATGGTGTCACTTAATCTCAGACAAAGAAGAGTTAGCTTAATAGAAAACAATCTTAATCAACCTATAGGGGGAGATGTTTGGGAGGGAAGTCCTTTTGCCCAAATAGAGCCTGGAATGGCTTATCAATATGGTCTTCCTCTACTTCTAATAAGGGAAATAGGTGTAGAACAAAACGGAATTTGGTCTTTTGGAATTGCACCACTTTTAATATTGGAATGGGATTCTACAGCAGTAAATCCTATTGAAACTTTCTTTAGAAGAAATGATTGGAAATCAATTTTTCAAAATTGGATTGGTGAAGTAAGAACAGGTTACTATATTCAAACACAGCCACAATTTCAATATTCGTGTAAACAGGATAATTAAAAAATAAGCTTGTATTGTTTAATTGTAACAATACAAGCTTTTATGTACTTTATTCCATCATTTTTTCTAATTTTTTATTCAATGCTAATAATACTAAACCTATTAGGATAGCAATTACAGCTATTCCACCGAATATTTGCAGATGTCCTAAAGTTTCAGTGTATCCTGCAACAATACCAGCTAATTTATTAGCAACAAAATTACTTAGCATCCATACTCCCATTAAAAGTGATGCGAATTTAGCAGGTGCAAGTGAACTTACCATTGAAAGACCAACTGGTGATAGGCAAAGCTCTCCAATTGTATGAAAAAAGTAAGCACCTACCATCCAAAGCATGCTAGCTTTTATAGCAGTATCAGTAGAGTTTCCACCTCTTTGCATAACCGCTCCTACCATAAGTAAGAAACCTAAGCCTAAAAGTATTAATCCTAAAGCCATTTTTGTAGGTATACTTAAATCTCCATTTTTACTAGAAGCTAATTTTAGCCATAATTTTGACATAGGTATTCCAAGTATCAATATGAAAAGTGGATTTAGTGACTGAAACCAGGACACTGGGACCTCAAAGCTGCCAACATTTCTGTTTAAGAAATTTTGAGTATAAAGGGTAAATGAACTTCCTGCTTGTTCATAGCCTGTCCAGAAAATTATTACGAAGGCTGCTAATATGCATATAACAATAGTTCTGTTTTTTTCTTGTCTAGTTAAAGGTCTATTTTTGTTCTCGGCATTAGTACCAGTTTTAATTTTAGTAACTGGTACTTTACCTATATCGCCAAGGAATTTATTTGATAAGGAATTAAAAATAATTTGTCCTATAATCATTCCAACACCAGCAACTAAAAAACCATATCTAAATCCGTAATGTATAATTTGTCCTGCTTTTGTTGTTGCCATTACTGTTTCAGCCAAAGTTCCGCATATTAGTGGGGCGAAAAATGAACCTAAATTTATACCCATATAAAAGATTGTAAATGCTGAGTCTCTTCTTTTGTCTCCATCTGGATATAAGTGACCGACTAAAGTTGAAATGTTCGGTTTGAAAAAGCCGTTACCAATTATAAGTAAAAATAGTCCAATATATAAGGCTGTCATACTTTGACTAGAGAATAATGTAAGCTGTCCGATAGCCATTATTATTCCGCCAATAGTTATCGCCTTTCTTTGACCCAAATATCTATCTGAAATATAACCACCAGCTATTGGGGTAAGATATACTAGAGAGGTAAAGGTACCGTTATATAAGGCTGTCATACTTTGACTAGAGAATAATGTAAGCTGTCCGATAGCCATTATTATTCCGCCAATAGTTATCGCCTTTCTTTGACCCAAATATCTATCTGAAATATAACCACCAGCTATTGGGGTAAGATATACTAGAGAGGTAAAGGTACCGTACAAGCTTGTAGCAGTTGCATCGCTAACACCAAGTCCACCTTGTACAAATTTTGTGGTTAAATATAATACCAATAAAGCTCTCATACCATAGTAGCTAAATCGTTCCCACATTTCAGTGAAAAAAAGCATATATAATCCTGGCGGATGTTTTGTTTTGAATTTTTTGTTTTGCAAAGTTTCATTTATAGTTATATCGTTTGTCTGCCTAATCGTCATAATAAACCCCTTTTCTCTATTTTTTGTCTACTATAATTTTATCAATCAATTTTATATTCTGCAAGTTTATGGATTTTTGTTTTCAAAATGATTGTTAAGGAAAACCTTGAATAAAAATTAATTAAATAAAATATTAAGTAAAAATGTGAAAAAAAAATAATAAAAAAGGCTATTGTTTGATTAAATGTCAAATGTTGATTTTGCATAATTTAAATGTTATAATAAAGCATTAAATTAAAACTGTGAGGAAAATTATTATGTAATTTAAGTAGATTTATTTAAGCAAAATTGAAGACAATTATCAATTTATTAAAAAAGTTGCTTTTTTATGGGTTCGTTTTTGCAATTTGATTTTTATTTTGAATATAATTTACTTTTTTATCACATAATAAAATTCTTAAAAAGAATATCTCTTTTAAGTTTATTAGTGTTGTGAAAAAGGTAAGAACCGCAGCACTTTTTTTGTTGCGTAAATTTAAAGGAGATGAATTATATGGAACGGATTTACAAATATCCAAGGACACCACATCTTGAAGGATCAAGATTTCAGCAGGGTGATGAGGATTTAGAAGGTATAAAATTTGAAAATATTAAAAATAGATTTTGTGTACTTGAAGAGAAGGTAGATGGAGCAAACTGCGGTATAAGTTTTGATACAAACGGAAAAATGTATTTACAGAGTAGAGGACATTTTTTAAATGGTGGATATGGTGAAAAACAATTTGATTTATTTAAAACTTGGGCAAACTGTTTCAAGTGTAGGCTTTGGAGTATTTTGGGTGATAGGTATGTAATGTATGGGGAATGGCTATATGCAAAGCATACTGTATTTTATGATAAATTAAGCCATTACTTTATGGAATTTGATATATTCGATAAAAAAGAAGAAAAATTTTTAAGTACTAAAAGAAGAAAAGAAATGCTTAAGGATTATGGTTTTATAAAATCAGTGCTTGTTTTAAAGGAAGGAATAATAACTTCAAAAAAGGAAATTACAACACTATTAGGAAAATCAAATTTTAAGTCACATAATTGGAGAGAAAATTTAGAAATTAGATGCAGTGAATTAACTTTATCCTATGAAATTGCAAAAAAACAGACGGATTTAAGTGATTTAATGGAAGGAATATATATAAAATTAGAGGATGAAGATTATGTACTCAGCAGAATGAAATATGTGAGGGCCTCATTTTTAAATACAATTATGGATTCTGAAACTCATTGGATAAGTAGACCTATTATTCCCAATAGATTAAAAGTAGGAATAAACATTTTTGATGGTGAGGTATAGTTATGGATATGGAAGGAATTTTAAAAGAAAAAAACTACAACTTTAAAGAAATAGTAAAAGAATTTAGCATAATAGAAAGACTAAAAAAAGTAAAGCAAAACCCAGAATATCATGGGGAAGGAAGCGTGTACAAGCATACTGAGTTAGTTTGCAGAGAGATTTTAAAGCTTGAGGAATGGAAAACTCTAAATGATAGGGAAAAAGTCGTTTTATATACTTCAGCATTATTTCATGACATAGGAAAGCTAGTTACAACAAGAGAAGAAAATGGTAAGATAATTTCTCCAAGACATGCTTTAAAGGGTGCAAAGATGTTTAGATACTTGGCGTATACAAGGTATGAAATAGAAAATAGTATAAGGGAAGAGTCAGCGGCTTTAATAAGGTATCATGGACTTCCTTTGTACTTTCTTGAAAGAGAGAATATGGATTACGATATTATAAAGGCAGCTGAAATTACTAATATGAAGCTGTTGTATTTATTAGCTAAGTGTGATTTACTTGGACGTTTTTGTAAAGATAAAGAAATTATGCTTGATAACATAGGGTATTTTAAGACATATTCAAAAGAGCTAGGCTGTTTTTATGGACGAAAGAAGTTCAAAAATGAATATACACGGTTTTTATATTTTAAAGAAAAAAAGATTCATCCTGAAGCAGAGATGTTTGATAACAGAGGTTTCGGGGTTGTAGCAATGATGGGGTTGCCGCTAGCTGGAAAAGATACTTATATAAAAGAAAATTTTAAAAATATCAATGTAATATCTTTAGATGACATTAGAGAAGAGCTTAATATTTCATCTAAAAGAAATTCAGGAAAAGTTGCAGCAATTGCGATTTCTAGGGCAAAACAGCTTCTAAGAAGAAAAGAAAGTTTTATTTGGAACGCAACGAATTTAAGAAGAGAGAACAGACAAAAGTTAATAAGACTATGTACAGCTTATGGGGCGAAATTAAAGTTTATTTATTTAGAAGTTCCTTATAGGGAATTACTCTCGAGAAACAAAATGAGAAGCAGGTATGTTCCAGTTGAAGTTATAAATAAGATGATAAGAAAAATGGATATGCTTGAAGGAGAAGAAATTTGTAGATGATATAACTTCAAAATACTTATTAATAAATTACTCCTGCAGAACCATACAAGGTTTTCTAGGAGTAATTTATTTTTTTGCGTATTAGTCCTAAAATGAATACATATTACATAAATGCTTAGTTAATTACTTGCGTTATAATAGTTTTTTTAATATGATATAATAAAAGTATAAAAAATGTTACATATATGTCTAAAAATAATTGCATTATTGTAAAATAAATAGTATATTAAATGCAAACTATAAAAGATATTAGTGTATTTGGTAAGTTATATATATTTATGTAGTAATTTGGAGGATGAATGCAACAATGCTTGAGGAAACAAGGAAAGACCAAATAGGTGTAGTATTCTTATTAAGAAAAGAAACATCATTAAATAAATTAAGAGCGTTAGAAATTCAAGAAATTATTTTTTTAATTTGTTCTGCAAGATTTTTTAAATCAAAACAAACAATTGCGAGTAATATTTTTAAAGAAAAAATTGAGATTTTTATGAAGGTTTTATTAGAAAAAATAAGAAATGCTAATGAATTATTTATTATGTATGATGAAAATACTGATTACCCATATATAGATTCTAAGGATAGAGTATGGATATTTTCAAAACAAGAATATGCAGTTGTTGTTAAGAATTATTTTGTGAAACAATCGATACGTCTTAAAGTAAAGAGAGTAAACAAACAATGTATTCTGGATAACTTTAATAATTTACATAGGCTTGGAATAAAAAAAATAATAGTAGATAATGGTCAATATAAAGTTGAGATAGACAGAAAGGATATATTACCTCCCCCTCATATTGGTAATACGATGTTGATAAATATTCCGATAGAAAATCCTAAGTTGCAGTACAGTATGATAAAGTTTTTTCAAAATCTGTATTCTAAAGATGAGTATGAAGGAAAGCAGGAATTTATCCATGACTTGGAGAGAAAAATGTTGGATGAGATAGTAAGTGCTAAGTATTTAGTTCCAGTAAAAGTTGGAACAGCAGCTCCCATAATCTCAAGAGAGCAAGTAAAGACTATATTAAACAAAAAAGATACTGAGTTTGCAAGCATAGTAGATAAGGATGATACAACTTGGCTTCCGGCTTTTACTGATTGGGAGGAGTTTGAAAAGGTATATCATAAAAATATGTGGAGGGGATATATAACTTCCTACGATGGTTTAATGAAATTATGTGTTAAAATGCATGGTGTGGTTGTAAATTGTAGTGGAGTTTCACTACGAATAGATGAAAACAATAGAAAAATGTTAGAGATATATGAAAGAGGTAAGGTCTTAACAGAAGAAAAGAAAGAAGAGAAAAAAGAAATAGTTAAGAAAAATCATGATTCAAAGGATACAGAAATCACACTTTGTGAGCCTAAAGAGTATCCAGACGAAATGATAGAGGCTGTTAAGCAGTATATGGAAAACAGGAAATCCATCAATAAAGCATATATAAGACTTATGACAAAGAATCAGGATAAAAGCTACCTTATAGTTGTGGACTATAATGAAAAGGATGATAAGGTATTTGATGAAATTGCAGAGGTTGCAGTTCCTTATTTAAGAGGTATGCATTTAGACATGGTTCAAATGGATGCTTGGGCCAAAGATGCACTTATAGATGTTAAACCATTTTATAAAAAAAAGCTGTTTGGAATATTTTAATATGTAAATAAAATCCTCGGTGATATACCGAGGGTTGTTTTATGTTATACGAATTTAATCTGAGTAGGGCTTATCAAATAAAGCACTTATTTTAATACCGTTTCGTTTTGCCCATTTTTTCCAAAATATATGTCCGAAAATAAAAAATAGTCTTCTAGGTATTTTGGGATTTACAAAAATATTATTAATTTCAATTGAGACTTGATTTTCAATATCATAAGTGATTTTATTTATAGATTTATAAACACAGCTGCTTAGTTTATTTAAAAGAGGGTTGTTTTTAGAAAAATTAACAAATTCCCCTGCACCAATACCAATGCCAAATCTAAAATTTATATTTAATTTTTTGCAGCAGTTGAAAACTATTTTTAGTGCTTCTACATTCATTTTTGCATCGGGGAAACCACAGTTTACTACAGCATATAGGTTAGTCTTTTGACTTATAGTATCCTTATTTTTTAAGTAGATATAATAGTCTTCTAAAAATCTTACTAGAAGACTTGGCATAGAATAGACATATAGTGGAAAGGCTAGTATAATGTAATCCGCATCTAGAAGTGTTTTAAAAGTAGACTCTAAATCTCCTTTTATACTAGAAGTTGTGTCTATATAATATTTAGTGTAATTTTTAGAGTCTAATGACTTGTCTATTAAATTTAAATAAAGAGTTGAATTGGCTTTTTTTGATCTTGGACTTCCATTTATAAAGCATATATTTTTCATAGTTCCTCCATTATATTTATATAATTTTTTTCAAATCATCAAGTATTTTTTTGTTGTCCTCTATTTTAAGAGAGTAAAAGACATCTCTATAATTACGTCCGTGATTATCAATTAAATCTTGAAAAGTGCTTTTTTCTTCTTTTGTTACATCATCACCATAAGCTACAATTATTTCTTTTGGGTTTTTTTCATATCTTAGAGGATGCTTAATTACTCCATTAATAACTTTGAAGAAAGGTAAACAATAGGGTTGAGCTCTGTCTATAATGGTTTTAATATTTGCACTGTATTGACCAAAAATTATGGGAGTTAAATAAATAACTATATCGCTATTTATGTAACTTTTATTTACTTCAGACATTGAATCCTTAAGAACACATTTGCCTGGTGTTTTTATCCAACAGCTAAAGCAGCCTATACAGTGCTTAAAACTGTTTCTCCCAGCTTCAATAACTTTTGTTTCAAAATTTTTGTAAGAAAAAAACTCAAGTAAATCTTTTTTTAATACTTCGCTAGGAATTGTTCTCTTATCCTTATCACAGATAAGTAATATTTTCATTTAGATCACTCCTCAATTTATAGAATAGCTTTTGTAGAATCTTTGAAAAATAAGTTGAAACAATTGTATTATAATTATAACAAGAGATGGGTTTAGTGCAAATATATTACTAATGGATTTTAAATAATATAAATTAGACTCTACATATTAAAGAATTATGGTAATATATTATATATAAATTTTAATAATGCAAAAGAGGAAGGTGAAAATGAAGAAATTTAATAATTTTATAAGAAAGACATTGATTATAGCACTCATGGTTCTATTAATAAGCGGACAAAAAGTAGCTGTATTAGCAAGGGCAGGAGGTGGAAGCTCAGGTGGTAGCCATGGCGGTTCATTTCACGGAGGTTCATTTCATGGAAGTTCACTAGGTGGGAGAGGTTCAGGTTTTATTGGTCCAATTGTAATTGGAATAAATGCAGGTTTTATGGGTCTTATTTTTGTAGTAGGAGTAATAATTCCAAATAAAATTATGCGTAAAAAAAAGAATGAAAGTATTTCAGCAATAAACGATTTATCTATAGACGATAATAATTGGAATTATGATGAAATAAAAAAGGATGTAGAAGAAGCATTTTATAATATTCAAAAGGCTTGGATGGAGAGAAATCAAGAATTAGCTAGAGAATATATGAGTAAGAAACTGTACGATAAACATAAAGCTGAAACTGAAAGTATGATTATTAAAAAAGAAAAAAATATTTTAGATAATGTACAATTGTTAGAATTTTATCCAGTAGCAGTTGAAGATTACGAAGGTACGGATAAAGATAGCTTTTGGTTATATATAAAAGCTAAGGCCATAGATTATACAATAAATGAGGAAGACAATAAGGTAATAGAAGGATATCAATCCGTTAGTGTTGAATTTGAAGAGTATTGGAAGTTTATAAGAGAAGAAAAAAGCTGGGTGGCAGATGAGATAAAGCAAACAAAAGATGTTGTGGACTTGAGCTTTTTTAAAATACATATAGATAATAAACAAGATTATTCTATAGAGTAAAGACAAATGATTATATAATATTAATTTATAATAAGAGGGCACTAAAATAATAGTGCTTTTTTTATAAAATAAATTATTTTCGTAACGAAGGATACCGAATTTAAAAAAAGTTAATCATATAATTAGAACATAAATTAAAAGAAATTCAGAAAACCAAGTGTGAAGGTTAATAGTTCATATGGTTTTACTATAAAATAACGGAGGAAAAGGTTATGAAAATTTCAAAAGATATGACTATAGGAGAAGTTGTTAGAAATCATCCAGAGTGTGTAGAGGTGTTATTTAATTTTGGATTAGGATGCGTAGGATGTCCGTCAGCACAAGCAGAAACAATAGAAGAGGCATGCAGCGTTCATGGAATGGATGTTAATGAATTAGTTGAGGCCTTAAATAAGGAGGCTAAATAGATGAGTGCATTCTTGGGGAAAATTCATTATTGGCTTTACAATAAAATTCAATTGCATGAAGCTTTAATAGAAGATATAGCAAAACTTGCAGATAATAATGGTTATAAAGCTGATAGCCTTATAAGCGAAAGTTACTCAAAATATGGTGAGCCTATAGTAGGTTCACTTGAAGATAATATAAATCATAGTAATATACATGGATGGCTTCAAGAAAGAATAATAAGTGTAGAAAGTAGATTGGCATATATTATAACTAATTTGTTAGGGGATAACATTGTTAAAAAAGAGGATATTGCTCATATTTTTTATCAAAATGGGGTAAATACAATGAAGGAACTTAATGTAGAAGATGGGACACCTGAAAACTTTTTTAACCTTATTTTTGATTACATGCTTGAAGGAATGCCATGTGATAGGGTAAATGAAATAATTGAAAACAGCGAAGAGTCTATTAGTTGGAGAACTACTAGCGACTTGCATAGAACTTATTGGGATAATGTTCATGGAGATGTTAAGAATTTTAATGATTTTAGAGATTCGTGGATTAATGGTTTTTTTAGTGAAAGTCCTGCTGGGTATAAATACTCTAGAAAAGAAGATGGAATAAGTACAATAGAAAAGGTGTGATCTTATGGATGGAATTGCTTTAATGGTTGATGAACACAAAAATATAAAGAGAATGCTTAAGGTTATAAGAAAAGTTTGCTTTGGTATTATGAATGGAAAAGAAGTTGAATATGAAGACTTTGAAGATATCATTGATTTTGTGAGGAATTATGCGGATAAGCATCACCATGGAAAAGAAGAAAAGTTTTTATTTAATAGAATGGTTGATGAAATAGGTGGAGCAGCGGAGAAATTAGTTAAGTATGGAATGCTTGTAGAACACGACTTTGGAAGACTTTATATGAGAGACCTTGAGGAAGCTATAAATAAGCTAAAAAATGGTGATAGTGAAGCAAAGCTTGATGTTATAGCTAATGCTGTAGGGTATACAAATTTATTAAATAGACATATAGATAAAGAAGATAATGTTGCATATTCGTTTGCTAAAAGAGAGCTTAGTGAAGAGACATTAAATGAGATAAATAAAGAATGCTTTGAGTTTGAAGAAGAAACTAATAAGGAAGGCATTCAAAATAAATATGCTAAAATACTAGAAGCTCTGGAGAAAAAATATAACTAAATTTATAGTAATGATTAAAAAAGCTTTATTAAGGTTAAGTTAATATTAAAGGAAGTATATGATATTAACTTAACCTTATTTTTATATTGACACAAATAAGGAATTATTATTCAATATAGTATATAATAATTTAAAATTAAGGAGTTTCTGATATGATAATTATTTTAATTATGTCTCCTTTTATTGTAATTGGATTGATTCCTTTATTAGTTGGATTGCATTATTATAATGAGGGGAAAAAATATGCTTCTGAATCAAAAATTATAGAAGGAGAAATAGTCGATATTGTAAAGGGAGTTAAAGTTTTAGATAGTCCACAATCATGGTGTCCGGTAATCAAGTACTGGGATGAACGTAGTAACTCATATTTGCTCTATAAATCTAGCACGGGACATACCCTTAAAAGCAAATATACAATTGGTAACAAAATCGAATTAAGACACTTATATACTGACAAAGGAGTTGATATTCGCGCCAACACACCAATGGATGTGTATGGGTTAAGCAGACAATTTATGGTTGTGGGGGCGATCATTACTAGCATCAGTGTCATTATTATGATAGCTTTCTTAATTATTCTTTAAGTAAATTTACTTAGAGTGTATAATAATAGGGTTTTAGAACTTAGAAACAAGTTCTGAAACCCTATTATTATATATTTATATGAATATTCTTATACAAGACAGGTATTGCCACTGTTATAAGTACTATACCCATAAAAGCGGGGGTGGCATGACCAAGTGATACGTAGATTTGACCACCAATGATAGGTCCGATCATTCTTGCTAAAGCTTGAATAGATTGGCTTCCTCCTTGAATTCTTCCTTGCTCGCTAGAATCAACAGACTTGGAGAGCATCCCATTGAAGGAAGGTCCGAAGATGGAATCACCAAAACCAAATATAAACATTCCAGCTATAAAGAGAGGATAGAAATAAAATAAAGCTGATGCTGCAATGAGACTGTAACCTATAACCTCTGAAATCATTCCAAGAATCGCTATATATTTGTCGCTAAGTTTTACTAAAAGCTTTGGCATTATTAAACTTTGTGAAATGATATCTTGGAAGCCCATAATTGAAAACATAAGTCCGATTATAGCAGGCTTCCAACTAAAGGTATCTATTGTAAATTGTGAAAAAACAGCCTGTAAAGATCCGTTTGGAATCCAAAGTAAGAATGCTGAGATAAGAAGTCTTTTCAAGCTTTTTATGGAAAGTAAATTTGCAAGCTGTGTAAATGGATTTAGTCTTACAAAGGTTATCTCTTTTAGCCTGATATTTTTGTCGAGGCTCTCAGGCATAAAAAAGAATCCGTAAACAACATTTAATAAAGTTATTATTGCGCCAAAATACAGGGGTACAGAATAACCAAACTTGGCAAGTAATCCTCCTAGAGTTGGACCAATGATGGTGCCTACACCAACAACGGCACTTACCCATCCAAAGTATTTTGTTCTTTCGTTTTCAGGAATGATGTCTGCAAAATATGCGAATATAGTGCTTATAGTTCCTCCAGTTATACCATCTATTATGCGCCCAGCAAATAAAACCCATAGAGCTCCTCCTATGCCAAAAATTAAGTATCCTATTGATGAACCTAAAAGGCATACTAAAAGTACTGGACGGCGGCCATATTTATCGCTCAAAGCGCCAAGCCCGGGAGCTGAAAAGAACATGCAAATTGCATAGACAGAAGTTAAAAGTGTAACAATTATAGCTTGGTTTCCCGGATTATTTATGTAAGGCTGAACTAAAAATGGGATTACAGGTGATATGATAGTAAAACCTATTCCAGAAAGAAATACAGATATAAGACCGAATATTAAAGCGTGTTTATTTATAGTTTGTTTTGTATTATTGCTATTGTGTGATTTAAATTTAGACATTTGAATTCTCCTCTCAAAGTTATTAATTTTGTTTCCTGGGAAACATGTTTATCATATCAACTTTTTGTTTCCATGTCAACAAAAAAATAAAAATGCAGCCTAGTTTAAATAAAATTAGACTGCCTATCATTTTACTATTAAAATTTACTCTAACTTAGTATCTATACCAAGTTTCTTTATTTCTGAATCCAAATGTTTGCTGTACTTTTCTATAAAGCTAAGCATGCTTTCAAATTGTTCATCGGTAACCTGTTCAAATACAACTTTATCCCTCTCTTGAAACTCTTTATGTAGATTTTCATGAAGTTTATAAATTTCATGACCCTTTTCAGTAAGTCTAAAATAGATTTCCTTCTTATTATCTGCCTTCTGATAGCTCTCCACAATATTCTTTTCTATAAGCTTTTTTGTCATTTTACTTATGGCTCCCCTAGTCATATAAAGGGACTTTGCAAGCTTTGTAACGTTAGAATCTACATTTTTTCCAATGCATTCGATGTAATGTACTTCAGAGGGTTTATACCCTTTAAGACTATCTTCCATCTTAAGTTTATTGAGCCAAGCCATTTTGTTAAATAGTTCCCTTAAACTCATCATGACTTGTTCTTCTTTATTCATAGTCCGTCCTCCCATCCTTTGGTAGATTAACAATATTATATTAAATTTTTGTTTCTATTTCAACAATATTAAGATAATTATTTCAGTATTGAGTTGTAGCAGTTGTTTTAGTTCTACAATAATTTTAAATTGAAGACATGAAAAGACTAAAAGCCTATAGGAAAGTTAGTTGAAAATATAGTGGGTTTAGGAAAATAAATATACTAAGCGGGCGTGATTAATAGAGTATCTATTCTTTTTAAAGAATTAATTTATTATATAAATAATATAGTAAATTATTTGATTAAGACAGGAGAAGGCTTTGTAAGATTATAATTGCAATATTAAGCGTACTGTTTTATTATAAGATTAAGGTATAATTAATACTACTTGGAAAGTAAAATTTACTTGATAGTAAAATTATGTTTTGCAAACGGAATTTATAAAATATGCGTAAGAAAAAGGAGAGATATTAATTATTATGGATAACCCTAATTTATTGTCAGAAGAGGCAAACAGATGCCTACTATGCAAAAACCCTAGATGTAAAGCAAATTGCCCTATTAATACACCCATACCAGAAATTATAAGCCTTTATAAAGAAGGAAAAATTATGGAAGCAGGAGAAATTTTATTTAATAACAATCCTCTTTCAGTAATATGCTCATTGGTCTGTATTCATGAGGATCAATGTAAGGGAAATTGTGTAAGAGGAATAAAAAGCGAGCCAATAAAATTTCACGAGATAGAAGAAGAGATATCAGAGAAGTACTTAAAAGAGGCCAAGCTTAAGAATGTTCAGAAGGACAAGGATAGAATTGCAATAGTTGGAGGAGGTCCAGCAGGAATCACAGTTGCATTTGTACTTGCTAATAAAGGCTATAATGTTACCATTTTTGAGGCTCACGATAAAATAGGAGGAGTACTTAGATATGGTATTCCAGAGTATAGATTGACTAAGAAATTAGTGGATAAGCTTGAAGAAAGACTTATAGAGGTTGGAGTGAAAATTAGACCTAATACTGTTATTGGACCAGTTATTTCTTTGGACAGGTTACTTGAAGATTCATATAAGGCAGTATTTATTGGAACTGGAGTATGGAATCCAAAAACCTTAGATGTAAAGGGAGAAACTTTAGGAAATGTTCATTTTGCTATTGATTATTTAAAATCTCCTGAAAGCTATAGATTAGGAAAAAAAGTAGCTGTAATAGGAGCAGGTAATGTTGCCATGGATGCTGCAAGAACTGCTAAGAGAAATGGTGCTGAGGTAACAATACTTTATAGAAAAAGCTTTAATGAGATGCCAGCATCAAAACAAGAAATAAGAGAAACTAAAGAAGATGGAGTAGAGTTTAAATTATTTAGAGCACCAATTGAAATAACAGAAGAGGGTATTAAAGTAGCATTTACAGAAAATGTTACAGATGCAGAAGGAAAAATAAGAACTAAAATTATTGAAGGAAAAGAAGAGTTTTTTGAGTGTGATTCAGTAGTTGTTGCCGTAAGTCAAGCACCTAAGGATAATATAGTATCTAATACAACAGGCTTAGATACTAAATGGGGATTAATAGTAACAGATGAAAAAGGCAATACAACTAAAAAAGGAACCTTTGCATGTGGAGATGTAGTTACAGGAGCAAAAACTGTAGTTGAAGCTGCAGCACAAGCAAAAGTAGTTGCAGAAACTATTGATGAGTATTGCAAGAATAATTAAATTAATTTGAAGTGAAATTTGGAAACTACAGAATAAAACAATTTATAAAAGCTTTTAGAGAGCTTGAATTTTAATAAATATATGCCATCAGGTTAATAAGCTGGTGGCATTTTTGATTTCTTAAAGAATGTAGTTAGAAAATTGAAGTTAAAAAAGGCACTTGACTTAGAGTTAACTCAAAGTGCTACACTTTTATTGAAAGAGTTAGGGGGTCTAGTATGGAGTTAATGAACGAAAAAAAGTTTGGGTTCGGATGTATGCGTCTACCTTTATTAGATAAGGAAGATCCTACATCCTTTGATTATGATTTAATTAATAAATTATTTGATATGTATTTAGAAAAAGGATTTACTTATTTTGATACTGCATACACATATCATGGTTATCATGGTGAAGAAGGAGTGCGTAAGGCATTAGTAGAGCGCCATTTAAGGGATGAATTTCAGTTGGCAACAAAATTGCCACTGCGTGATTTTAAAGATAGTTGTGATATGGAACGTATTTTTAATGAACAGTTATCTAATTGTGGTGTTGATTTCTTTGATTTTTATCTACTGCATAACATGGGGTCAAATGTCTTTAATAAATGCGAAAAGTATGGTGCTTTTGACTTTGTAGCTAAAAAGAAAGCAGAAGGAAAAATTAAAGTTGTTGGAATGTCTTTTCATGATACACCAGAATTACTAGATAAGATATTATCCAAATATACTGATAAATTAGATTTTATCCAATTGCAAATTAACTATGTGGATTGGAATCAGCCAAATGTTAATGCTTGTGATTGTTTAGAAATTGCTAATAAGTATAATAAACCAGTAACTGTTATGGAACCTTGTAAGGGTGGAACTCTTGTAAATGTACCAAAGGAAGCTGAAAAATTAATGAGAGATTATAATCCTAATTATTCTATTGCAAGTTGGGCATTTCGTTATGCAGCTAGTCAAAAGGGAGTATTTCGTGTATTAAGTGGAATGAACACTATAGAGCAAGTAGAGGATAATGCTTCATTTATGCAAAATTTTGAACCTTTAAACGAAGAAGAAATGGCTATAATTGAAAAGGTTACTAAAATAATTAATGAAAATACAGCGGTTCCATGTACTGCATGTGAATACTGTACACATGGGTGTCCTAAAAATATTCCTATTCCAAAATATTTTTCACTTTACAACAGTATCATGCGTACTACTGATAGTTTTTCAAGTCAGATGGTGTATTATAATAATATTGCTATTAATCATGGAAAAGCCAGTGAATGTATTGGTTGTAAACAGTGTGAAAGTGCGTGTCCACAACATATCAAAATTACTACACACTTAAAAGATGTTGTAGAAAAGTTTGAAAAAATAGCATTATTCCTACTAGAAAAATTTAAGAAAGATAAAATAAGTTAGGAAAAGATATAAATTATATAATTGGTATGTGTTTAACAGTAATAAATTCATGTAAACAAAAGCATTACTTTTGAAGGGGGAGGTTATATGACAATTAAAGAGGTAAGCCAAAAATATGATATTTCAGCTGATACGTTAAGATATTATGAAAGAATTAAACTTATTCCAGCAGTAAATAGAAATAGCAGTGGTATTAGAGATTATACACATGAAGATTGTAAATGGGTTCAGTTTATAAAGTGTATGCGCAGTGCAGGACTTTCCATTGAAGTATTAATAGAGTATGTAAAAATGTTTCAAGAAGGAAATTCTACTATTGGTACAAGAAAACAGCTTTTAATAGAACAGCGCAGTCAACTTGTTAAAAAAATTAAAGTAATGCAGCAAACCTTAGAAAGGCTAGACAAAAAAATTGATGGTTATGAAAAAAGGATATTACTTAGAGAAAAAGAATTAAAATCTCAGTAAGACATCATAAAAAAGTTTAAAATAAATAGGAGGAAGTTATTATATGGAAACAAAAAAATTGGGTTTCGGATTTATGCGTTTACCTCTAAAAGATCAAAATGATCAAGGAAGCATTGATCTTTTAGCAGTAAATCAAATGGTTGATACTTTTATAGAGAGGGGATTTACCTACTTTGATACAGCTTATATGTATCATACAGGTAAAAGTGAGCTGGCTATTAAGGAAGCTTTAGTAAAACGCCATAAAAGGAACAGCTTTACTTTAGCAACAAAGCTGCCAACAATGTTCTTAAAAGAAGAAGGCGATCAAGAAAGAATTTTTAATGAGCAATTAGAGAAATGTGGTGTGGATTATTTCGATTATTACCTTCTTCATGCATTAGGAGAGAAAAACTATGCTACAGCTCAAAGATTTAAAAGCTTTGAGTTTATTCAGAAAAAGAAAGAGGAAGGAAAAATAAGAAATATAGGTTTCTCTTTTCACGATACCTCAGAGTTATTGGATGAAATTTTATTAGCGCATCCAGAAGTGGATTTTGTTCAGCTGCAGATAAATTACTTGGATTGGGAAAATGAAAGTGTTCAATCAAGAAAATGCTATGAAGTAGCAAAAAAACATAATAAGGCAATTGTAGTTATGGAACCTATAAAAGGAGGCAAACTTGCACAGGTGCCAAAAGAAGCAGAGCAGTTATTCAAAAACTATCATCCTAATTTATCAGTACCCTCTTGGGCAATTCGTTATGTGGCAAGCCATGATAATGTCATGATGGTATTAAGTGGAATGTCTGACATGAGCCAGCTGCTTGATAATACAAGCTATATGATGGAATTTAAACCACTTAATAATGAAGAATATCAAGTTATTGAAGAGGCAGTAGAAATCATACATAAATCCATTACTGTTCCTTGTACAGCCTGTCAATATTGTGTAGAGGGATGTCCTAAGAATATACCTATTCCTAAATATTTTTCATTATACAATAAGGAAAAGCAATACTTAAATACTGGTTCATCTAAGCAAAAATCAGATTATAAAGAATATATAAAAATTTACGGAAAAGCATCTGATTGCATAGGATGTAAGCAGTGCGAAAAGTCTTGTCCGCAGCATATTGAAATTACAAAATACCTAAAGGATGTAGCAAATTCCTTTGAAGGTAGATGGCTTTAACTAGAAAAATATTTCTAAAGTTAGGCTTTTATAAAATTTAAAGTGTGAGATATTTTATTGTAGATTACTAAACGAAATAATAAGAAGATAATACCATTGGTTTTTGTAGGAACTAATGGTATTATTTTTGAAATAAAAAAACAAATATGATATATTAAAAAGTTAGGAGGTGTTTTAAATAAAAGAGTTGCCTAGCATTCAAGAATTAGAGAATTTTATAATTTACGGGAAAGTACGAAATTTTACACTTGCAGCTAATCAAGCAAACATAACGCAATCAGCCTTTAGCTTTCAAATGAAAAAACTTGAAGAGACTTTGGGAGTAAAACTCATTTTACGTTCTAATAGAGGTAGCAGTTTAACACCTGAAGGTGAAATTTTCTATAAGAAGATAAGTGAAATACTGCCAGAATTGGTGGGAGTAATTTACGAATTTCAACAAATAAATGGTGAAAAAGCAATAGAACTAAAAGTAGGGGTACTTACATCACTTGGAGACATACTAATGAATCAACACGTCAATTATTTTCAAAAGAATAAGAACATACTAATTACAGTTTATAGTATGGAAAAAAATGAACTTATACGCGCTTTAAATAATGGTAAAATTGATATTGCATCTACCTTTCTTTTTGATGATGAGACCTTAGAAAATTTTGAAAAGTCCCTATTTAGAAAGGATAAGATTGTATATTATGCGCCAAAAATCAAAGAAATATCTGGCACTATAAAAAGGGACAATATGCTAAAAGTGCCATTAGTGAAATATCCGCCGGATAATTTCATGAACAAAATGATTGATCAGTATTTTAATATTGAGAGGAAAATGCCGACGGTGGCAGCAAAATTACCATCTCCATATGCGTTCATTGAATATTGCAAGCAGGACACTGCTGGAGCATTTATTACAGAACGTCTTCTCAATACACTTGGGTTTAAATATAAGCAAGAATACTTTAACATTGACCCACCGTATGAAATAAAAGCCTTTCTACTATATAAAAAAGAAAATCCAAAGTATAGTGCGATAAAAATATTTACTGATTACGTTGTAAAATTAAATCAAAGGGATAGCTAATATTTATTACAGCTGATATAAAATTAATTTTGTTATGAAATTTTTTTATGTCAGCCATTTTTTTATTTGGCTATACAAGTATATTCCATTGAACTATAATAATCTCGACATACAAAAAAAGAAATTTTTAGAAAATATAAAGGGAGGATGAATAAGTTATGGAGTATGTTAATATAAAATTACCTTATGATAAAAAACAAATTACTGCAAAAATATATAAGAGAAATTTAGCTGGTATTTTAGTTTCAAAATCAGAAAATTATAAAAATAGTCTATCAGAGAAGGAGCTTGTTGAAAAATCTCTTGATAATCCTATTGCTTCACCTAAACTGGAGGAATTAGTGAAGGGAAAGAAAAATATAGTTTTAATCAGTTCTGATCACACGCGTCCTGTTCCTTCAAAAATTATTACACCTATTTTGCTTCGTCGTATTCGTAGTGTTGAACCTAATGCAAACATTATTATACTTGTTGCTACGGGGTTTCACCGTCCATCTACTCATGAGGAGTTAGTGGATAAGTATGGTGAGGAAATTGTAAAAAGAGAGAATATTGTAATGCATGTTTCAACTGATGATTCTGCTATGGTACAAATAGGTACTCTGCCATCAGGAGGTCCATGCATTATCAATAAAATTGCTGCAGAGGCGGATTTACTTATTGCTGAAGGATTTATTGAATCTCACTTTTTTGCAGGTTTTTCTGGTGGGCGTAAATCTGTATTACCTGGAATAGCTTCTTATAAAACAATTATGGCCAATCATTGTGGCGAGTTTATAAATTCAAATAAAGCACGAACTGGTAATATAAAATGCAACCCTATTCATGAAGATATGGTTTATGCAGCTAGAACAGCCGGTCTTAAGTTTATTTTAAATGTAGTTCTTGACGGCAACAAAAAGATTATTGGCTCTTTTGCAGGAGATGTAGAAAAAGCCCATGAGACAGGTTGTGATTTCGTAAAGGATTTGGCAAGAGTTAAAAAAGTGCCTTGTGATATTGCAGTGTCTACAAATGGTGGTTATCCTCTTGATCAAAATATTTATCAAGCAGTAAAAGGAATGACCGCAGCAGAAGCTACAAATAAAGAAAATGGTGTAATTATAATGGTTGCTGGATGTAGGGATGGGCATGGGGGAGAAGGTTTTTACAAAAATCTTGCTAATGTAAAAACACCTGAAGAATTCTTAGAAAAAGCTATTCATACAGAACGCCAGAAGACAATTCCAGATCAATGGACTTCTCAAATATTAGCGCGTATTCTTTCAAAGCACCATGTAATAATGGTTTCTGACCTTGTTGATCAAAAGCTTATTTGTGGTATGCATATGGAGCTTGTTTCAAATTTTGAAGAGGCACTAGAGCGTGCTTATAAAATAGAAGGAAAAGATGCTAAAGTAACAGTTATTCCAGATGGACTTTCAGTAATTGTGGAATAGAATTTTTAATATAAGGAGTAGATAATAATGCATTATAGTTTAGCTGTAAAGTTAGTTTGCGAAATGCTTGGTACAGCAATTTTAGTACTATTTGGTAACGGTGCAGTTGCTAATGTAGAATTAAAAGGAACTAAAGGGTATCGCAATGGCTGGATTATTATTGCCATTGGTTATGGTGTTGGTGTAATGCTTCCAGCTTTAATGTTTAATAAAATTAGTGGTAGTCAGACAAATCCAGCTATGACAATAGGATTAGCAGTAAATGGGCTTTTTCCGTGGTCTGAGGTTATACCATATATATTGGCTCAGTTTGTAGGTGCTATAATAGGTCAAGTTATTCTTTACTTTATATACCTTCCGTTTTATAAACAAACAGAGGATACTAAAAGCATTCTTGGTACATGTTCTACTATATCAGCATCAGGAAGTCATATAAATGGATTTGTCACAGAATTTTTTGGCACATTCTTATTGGTTTTAGGTGCAATGTTTATTCTTAATTCAACTGGAGTAAAAAGTACACCTGCAGTAGGTTATGTTGGTCTTGGATTTCTTGTATGCTCATTAGTTGCATCTTTAGGTGGTCCAACTGGTCCTGGATTAAATCCAGCTAGAGATTTGGGCCCTCGTATAGTACATTCACTTTTGCCACTTAAAAATAAAGGCAATTCTGAATGGACATATGCCTGGATTCCTGTTTTGGCACCAATGTTTGGAAGTATTATTGCTATATTCTTGTTTAATAAAATATATTAATAATTTCATACTTAATACAATTACGTCGTATATTTATTACTATAATTATAAGTTAGCTATCTTTTAACATAAAGGTGTAAATGTTAAATATATAATTTAGAATTGTTTTTTTATATAGTTAACATTTACACTTATTTTATACTATTTAGAGTAGGCTCCTGTGTTAACATAAATACGTGTATTTAATTTGCATATCAAGGTTAAATTGAAATTTTTTTCAAAGTTACTTGACTTAGAGTTAACTTTAAGTCTTATAATATTATTATTCGCATAAATAAAATTTATTTGATTCAGGGGGAGATAAATTTATGCATATACCTGATAATTATTTGAGTCCTTCAACCTGTGCTGTTTTTGGGGCATTTATGTTGCCTGTATGGAGAAATGCAATAATAAAAGTAAAAGGTGAGATTTCAAGGAAGAAAATGCCCCTACTTGGAGTAGCCGCCGCTTTTTCATTTTTAGTTATGATGTTTAATGTCCCATTACCAGGAGGAACTACTGGCCATGCTATAGGAGGGGCGCTTGTGGCTATTTTACTTGGACCATATGCTGCAGTGCTTGCAGTTACAGTAGCACTTGTAATACAAGCGTTATTTTTCGGCGATGGTGGTATTTTGGCAATAGGTGTAAACTGTTTTAATATGGCGTTTATAATACCTTTTGTATCATTTAATTTATTTAAGATGATAAAAAGATTTTCAAAGAGTAAAAAAGGTGAGTATTTCGGAGCGTTTTTTTCTGGATATATAGCTGTAAACCTAGCTGCCTTATTTGCAGCAATTGAGTTTGGTATTCAACCACTGCTTTTTAAGGATGCTTTAGGAAAGCCACTATATAGTCCTTATGGTTTAACAGTATCTATTCCATCTATGTTAATACCACATTTGTTGGTGGTTGGATTTTTAGAAGGAATTATAACAGTTGGAGCGTACAGCTATGTAAAGAAAGCTTCTCCTGAAATAATATACAAGGAAAACAATAGTAAAAATAGATTTTTGTACGTTATACTGGGGCTACTTATTTTGGCTACCCCATTAGGACTTTTGTCGAGCGGTACAGCATGGGGAGAATGGAATGTAAAGCAAATTAAAAATCTTATAGGTTTTACACCTAAGGGAATGAAAAATGGTTTTAAGTTTAATTCACTATTTCAGGGATATAATGTAGGTAATTTAAAGGACTATATTGGATATATATTGGCAGCAGTGGTTGGAGTAGTAATAATACTAATGATATTTAAAATTTTAGAGAAGGTAAAAAAGGAGAAAGTATGATTCCAAAGTGGCTTTCAGAAAAGGATAAATATATTCCTAAGGAAGAAAAAGACTCCTATGTAGAAAAAAGCATTTATTCATTAATCAAAACAATAGCAATAATTAAGCAAAATAAAAATACTAATGGGGTAATATACTCATTAAATCCTACACTGAAGGTTATAAGTAATATAGTTCTTATAATATGTGTGGCGATATCAAGGAATATAGGTAGTTTATTAGTAATGGACGCATATGTTTTGATAGCTCTATTTTTTATAGAAAATAAACTGAGAAAAAGAATATTTTTTAGAAGCCTTATATTTCCTATTATAACCTTTATTGCATTATTTCCATCCATTCTTTATGGAAATGCTTATAATAGTGTACTTATCGTTCAAAAAATAATAATAACTATAATACTTGTAAATTTATTATCACACACTACTAAATGGAACGAGGTTAATAAATCACTAAAATTATTATTTGTTCCAGATATCTTTATATGGATTATGGATATAACTATAAAATATATTGTTGTCTTAGGAGAGTATTCTATAGACTTGTTATATGCTTTAAAACTTAGAACAGTTGGCATAAGCTATAATAAATATAATTCATTCACAGGAATCATGGGAAATTTGTTTATAAAATCTTATAAGATGAGTGAAGAGATGTTTAGTGCTATGGAGTGCAGGGGATTTGTAGGAGAATACGTTACAAAAGCAAATTTGAAATTCCAAAAAAATGATTATATATACATGATAATAAACTTAATTTTACTTATTATATTCATATACTTAAGATTCATTCATTTGCAATACTAATAGAATGGAGAGTTATTAATGATAAAATTAGAGAAAGTTTCATTTACATATAAGAATAGGGCAGCTTTGTGCGATGTAAATGTTGATATAAATGAGGGGGAAGCTGTGGCTATTATAGGTCCTAACGGCAGCGGAAAGTCAACTTTTTTAAAGGTATTGAACGGGATTCTTTTTCCAAGCAGTGGTAGGTATGTATTTGACAATAATGAAATAAATGAGAATACATTAAAAAACAATAAATTCTTAAAGTTATTTCATAAAAGAGTGGGATTTGTATTCCAAAATTCTGACGCTCAGTTATTTTGTTCTACAGTATTTGATGAGGTGGCATTTGGAATTATGCAAATGGGACTTGAAGGAGAAGAGGTAGATAAAAGGGTGAGAGACTGCCTTAAGCTGCTTAATATAGAAAAGTTAAAGGAGGAACATCCATATAACTTAAGCGGAGGAGAGAAAAAGAGAGTAGCTATTGCCAGCGTACTAGCCATGAATCCAGAGGTGATAACCTTAGATGAACCTATGAATGCAATAGATCCAAAAGGAAAACGCTTTTTAAAAGAGCTTTTAATAGATTTAAATAAAAGTGGTAAGACTATAATTTGCGCAACTCATGATTTTGAATATATTGAAGGAGTATTTAATAGAGCTGTTGTATTTTCAGAAAATCATAAAATAATAAGAGATGATAGATATGAAAATATTATAAGCGATAGAGAGTTTTTAATGGAATGTAATATTATATGATAAACATTGGACAAGTAAGCGGTTAAGAGTAAGAGGAGTGATAAATATGAGGATATTGTATTATGATTGTTTTTGTGGAATAAGTGGTGATATGAATTTAGCGGCACTTGTAGACTTAGGAGTTCCTAAGAAATATTTAATTGATGAGCTTTTAAAGCTTAATTTGGGATCGGAATACGAAATAAAAATTGAAAAAGGGCAAAAGCTTGGAATAACAGGAACTAGAGTAGATGTTATATTAAAGGATGAACATCATAACAAACATGAATTAGAAGAAGTTTTACATAATCATGAGCATAAGCACAATCATCACGAAATTAAAAACGATGAACCAGCGCACAGTCATGAGCATCATCATAGAAGTTTAAGGGATATAGAGGAAATAATAAACTCAAGTACATTAAATGACAAGGTTAAAAAGCTTAGTTTAAATATATTTATGAAAGTTGCAGAGGCAGAGGCGAAAGTTCATGGAAGAGAATTATATGAAGTACATTTTCATGAGGTTGGAGCTGTCGATTCAATTGTGGATATTGTAGGGGCAGCTATTTGCATAGATTACTTAAAAGTAGATAAGATACTTGCATCTAGAGTTCAAGTTGGAGGAGGCTTTGTTAGATGTGCTCATGGAATTATGCCAGTACCAGCGCCGGCAACAGTGGAAATTTTAAAGAATATACCTATAAATACTGGTATAGTTCAATTTGAAACAACCACTCCAACAGGAGCAGCTATACTTGCAGCAAATGTTAAGGAATTCACACAAAAGCTTGATTTCATAATTAAAAAGACAGCATATGGAATAGGGCATAGGGATCTAGAAATTCCAAATGTTTTAAGAGTGTATTTAGGAGAAGAAGAGAGCTTTCAAGATATAGAAAATCAATATATACTTGAAACTAATATAGATGATATGAATCCAGAGATTTATGGATATGTGGAGGAAAAGCTTTTTAAGGTAGGAGCTTTAGATGTATTTAAAACACCTATATGTATGAAAAAAGGAAGACCGGGAATAAAACTCAGTGTTTTGACTAATGAAAAGTCAGAAAGAGAAGTTTTAGATGTTATTTTTGAGGAAACTACATCCATAGGAGTTAGAAGGTATAAGGTTGAAAAAATAATGTTAAAAAGAGAGTTTTCAAAAGTAAAAACAGAATTCGGAGATATTACAGTAAAGAAAGCTTATTATAAAGGCGAGCTTGTGAAGTACAAACCAGAATATGAGGAGTGCAAGGATATAGCAAGAGAAAAAAATGTATCCATACATAAGGTATATAAAGCAGTATATAAACAAGATTTAAAATAATATTAGATGAGAGGTGGAAAATAAGTGATAAATAATGAAAAATATAAGGAACTAATAAAGTACCTTAAAAGCTTAGGAAAAGTAGTTTTAGCATTTTCAGGTGGTGTAGATAGTACTTTTTTGCTTAAAGCTTCAAAAGAAGCCCTTGGAGATAACGTAAAGGCAGTTACAATTTTATCTCCATATATTCCAAAGTGGGAAATAAGAGAAGCAGAGGAGTTAGTAAAGGAATTAGGAGTAGAACATGAAATTATAAAAGCACCTATTATTGATTCAATTAAATTTAATCCAGAAGATAGATGCTATTTATGCAAAACTGCAGTGTTTAGCATGATATTAGATGCAGCTAAAAGACAGGGATATGATTGTGTAATTGATGGTACAAACTTTGATGATATAAAGGATTATAGACCAGGACTAAGAGCTTTGAAGGAATTATCAGTAAAAAGTCCTCTTTTAGAATGTAAATTAACTAAAGCAGAAATAAGAACCTTTTCAAAGGAACTAGGACTTAAAACTTGGGACAAACCACCATATGCTTGTCTTTTAACAAGAATACCTTATGGAAATGAACTTAAGGTAGAAGATTTTGAGAAAATTGAAAGAGCAGAAAGATATATGATGAGTATTGGCTTTAGAGCTATTAGAGTAAGGTGTCATGATGACTTGGCAAGAATTGAAGTCGCTAGAGAGGATAGGAGCAAATTGTTTAATGAAGAGCTTTTAGATACTATCTCAGAGAATATAAAAAAATGTGGATTTAAATATGTATCATTAGATTTGCAAGGATATAGGGTAGGAAGCTTCAATGAGACTATAGCCAAAATTTCTGATAAATAAAACCTTGGGAGGAAAAACTGTTGGATAAAGAAGAGATTAAGCTTTTATTACAAGGTGTTAGAGATAACAAAATAGACATAGAAAAAGCTCTTGAAGAACTAGAGGATTTACCTTTTAAAGATTTAGGGTTTGCAAAGATAGACAATCATAGAGAAATTAGAGTTGGATACCCAGAAGTAATATATTGTGCGGGAAAAACAGTGAAACAAGTTAGTGATATTGTTAAATTTATGCTTACAAAAAATAATAATATTTTAGGAACTAGGGCAACTGAAGAAATGTATAAATCAGTAAAGCAAATATGTGCTGATGCAGAGTACAATAAACTTGGAAGAACAATAACTATTAGAAAAAAAGATGAAAAAGTTACAGATAGTTATATAGCTATTGTGGCAGCAGGAACTTCTGATTTACCAGTAGTAGAGGAAGCTTACGAGACAGCAAAAATATTAGGAAATAAGGTTGAAAAAGTAATTGATGTAGGAGTTGCAGGAATACATAGGCTTTTTTCTAAATTAGATGTTATTAAGGGAGCTAAGGTTGTTATAGTAGTTGCGGGAATGGAAGGAGCTTTAGCTAGTGTTGTAGGTGGATTAGTTGATAAACCTGTAATAGCAGTTCCAACAAGTGTTGGTTATGGAGCAAATTTTGGAGGGATTTCAGCTTTATTGTCAATGCTGAACAGCTGTGCTAGTGGTGTGAGCGTGGTAAATATAGATAATGGCTTTGGTGCGGCTTATAATGCCAGTATGATTAATAAATTATAGAGAGATTTCTACTTTTAAAGTGAAGATTATAAATGTAATTTAAAACAAAGACAACTAGGAAGTGGTTTTATGAAAAAATGCATTGTAGTAGTGGAATAGTCAAAAAATAGCACAATAAAAAGGAGAGAAATAAATATGACTATTCCAAATTTAAATAAAATATATCCAAGAAGTAATGATTACCAAACTGTATATCTTAAAAATGTTATTACAAGAAAAAATATAGAAGTTGGAGATTATACAATCTATAATGATTTTTATAATGACGCAAGAGATTTTGAAAAAAATAATGTACTATATCAGTATCCTATAAATGGTGATAAGTTAATAATTGGAAAGTTTTGTTCAATTGCATGCAAAGCAAAGTTTCTTATGAACAGCTCAAATCACAGTATGAAATCACTATCTACCTATACATTCCCGATATTTTATGAAGAATGGGATTTAGACGTTAAAAGAATAACGGAGGCATGGGATAATAAGGGGGATATTGTAATAGGAAATGATGTATGGATAGGTTATGATGCTGTAATTATGTCAGGAGTAAAAATTGGTGATGGTGCGATTATTGGAGCAAGAGCAGTAGTTACTAAAGATGTTCCGCCTTATACTGTTGCTGCAGGTGTACCAGCAAGGGTTATAAAGAAAAGATTTGATGACGACGTGATTTCAAAGCTTTTAAAAATTAAGTGGTGGAACTTGCCGTACGAAAAGATTAGAGAAAATATTCAATATTTTAAATCCGGAAACATTGATAAATTAATTTAAGTTAATGTGTAATTTAAAGGTAGGCTCATATTATAATAATATATGCCTACCTAATTGCGTCCTTATAAATATTTATAAAATTATTAAAGAGGTTTTTATAATTAACATATAATAGATATAATATAATTAGAGTAATAATATAGGGGAGGTATATATGAAGAAAAATGGTGCTCAAAGAGAATTTAAAAAATTAAAAAGTCAAATTAATCAAATTGAGGAGATTGTACATCATTCAAAGCCAGGTGCACTTATAGAGCATGAATCTGCAATAAGAAAAAAGTTAAGGCAGCTAAAGGAATTTGAGAAGGAAGGCTTTAGAGATTTTGATTATACATATGATAGGTATAAAGAGCTTTTAAATGACACCGGTAAAAGGATGCTTGAATATTATAATAAGAAAAACGGAACAAATTTTGATTTTTATGAGGTTTTAGAAGAGAATTATAATGCTTTTTATAATTCAGGACTTATGACAGTACTCACTAAACATCATATTCCTAAGCTTATAGCAAAAGAATTTGAAGAAAAATTCCCAGATAACCCTAAAAATGAATACATTGAAACACGCAGAATGCATAGAAAGTTCTATATCCATCTAGGTGATACAAATACAGGAAAAACTTACAATGCTGTAGAACGCCTTAAAACAGCAAGGAGAGGGGTATATCTATCACCATTGAGGATTCTTGCCTTAGAGAATTTCGAAAAATTAAATAATGAAGGGATTATTTGCGATTTATTGACTGGCGAAGAGGAAATTTTAAAACCAGATTCTACTCATATATCCTGCACAATAGAGAAGGTAGATTTAAAAGAGCACTATGACATAGCAGTTATTGATGAAATCCAAATGATCAGTGATTATCAAAGAGGAATAGCATGGAGTAAGGCTCTTCTTGGACTAAAGTGTGATGAAATTCATATATGTGGTGCTATTAATGCAAGGTATATACTTGAAACAATCATAAAGGATTGCGAGGATGAGTATGAGATAAAGGAGTACAAGAGAGCTATTCCACTTGAAGTTGAGGATGAAAGCTTTAACTATAAGGATATAAAAGAAGGAGACGCTGTTGTTGTATTTTCTAAGAAGAGAGTGCTTGAAATAGCTCAAAGTTATTCTGCTAGAGGCATTAAAGCAAGTATAATATATGGTGATTTGCCACCAGAGGTTAGAAAACTTCAATATGAACAGTTTATAAAAAAAGAGACTAAAGTTTTAGTAACTACTGATGCTATAGGAATGGGAGTTAATCTACCTATCAGAAGAATAATTTTTATAAACATAAGAAAGTTTGATGGAGAACAAATAAGGGAGTTAACTTCACAAGAAGTAAAGCAAATAAGCGGACGTGCGGGAAGAATTGGAATTTATGATGTTGGCTATGTGGCAAGTGCAGGAGATACTCAAGATTTTATTAAGGAAAAATTAGAGGAAGAGGATAAAAGTATAAGAAGAGCTGTTATTGGTCCTTCTGAGGCTATACTTAGGATTAAAGGACTGCCTTTAAGTGAAAAGTTAGCTTTGTGGAGCACTAGACAAGAAAAGTTAGATTACTACACCAAAATGGATATAAGTGAATATATGATGATATTGGATAGGATAAAGAAATATAAATTAAGTGAGGAGGTTCAATGGGATTTATTAAAGGTTCCTTTTGATGTATCAAAGGAAGAATTAATGAGCACTTTCTCGGGATACGTAGTTGAGATTTTTATTAATAAGCAGGACAGTATATTTAAACCAGAATGTTTTAGAGGGAGCTTAGATGAGCTTGAAATTTACTATCAAAAGATAAACATGTATTACTCATTTTCTAAAATATTCAATTTGGAATTTGATGAAGAGTGGGTTTATAGTGAAAGAATAAGAGTAAGCGAAGATATAAATAATATATTAGTAGGCATGTAAGTATTAAAAAATTAATTTAAGGTGTTTTTCGCACCTTAAATTGATATTAGATTAGTTCGTGTTAATACTGCCTTATCCCTTGTTCCAGGACTATTAATCATATGCCAGGCAGTGTATTGTTCAGCATAGGGAACGTCTGCGGATACAGCATCAACAGGAACAATTACATTATAATTACGAAGAGCAGCACCAGTAGCAGTATGAAGAACTGCTCCGTTTGCAGCATAGCCTGTAACTATAACATTTTTAATGTTTTTTTGTTGTAATATTTCGCCTAGATTAGTTTTATAGAATTTGTCCACACCAGATCTTACAACAAGATCCATTGGCAGAGGAGCTAAAGGTTTAATTACATCTAAAGCAGTAGCTGTTGGTCTAAGGCTATAAATGACTGGTATATTGTTTTCGCGAGCCTTTACAAGTAAATTACGAATTTTAGGTATAGAAGCTCTACATTCTGGATTTGTACATAGTGTATTTTCCATATCTAATATTAAAAGTGCAGTATTTCTAGGATCAATCTTTACTGGTTTTAGCGTAGGTGCAGGAGGTGTAGAAACTGTATTCCAGTTATCTATAATTGTTTTGTCTTGTCTTTGAAACCCAGTATATCTAAAATCATCATTTAAGTAATTGAAAGCGTTTCTATGAAAGGGGCAAAAATATATCACAGTAATCCTCCTAATATGAGTTTGTACGTTTATATAGTATGTGATATGCAATGATGTTGTTACTTCCATTTTCGATTAATGCAATGTGTTGATTTTTTATTATTTATATGATAGTATTGGTAAAAAAATATATTTAAATGCATTGAAGAGAAAGAGTAGGATTACCTAGAGCTTTTACAGAGAGCTTCCGTTAGCTGAGAGGAAGCAAGAATAAGTATTCTGAATACATCTCTGAGCACCTCACCAAAGCTTTCAAACTAGAAGGTGGTAGGCTGAAGGCGTATTCCTTTCCAACGTTAAAAGGATAGAGTATCATGTATGAATTCTATACATCGTACTTGAAAAGGTTAGTATTGTGAGATGCTAATAAATTAAGGTGGTACCGCGAATGTAACTCTCGTCCTTATTAATTAAGGATGGGAGTTTTTTTTATATAAAAATATAAAGGAGAAAATATAATGAAGAATATTGATGAACAAATAAAAATAATAAAAAAGGGCGCAGAAGAAATAATAGATGCTAAAGAATTAAAAGAGAAGTTAATAAAAGCAGAAAAGGAAAATACACAATTAGTGGTTAAATTAGGACTTGATCCAAGTGCGCCTGATATACACTTAGGTCATGCAGTGGTATTAAGAAAATTAAAACAGCTTCAGGACCTAGGTCATAAAATAGTTATAATTATAGGTGATTTTACAGGAATGATAGGAGATCCTACGGGAAAATCAAAAACACGAAAGCAGCTATCAAGTCAGCAGGTTATGAAAAATGCTGAAACTTATGAAAAGCAAATATTTAAAATATTAGATAGGAATAAAACTGATTTGAGGTTTAATAGCCAATGGTTAGAAAAATTAAATTTTAAAGAGGTAATTGAGCTTGCTTCAAAATACACAGTGGCTAGAATGCTTGAAAGAGAGGACTTCAAAAAGAGGTTTAAAAATCAGCAAAGTATAGGAATACATGAATTTTTTTATCCTTTAATGCAGGCGTATGATTCAATGGCTATTAAAGCTGATATTGAATTTGGTGGGACTGACCAGAGATTTAATCTTTTAATGGGGAGAACTCTTCAAGCAGAATATGGAGAGGAAAAACAGATAGCTATATTTATGCCTCTGTTAGAAGGGATAGATGGAAAAGAAAAGATGAGTAAAAGCTTAGGTAACTATATTGGTATTGAAGAAAGTGCAAAGGATATGTACGTAAAAGTTATGCAAATACCGGACAGCTTAATAATTAAATATTTTGAGCTTTGTACAGATATGCATCCAGACGCAATTGATATAATTAGGAAACAGCTTAATGAGGATAAAGTTAATCCTAGAGATATAAAAATGAAGCTTGCTAAGGAAATTGTTTGTTTATACCATAATGAAGCAGAAGCCCTTAATGCAGAAATATACTTTAAAAATCTATTTCAAGATAAAGAAATTCCAGAAGATATACCGATTTTTAAAGTTAGGTCAGAGAATAATTTAATTGAGGCAATTGTAAAAATTAATTCAAATACATCAAAAAGTGAAGCAAGAAGACTTATCGCTCAGGGTGGGGTAAAACTAAATGGAAGAAAAGTTATAGATTTTAATGATATTATCTTAAAAAGTAATGATGTAATTCAAATAGGAAAGAAAAAAATTGTAAAGCTATTAGTAGAATAATTTCATAAAATTATGGTATAATTCCATATAATAATTTAATTATATTAAATCAGAAATAATAGGAAAGTGCTTAAATGCATGGATGAATTATTAAATATATTTAAGCTTAAGTTTTTATGAGGAGATTTATCACAAACAAAAAAGGCTTAAAAAGCTTCCCTACAAGGTTTTGGAATGGATTTCTATAAAAGAGGTAAAACTAGTTTATAGAAATTGAAAAAGGTCGTAGCCTCAAAATATTATTTTTGTGAAATACTTTATGGGGTAGGCAGAGTTGCTGAAGAGTAGAATAATATTTTAAGATAATTGGATATTAGTAAGATAGTCAACATAAGAAAGGAAGTATAACTAATGTTAAATACTTTAAGAAATAATTCTAAAACAGAAAAAGATCTATTGGAGCAATTAAAAGAATGTCCTGTATCAGAAATAACAGGGATAGTATCTATAAGTGGAGTTACTGCTGGAAGAGCAGGTGGCGAGAACATATGGACCTTAAATACAGAACTAGATGCATGGAGAATTAATGGTAGTAGTATAAAAACCACACCACTTCATATTAAGAAAAAAGTTACAGATGAAGAATTAAAAAGTATACAGAAGGTAATAAAAGCAGAAACCATAGTAAGAATAAAAGCGCGTATGATTGAGAAAAGTGTATTTGGTAGACCTGATGCGCTTTTAGAAGGATTTATTGAGGAAGTTTCAAATGATAAGGAATTAAATGAATACTTAAAGGAACTTCAAAAAACAGTTACTTATGTTGATCCTGATTTTGGAAGCCTTGTTTTTGATAGAATGGTTAAGTGGTATGGTGGAAATATAATTTGGGGAGAAGATAGAATTAATCTTAATTTGCTACTAGATGATGATGAAAATATAGCCTCTAGCTTAGAGGTCGCAAAAGACTTGTGGAATAATCAATTAATGTGGCAAAAGCGTGTTTGTGATTATGCGGTTGAAAAGCTTCTTGGTTTAAAGAATGAAAGTTGGCTTGAAGAGGATGAGGAAGAAATAACAGCTGAAGAATTTAAAAAGCGTATGAAGCTTGAAGCTATTACGGTAAGACCAAATGGAGAATTTGAATTTTGGCATGATGATGGAGATTTATTTTGGGGACACTCAATTTTAATTTCAGGTGATTTAAATCATGGTTTGGAGGATGCGGATATTCCGGGTTAGTGGTTTATAGAATATTTGTGTGACATAGCTTATCCCTTTTGGGAGTTTGGAGACCAGAAAAAAAGAGAGAAAAAATACCCTAATTACATAGTAGAAGAAATGAAAAAATTTGAAGATGAGTATGGAAAGGTAAACCATGATCTTTATAGTCCGAGCCTAATTTATAAAAAGATTCAAGATTACAATGTATATAGAAATGAAGACAAATTAACAAGTTATAAAATAATTTACAAATACTTGCGGATGCTTGATTTAAAGAAACTTGTGTCTACAATTAGAGCTGATAGTCTTGATACTTATGAAGATAGAATAAATTTTGGGCTTAGCAGTGATGTATGTGGATGTATGCTTTTTTGTGCCACTTATGGAACTATATATCCAAACAATAAATTAGAGGTTACACATAATTGTTAGGCTTTAAAACGAGTGAAAATGGAAAGAAGAAAATAGGTAAAATAAAAGTGAATAGAAATTAAATAACTTTAAAGGCTACAACTAAGGTGTACTTGGATAGATAATAAATAAGAAAGGTGTTTATATGCTAGCACCTTTCTTTAATTTTTACTCTTTAGGCATATTTTCTAAGAATTTTGTTATATAGCTAAGAGTATAAAAATCTCTATCTATCTGACTATTAAGAAGTGTAAGCCCCTTAATCAATGTTTCTTCGTCAAAATTTTCTAGAAGAAGCATAAGACTTAGAGTATTTATTCCTCCATCCTTTGTATCGAGAATTCGTGATTTTTTTATATATTTATTTTCCATTGCACTTAAAACAGCATTTTTTAAGTTATCACTAATTTCAAGTTTAGGCATTTCATTAAAGATTCTTATACCTGGATTTTTTATATCTAAGTTTTTAGCTGCGGCTGTATTGGTTGATACAAATATAGTATTTATAAATTTTGCGTCTTTAAAGCTAACATCTTCAAGTCTTACTGAGTCAAAAACAGTATTTTCAAACACTGCATCTTTAAAATCGCTTCCTTTTAAATTTGAGCCAATGAATTCTGCATGCTTAAAGCTGCATTTATAAAGGTTACAGAACTTAAAGTGTGCTCCTCTAAAATTTACATAGTTGAAATTAGACATTGAAAAGTCGCAGCTGTAGCAATGGCTTCTTTCAAGATTTTGATACATGAAGTTTTTGTTCTTTTTTTCTGCACTATTGTAATTAAAATTGCCTTTAGCGTTCATTTTTACCTCCAGTTAAATCTCTTCTAGGTATCTTAAATTTAATGGCAGCTTCTATATCTTCTAATTTTCTTTTATCTCTTTCAGCAGCGAACAAGCAAGTGTAGCCTTCTTCTCCAGCTCTTCCAGTTCTACCTATACGATGTATGTAGCTTTCAGGATTATCTGGAACATCATAATTATATATATGACTTACTCCACTTATATCTAGACCTCTTGATGCTACATCTGTAGCTAGAAGGTATTGAAAATCACCATTTCTAAAGGACTTCATAATTCTTTCACGTTTTGTTTGAGTTAAATCACTGTGAAGTTTTTGACAGTCAAAACCTCTTCTATAAAGCTCTACTTCAAGTTCATCTACTCTTCTTTTGGTTCTTCCAAATATGATAGCCATAAAGGGATTATCTTGCTTTAATGCGGTACACAAATCTTCTAATTTTTTTCTGTCAGTGGTTTCTACTACAAATTGTTCAATGTTTTCTAAAGTAACCTCTTTTTTCTTTGTAGATATTGTAAGAGGGTTAGTCATGTATCTATAGGCTAATTTTTTTACAGCAGGGCTTATAGTTGCAGAGAAACAAAGCATTTGCCTTTTTTTAGGAGCATTTTTAAGGATTTCTTCTACATCATTTTTAAAGCCCATTAAAAGCATTTGATCTGCTTCGTCAAGTACAAAACTTTTTAACTTTCTTAGATCTACAGTTTTTCTCTGGATAAGATCTAAAAGTCTACCTGGTGTTGCAATAATAAGATGAGTGCTTCCTCTAAGTTTTTTTTGTTGGGAGGCTATATCCTTACCACCATAGGCAGCTAATATATTTATATCCTTAGCTTCTTTAAGCTTTAAAGCTTGTTCTGTTATTTGGAGGGCAAGCTCTCTTGTAGGTGTTACAATCAAGGCTTGAACTGCGCTTAATGTTGGTGATATATTTTCAAAAATAGGGAGTAGAAATGCAAGGGTTTTTCCGGTACCTGTTTGGGCTTCTCCAATGACATCTCTTCCACCTTTAATGTGGCTTATACTCTCAGCTTGAACTGGAGTTGGCTCAGTAATACCACTCTTTTTTAGCACCTCAACTAGTGCTTCACTAATTCCTAATTTTTTAAAATTCATTGTTTTCTACCTTTCGTTATAGGGATAAAAAAATTTTCCCTTTAGTACTATGTATTTTATATGGTTAGCATAGTTAATAATACCATACTGACATACATAAGTTAATAGTTTACCTATAATAGTATAAGTCATATAAGTTTTTTAATACTATAGTAAAAAGAAGATTAAGTGTTTTTTATAAAATGTGAACATAGATTCATAAATTTATGAACAGCTTTACATAGTCTGAATATTATATATTGATAAGGACTACATTGAGTCCGTAAAAAAACGTAGGGGATGTAATTATGAAATACGAAAATCAGTTTTTTGAAGATAAAAGTATTGTAAAGAAAGAAGTAGTTAGCATTCCAGTTTCTCAAGAAGAATCAGTAAAGGGAAGGTATTTTGTAGGACAAACAGGAATTTTGGGAGTAGATAAAGGCATAGGTGCTTGGGCAGGTTTGATAAATCCATGTGACTCAAAAATTGATTTGTATGCTTATGTATTTACCATTACAAACTTGTCTAGTGAGTATTTAATTGCTGAGGTATGGCTTAATACAAATCTTCCTCAAAAGGGAAGGATATCACACAGAGTATCACCTACAAATACTTCTTTAAGACCTCTTCCCAAAAACAAGGTGGATATTAGATTTACTGATTTTACTAGTGAATTGCCATGTGAAGGAGTTAATGTTTATGAGAGGATTGTACCGCCTAAAACAACTTTAGTAGCTGAAGAAGATGGAAAATTTATAGAGGGACCTAATGGAAATTATGTAATAGTCATAAAATCTTTAGGAGCAAGTCTTAGTAAGGCAATAGTTGCATTTGGTTGGTCAGAAAAGCCAATATATTAGGGGAATAATAAAAGAGAGCTGCATATGTTTTTAGTTTTGCAGCTCTTATTTAATAGAAATTATTTTTTTATTACCTTAGCATTACCGAAGGTTTCTATTTTAGGATTTTCTTTTTTTAAGGTTTCTTCAATGTGTCTTACATCTTCTATTTGATTTTTATATATTGATACATCCTCTAAAATTATCCTATGTTTTGAAAAGTTAACTTCCTCCTCACTTAGAGGTATTCGTATAACTTCTTTTTTATCATCAGAAGCCGTAGGTATTTTTTCTATTACGAGTTCTTCACGTTCAACAGGTATAGTAAAAGTTTTTTGTATGGAGGAAGTTTCCTTGTAGGCTTTAACATCCTCTGTTTGTATCCACTGTTTGGCTATGTCTAATTGTTCCGACTTAAGCTTTAGGGTTACATTTTCAGTTGAGGAATTCAACAAAAACACCTCCTATTTAATTTAAAAAACACCTCGCGAGAATATCATCGGAGGTGTTTTTATTATATTACTGCTGCTTAGGCTGAGTATCAACTACATCAGCATCGCCTGTTCTGTTTACTCTGGCTTCTTCTCTTTTAAGAGTTTCATCTACATGATGAGTGTCTTCTACATCATGTTTATGGGCTGAAACTTCACTAGTTAGTACTGTATGCTTACCAACATTAACTTTTTCCTCGCTGACAGGAATTTTAATACTTTCCTCGTCAGTTATAGGTGAATCGCTTGCTTCATTGTTTAGAGCTTTTCTTTCAATTACTACTTCTTCACGTTTTACAGGGACATCAACGGCTTTATGCTCTTCTATAATTTCCTTGCCAAGTTCTACTTCACCTTTTTGAACTTTATCCTTGTTGATATCAAGTTCTTCTTTACGAAGTTTAAGTTTGGCATCGTTATTTGTATCTGCTTTTTTATTATCATCGTTTTCTCCAAAAAGTCCATCTAATATTCCCATGTGCAAGCACCTCCATATAATAATTTTTGCCCACTTATATATTACCCTATAAGAAATATATTATCCTGTTTTAAATATGGAAAGAAAAGAAATAAGTGTACAGAGTATAATATAAAACTTAAGTGTAAAATATTGTAAAAAATAATTTAATGAATAATGCGCACAATCACCATATATTAAAATTTATTCTGTTAAAAAAATTAACTCTTTGGTTGATGTATTTGTGTTGGATAAAATTTCTTTAAAGCTTTATAGCTCAACATCATTATAGTTTTAATATTAGGATATCTATATGAAATTTTATAATAAATAAGAGAAATTATTATTTCTTTAAAAGTAAATATATAAAATAAGGAGCACCTATTACCGAAACTACTATTCCTGCTGGTATATTTCCAGACTGAAGTAAGTGCTGTCCAATAGTATCTGCTAATAATAAAAGCCATCCGCCCATTAAAATTGCTATTGGTATAAACATCTGATTTCTATGTCCAACTAATGCCTTTGCTATATGTGGAGCCATGAGTCCTATAAATGATATGTTTCCAGTAACCGAAACGGCAAAAGAAGATAATGCAACTGAAGCCATAAGTAGTTTAAATCTTTCTTTTTCAATTGACATGCCTACGCCTATAGATACATCTCTACTTAATTTAATAATATTTAAGGTATTAGATTTGTACAATATATATGGCACTAATATAACTATACATGGAAATATAGCCAAGACAAAAGCCCAATCCAATCCCCAGACATTTCCAGCTAACCACTTAGATATAAAATCTACTTTTGATCTATCTGCAAGAGACATAATAACTATCATAAGTCCAGATAGCGCCATTGAAAGACCTACACCTAGTAGAACTAGCCTCAATGGCTGAACACCCTCATTTTTTTTGTAGGCAAGCAGATATATAATAACTGCAGTGATTAGTGCGCCTATAAAGGCTATTATTGGAACTAAATAAGAAAAAGTTTTTGAATCAATTGGCATATACATAAAAAATACTGTTACAGCAACACCTGCTCCAGAGTTTATTCCAATTATACCGGGATCGGCCAAATCATTTCTTGTTATATTCTGAAGGACTGCGCCAGATAGGGCAAGAGCCATACCGGATAATATTGTTATTGCCATTCGTGGAAATCTCAAATCAAATAAAACAAACTCATCTTTAAATGAGCCTTGTCCTAATAAAGTAGGAATCAAATTGTTATATGAAAGAGCATAGTCACCTATACCTAAACTAATGACTATGGTTAAAACTGTAAGAAGTATTATAATAAGTAGTACTAGTCTATGTTTCATTTCTCTTTTTTTCTCTATAATCAACTGTTTTTTCCCCCCTTATGAACTATGAATAAAAAGAATGGTAAACCAATTATAGATATTATTGCTGCTACTGGCGTTTCATAGGGAGAAGCAACTAGCCTTCCTAAAATATCTGAAAAAACCATTAGTGCGGCACCAAGTACAGTTGAAATTGGAATTACAAATCTATAATCTTTTCCAATAATGAAATAAGCTATATGTGGCACCATTAAACCTAAGAAAACTAGATTAGATGCAAGGGCTACCGAAGCTCCAGCAAGAATTGTTACCACAACGAAAAGGATTGCCTTTATTGGTGTTGTTTTTTGACCAAGTCCAACAGCAACTTCTTCACTCAAAGATAATACAGTCAATTGTCTCGATAAAATAAATGCTGTAGCAAGTCCTAAAGTTATAAATGGTATAATAACAGCAAGTTCATCCCAAGATGTTCCTATTAAACCACCTGATGTCCACATTGATACATCTTTTGATAGTTTAAAGTATATTTGCATACCTTGAGAAATTGCAAAAAGAAAAGTCGAAACTGCTGATCCAGCCAACACAATTCTAAGAGGAGAAGATCCACCTCGTTTTGAAAAACTTATTCCAAAAACCAGAACTACGGCGGCAGCTGCTCCTAAAAAGCATGAAATTAAAATAGTTAAATAGTTTGCAGAAGGTGCTATAGTTATAGTAATTGTCAGTGCAGCATTTGCTCCTGCAGTAAGTCCAAGGAGTCCTGGGTCTGCTAAAGGATTTTTACTTACACCTTGCATTATAGCTCCAGAAACTGCTAAAGCTGCTCCAACAAATACTGCGGCAATTTCTCTCGGTAGTCTAATTTCCCTTATTATATTTATATTTCCGTTTTTTACACTGCTACTTACTGCAAGCCACACATCATTTAATGATACCTTCTCTGCTCCAAGTATTAATGAAAGAATAAACATAATAATAAGTATTATAACTGATAAAATTAATTTACTGCTAAAGTTAGTTATACTATTGGTTTTGTCCAATCAAACTTCATCTCCTTTAAATAAAAATTAAAGAAGGAGAATTCTGTTTGTGAATTCTCCGATAGAGCATTAAAAATCTAAATTATTTACTATTTCCTAAAAAATAATTAATAAATGTGTCTAACTCATAGTCCAATGAGATTGGATCATTAAAGTAAAATTTATTTGCGTCAACTTCAAGAACTCTATTGTTTTTAACTGCCGGAATATTTTTATATGTATCAGTATTTTGAAATGAATTGTCTGCTGCTGAATCTTTGATGTAAATTAAATAATCTCCTATATATTGAGGGAGAACTTCGGATGAAATAACATAATATCCTGGTTTTAAGGCGTTAGCGGTCACTTTAGCAGGCATTTTTAGACCCATAGCTTGATAAAGTATCTCACTTCCTCTTCCCCAATTGCTTCCAAAAACATATAACTGTTTGTTATCTCCACCTAAAATTGTTACTGTTGAGTTATTGCCTATTTTATTTTTGATTTTTTCGCCAGCATCAGAGGCTCTCTTTTTAAAATTATTTACCCATTCCTGTGCTTGTTTCTTTTTATTTATTAATTTTCCAATTTCAATAACTTGATCCAAATAACCAAGTTTATTGTAGGTATAAGAAACGGTAGGGGCTATTTTAGATAGTTTGTCTAGGTTTTTATCAGTTGAACCTGCTATTATTAAATCAGGTTTTAATTCAATTATTTTCTCTAAGTCTTCATCAGATACTACAGTAGCATTTTTTAAATATTTTTTATACAAAGGATTTGCCATTGAGTACTTTTCAACACCAACTATATTTCCGCCTAGCTTCATGATATCTCCAGAGGTGCTTCCGTTTAGTGCGACTATTCTTTTTGGATGTGCTGGTACCTTTATTGGACCATTTTCTGATTTGTATGTAATTGTTTCAGCTTCTTTACTTGTATCTTTAGAAGTTTTGATACTATTTTGACTGCAAGCACTTCCAAATATCATCATTATTATCATTATTGAAATTAATATTTTTTTCAATTACTTCATCTCCTTGATTAAGTTGTATGTAAAACATATTGGTTTAGTGGTTCTAGGATCGATTCCAATTTCAGCGTCGATATTAAACACTTTCATAAGTACTTTTTTAGTTATTACCTCTTCACATTTTCCTGCTTTTACTATAGTTCCATTTTTAAGGGCAATTATGTAATCAGCGAATCTAGCTGCTTGATTTAAGTCATGTAATACCATTACAACCGTTCTATGTTGTTCTTTATTAAGTTTTTGCAGAAGTTCTAATACCTCTAGTTGATGTGCCATATCTAAATAAGTTGTAGGTTCATCAAGAAAAATAATATCTGTTTCTTGAGCTAATGCCATGGCTATCCAAGCCCTCTGACGTTGTCCTCCTGAAAGTGCATCTAGTTGTCTGAACTTGTAATTCTTAGTTCCAGTTACCTCCAGTGCCCAGTCAATAACTTCATAATCTTTTTTTGAAAGCCTCCCAAAACCTTTTTGATAGGGATAACGTCCATAGGAAACAAGTTCGGCTACAGTTATTCCATCTGTACTCTCAGGGGTTTGTGGTAGAATGGCTATTTTCTTAGCTAAGGTTTTTGTATTTTCTTTTAAAATATTTTTTCCATCCAAAAGAATTGTTCCAGTTTTAGTTGGAATTATACGAGTTAACGCCTTAAGTAAAGTGGATTTTCCACAACCATTAGCACCTATAATTGTAGTTATTTTTTTATCTGGAATTTTTATACTAAGATTTTTAACAATCAAATTATTGTCATAAGCGACGTTAAGCATGTCAGTATATAACCTAGTCATTTTTTCCTCCAATACTAAATGATTTTTATATGTAACTGATAATGTTTATCAATGATTGTTAATTATACTTTGTTTACACTAAAATGTCAATAATCATTTTTAATTGAAAATGAAATTCAAGTTAGGCATATAATCAAAAGAAAATTAGTATAAAGTGAGAATTATGGTTAATCTATAATAAATTGAAAATAATCTTCTAAGAATATTGAAAAAAACTATTTTGTAATATAATATATAAATAAATTACTAAAAAGTTATAAAATGTAATGAATTGTTTGTAGAGAGTATTAATTTGTTTGGAGGGATTTTGATGAAAGATTTAGGATATTACAATGGAGAATACGACTTAATTGAAAATATGAAAATACCAATGAATGATCGTGTATGCTATTTTGGTGATGGTGTTTATGATGCTACTTATAGTAGAAACCATAATATATTTGCACTAGATGAGCATATTGACCGATTTTATAATAGTGCCGAGCTTTTAAGAATTAAAATTCCATATACAAAGAAGGAAATGAAAGAGCTTTTAAAGGATATGGTTAAAAAGGTTGATAGCGGAGAACAATTTGTATATTGGCAGGTTACTAGAGGTACTGGCATGCGTAATCATGCTTTTTTGAGTGAGGATGTTAAGGCTAATATTTGGATTGTTTTAAAGCCACTAAAGGTAAAAGATATGTCAAAAAAATTAAAACTAATAACATTAGAGGATACTAGATTTTTACATTGTAACATAAAAACCTTAAATTTGCTTCCTAGTGTAATTGCAGCACAAAAAACTGAAGAAGCAGGCTGCCAGGAAGCAGTATTTCATAGAGGAGATAGAGTTACTGAATGTGCTCATAGTAATGTTTCAATTATAAAGGATGAGATTTTAAAAACTGCGCCAACAGATAATCTTATTTTGCCGGGAATAGCAAGGGCGCATCTTATAAAAATGTGCAAAAAATTTGAGATACCTGTAGATGAAACTCCATTTACATTAAAGGAGTTAATTAATGCGGATGAAGTTATAGTTACAAGTTCAGGGCAATTTTGTATGACTGCTTGTGAGATAGATGGAAGACCTGTAGGCGGAAAAGCGCCAGATATTATTAAAAAGCTTCAGACTGCCTTACTTAATGAATTTTTGGAAGAAACAAATTAAAGTTTAAAAATCCATAACTACACAATTTATGATTAGAGTACTTTAAATTTAGTACTCTTTTTCTATGTAAAAAACATAATGAACTTAGAATAATAAATTAGCATAGCATATTATAGTAAATAACTAGTTAATGTGAAATTTTATTTTTCAGGAGATGGTTTTATGAGTGAGGCAGAAAGTGTAGTAATTAAAGGAGGTAATAAGGATAAAATTTTACCTTTAGAAGCTGAAGAAAAAAAGCCCATTAAAGAAGAGAAGAATAAAGCTGTAATATTAAGTAATTGGATTATAAAGTATGCACCTATAGTTTATTTTCATCCAGATGAAAAATGTTTTCCAATAACAGTAGAAGAATTTTTAGAATGTACTGACGTCATGAATGAAAAAAATGAAAAATTTTGTGATGGAAAAGAAATCCTCTCTGGTTCTTTTAAAGATGCGTTAGGAAATCAAAAATTTTATCTTAAGATTACAGATACAAGTGTAAGAGAAGGAAATCTTAATAGTGCAAAATGTTATGTATATGTCAGAAAAAGAAACAAGGGAAGATATTTAGATTTACAATACTTTTTCTTTTACGGCTACAATGGTCCAACAATTAATATTCATCTTAATAAAAATAAAAAGAATTATTCTACATCCAATATAGGTGAAAATTATGGTAATTGGGAGCATGTTACTGTTGTTATAGATTCAACTGATGGGTCAATTCTAGGTGCTATTTTTGATCAACATGGTAAAAGCTGTTTTTATGATATTGATCAATTGGAATATGAAAAAGGACATATTGTTGTATATTCAGCATTAAGTAGCCATGCTTCATATCCATCAGCAGGTAAAAGTGTAACTGAATATGATTCACAGGAGTTAGGAGTGCCGCCGGTTTCAGTTGGTATAGTTAAATTTGAATTACACGATGCTACTGATAAAGGAAGAAGGTGGGATACATCACTTGTGTGTCAGCTTGTTTCTTATAATATTACTGGCACGGAGGTTGAAGAGCCTAAGTGGATGGCATTCAATGGACGATGGGGAAAGCCTTACGATTTAACAGACAAAGATATAAGTATTTTATATCAAATATCAAGATTGCCGGCTGGTGGAAAAGTGGTTGATAGCTTACTATGGAGATTTATTCCTTACAGTAAAAAAAATATAAATCAAGCTAATGGAATTAAAAGTAAAGATGATTTTAATATTATTATTTAACTATGTATAACCTTACAATAACGGTATACCCATTTATACATATAAGTATTTATAAATGGGTAAATTAGACTTTTAGTAAGGAAAGAATCCCATCTATTTTTTTGAAACTTCATATTTAATTATACTTTTTAATGCTTCATCTAAAGAGTAATGAGGAGTATAACCTAGTTTTTTTAGCTTGCTAATGTCTGGAACACGCTGGAGTGTTTCCTCAAAATTTTTATCGAAGGCTTTTTCATATGGAACTAAGTTGATATTAGAATTTGATTGTGTCAAAACTTTAATTTTTTTGGCTAAATCTAAAATTCTTATTTCTTCAGTGCCTCCAATATTGTAGATTTCACCAATTTCTCCGTAGTTTAAAACAAGCTGTAAACCGTTTAAAATATCCTCTATATAACCAAATGTACGAGTTTGCTGACCATTACCATATACTTGTATAGGCTTTTCTTCAAGAGCAACATTTATGAATGTAGGAACAACCATACCGTAGTTTCCCACTTGATAAGGTCCAATAACGTTAAAGAAACGTCCTATTTTAACTTTAACACCTAATTCCCTATGATAAGCAAGAACCAAATGCTCTTCGGTTAATTTGCCAACAGAGTAAAGCCAACTTGGTTTTTTGCTTGTACCCAAAACGGAATCATCTTCTTCATCTACAGATTTCTTACTTATCTTTCCGTAAATAGCGGAAGAAGAGGAAATAAAAATTCCCTTATTGTATAGATGTGCAGCTTCTAGCATATTATCTGTTCCTGTGCAGCTAACCTTAAGGCCTTCTATTCCCTTTAACATTGCTAGTCTTACTCCAACTACAGCTGCTAGATGTATTATATAATCACATTTATTAACTAAAGAGAAAACTAAGTTTCTATCTAAAACACTGCCTTTAATTACGGTTGCTTTGGTATTATTGAGTCTATCAGGTAAAGTTGCTGAAAAATTATCAAGTACAGTAACCTTGTGACCAGCATTTAATAGTCTGAGAGTTAGATTAGTGCCAATAAATCCTGCACCACCTGTAATTAAATAATGCATGGTAAATCACCTTATCATATATATATTTATTGCTAAATACAAATTTAATTCTATTTAGCATATATTAAATTATATGAAATTTGAACACATATGGTGCAAAGTGCCTATAATTTGGTAGGGGTGATGTAATGGAAAATGATAAAATAAAATCACAGGAGGCTTTTACGAAAGAGGAAAATGCTAGTGAAATTACTGTTTTTATACCTTCATTTAATCCAGGTAGATTTTTGAGAACCGCTTTAAAAAGCGTATATTGGCAAACATATAGAAATTGGAAACTAATTTTAGTAGATGATTGCTCAACAGATAATAGTTTGGATATGGCTAAAGATTTATTGGAGGATACTAGGATTACAGTAATTAAAAATACTAGAAATTTAGGACAATCTGAAGCTCAAAATAGGGCTTTGGAATTGATTACAACACCTTATTGTGTACAATTAGATAGTGACGATTGGTTTTTTCCAAATGCTTTAGAAAGATTACTTAAGACATTTAGAAAACAGCCAGAGGAGGTGGCGGTTGTTAGTGGAAATGTTTTAATTACAAGCAATGAGATAACGTGGTTCAAATTAAATAATGGTTTTTTGGAACCTAATATTAGAAAAGGTCGTTTTTTTAAAGATAAGTATGATTTTTTATTATCAAATTTGACTCTTTGGCCACGATGCTATAGAACAAGTTCCTTAAAAAAAATTGGTGGTTGGCCTACAGATGACCCATATGGAGGTCGTCATATGGAAGACAGAAGAGTGCTTTTACGATTAGTAGAAAAAAATCGTTTTTATTGGATTGACAGCGTGCTTTATGTTTATAGACGACACGATTATAATAATACAAATAAACTTGATGTCTATAATCGCATGATTGAGTGGGAAACTAGGAGAGTATTAAAACGTTGGGGAGATAAATTCAAACCAATCTTTAAAATGGATAAGAGTGGGTGGAGATATATTGATCACTTTGTTCAGAAGCGAAGATGATTTGTATAAAATTTATGAATGTGTTTATAGTGAAGAGTTCTTGCATTAAAACTGGTGAATTGATGTAGGAACTTTTTTATGGGCTAATTATCTTTAATATTGTAATGAAATGCTTAAAGAAGGAGATTAAGCATTTTATTAGGAAAAAATGTATTTAATGTTATAACTATAAAATATACTTGTAAAAAGTTTAATAACATTATAAAATAATAAAAAACTGTAAAAGTCAAATGACAGTAAATGAAAAAAATATATATTGAATTTTATACAAGTATTGATTTATATAGGTTCAGCTTTATTTGTAGAATTTAGTTTATGCTATAACTTGACAAGAATCGAGAAATGTATTAGTATAAACAAATTGTGGATTTATAATGTTTTTTAAGGAAAAATTTACATTTTAATGTCATTGTTACAATATTATTGAAAGGAGGCTATGTGTGAAAGTTATTGTAGATATGTATATTACATTATTTCCTGTAATATTAGCGGGAATATTTAATATGATTTTTGTTAAACTGCCAGTACTTAATGTGTTGAAATATCCAATAGACAACAACAAAACATTAAAAGATGGAAAAAGAATATTTGGAGATAACAAAACCTGGAAGGGATTTTTAGGAATGGTGGTGTTTGCTGCTATTTCTACTGTGATTTGGGGAGTGATTTGCAGCTTAAATAAAGCAATATATCAAAATAATTTATCATATAGCTATCATAAAAATATATTTACATTTAATATTATCCTTGGATTAGCTCTTGGACTTGCTTACGCTCTGTGTGAGCTACCTAATAGTTTTTTTAAGAGAAGGGTAGGAATTGAACCAGGAAAATCAATTAATAAAAAAAATGGTTATGTGTTTATAATAATTGATCAAGTGGATTCGCTATTTGGTTGTGCTTTCGTAATTAGCTTGGTTAGTTCTATGACATTACCTTACTATCTTATTTGTGTATTTTTAGGTGGAGTTACACATTACATACTTAATGTTTTATTATATTTATTAAAGTTAAAGAAAAATATTTAGGAGATGAAAGAGCATGATTTTTGATATTGCTAAAGGTGAGGTATCTCAAGAGCTGGGTAATAAAGCTAAGTCTTTAATAGAAATGAGAAAAGAGGGATTTAGAGTTCCAGATGGGTTTGTTATTGACAGTAATACATATAAAGAAATCATTTCCTACAATGAAAAAGAAGAAGATATAAAAAATATATTATCTACTATAAATAAATCTAACATAGATGTTTTAAGCATAAAACTAGCTAGTATTTTTGATGACTTTGTAATTATGGATAGTTTAGTCAATGAAATAGATAAGAGATTAAAAAAGGGAGTAAAATACGCTGTTAGAAGTAGTGGATTAAAAGAAGATTTAGATAATTTATCTTTTGCAGGACAGTATTCAACCTTTTTAAATATAGGTGGTATTGAGGAAATAAAGAAAGCTATTATTGATTGCTATAAATCAATGTATACAAAAGGCGTTTTATCTTATTTTATTGATAATAATTTAGAGGTAAGAGAACTTGAAATGGCTGTTATAGTTCAAGAAATGGTTCAATCAGAGAAAAGTGGAGTAGCTTTTACGGTAAATCCCATAACAGGAATAGATAAAGAAATGGTTGTTGAGGTAACAGAAGGTTTGGGAGAAGCTATAGTAAGTGGGCAAGTAGTTCCTGAAAGATATATTTATAATTGGTTTGAGGATAAGTACGAGTACAGTGAAACAAATAGCCTTTTAAGTAAAGAAGAACTAGAGAAAATAATGAACACAGCTTTAAATATTCAAATGCATTTTGGGTATCCTTCAGATATTGAATTTGCAATAGAAAAGGACAAGCTATACATTTTACAGGTAAGGGCAATTACAAAAATTAAGTACTCAAAAATAAAGGATGAATGGACTACTGCTAATTTTAAAGACAGTGGAGTTTCAGCATCTGTTTGTACTCCGGCTATGTGGAGTTTATATGAGTATATTTGGGAAACTGTTCTAAAGAAATTTATACTTCAATCAAATATTTTAAAGGAAAAAGAATTAAATAAATTGGGAGATATGTTTTATGGTCGTCCATATTGGAATATGAGTGTTGTTAAAAAAGCAATGGGAAAAATTCCAGGATATAAGGAAATAGACTTTGATAATGAATTTGGGGTGAAAATAACTTATAAAGGAGAAGGAAACACAACTAAATTAACTCCTGCATCTATTATAAAGGTAATTAGAATAGCGTTTGCTCAAAGAAAGATAGTAAAGAATCATAATAAAAATCTTGAAGCATATAAAAATGAAATCCTAGGCAAATACTCTAAATACATAGAGGATTATGAAACTGAATATTCACTTAAGGAATTTGAAACTATCTGGTATGACTTAATTAAAGATGATTACCTAACCAGTCAAGGAACTTACTTTTGGCAAATATTCATAAATACCATTCATCAAACAATTTTTAAGAATAAAATTTTGAAGTATTTAGATAAAAGTCAGTATTTAGATTTAATTGGTGGATTAAATGAAGTTTCACATCTTCGCCCTTTTTACGATATGTGGGATATTACAAGAAACATAATTAAAGATGAAAATAGCTTTAGCTTTTGGAATAGCTCAACAGTAGAAGAGATAAAAGATGAATATTATAAAAATACCGAGAAATATTTTATGATTGATTTTAAGAAATATGTGAATAATTATGGGCATCATTCTAAAAAGGAATTAGATGTTACGTATCCTTGTTACTTCGAAGATGTAGATACTCTTATAAAAATGTTTAAAGATACTATTTTGCTTGATGACAGTTATAGTCCAAGAAATGATAAAAAAAGGCAAATTGAAAGATACACTAGGCAAATTGAAAATATAAAAGAGAAGGTTTCTGATAAAAAATATCGTATAATAATAAAAGAAGTTGAAAAAATGAGAGAAATGCTGTGGTGGCGTGAAGAATTTAGAGATATGACCACAAAATTTTATTACATAATACGAATATATACCTTAAAATTAGCAAAACTATATAAAGCCTATGACATAATAGAAGATGAAGATGATATATGGTATCTAAAGATCTTTGATATATGGGATTTTATCGATGGAAGAAAAACAAAACAAGAGATAAAGGCTATAGTATTAAGAAATAGAAAATACTATCAATCATTTAGAAACTTTGAGAATGAAAACGAAATAGGTACTAAGTTTGAAGGTATAAATGAAAGCAAGAAAGTAGCTTCAAATAAGGTAATAGGAGTTGGTTGTAATAACGGTATTGTTACAGGAACGGCTAGAGTAATAGAAGACTTGGAGGAAATTGAAACCTTAAAGGTTGGAGATATATTGATAACTAAGTTTACAGATACAGGATGGACAAGTAAATTTGCAATGCTAAAAGGAATTGTAACAGAGTATGGTGGTTTATTATGTCATGCTGCAATTGTTTCAAGAGAGTATGGTATGCCATGTATTGTGTGTGCTCATAATGCAACAAAGCTAATTAAAGATGGCAGTAGAATTTCAATTAATGGGACAACAGGAGAAATTACACTGCTTGAAGGAGGAATTTAACATGTTCATAGGAATATATAACAGATCAGTAATCGTAACATATATGGGAATAGCATCAGCAATGGTAGGTATGTACTTAGCTGATAAGCACGATATTAGATATGCAATACTATGTTTAGTTATAGCAGGAGTATGTGACCTTTTTGATGGAAAGATTGCTAGAATGTGCAAGAGAACAGAAGATGAAAAGTTGTTCGGAATACAGCTTGATTCTCTAGCAGACGTTATATGCTTTTCAGCTCTGCCAATTTCAATATTTTATGGTCTAGGATTAAATAAGTGGTATCATGTAGTAATTTATACTGCATTTACTTTAGCTGCGATTACACGTTTAGGTTTCTTTAATATAAAAGTTATGGATTCAAATAGAGATAAACCAGTTGATTATTATAGTGGATTACCTGTAACCTGTTCGGCAATGATCTTTCCGTTGTTTTGGCTTCTATCCTTTTGTCTAGATAGACATATTTTTTTACTTATATATACAATTATTATTGCAGTAGTTGCATTTCTATTTGTAGCTAATATTAAAATAAAAAAGCCTAAGGGAATTGCATATGGTGTATTTGTTGTTTTAGCAGTGCTTATGTCACTTGGAATAATATTCATAGGTGTATAAAATGAGTATAACAATATTTAATAGAGATTTAAAAGAAATCTATTATGAAAAGCAATATAAAAATGGACAACTTAAATTTTTATACAATACTATTTTAGGACGAATGCTTTTAAAATTATTTATTTCAACAAGATTGTTTTCAAAAATAAATGCTATTTTTAATAATAATAAGGGCTCAATTAAAAAAATTGAACCCTTTATTAATGAATATAAAATTGATATGAGTGAATATGAAAAAAAAGAATATACCTCTTTTGATGATTTTTTTACAAGAAAAATTCTTGAGGGTAAAAGAAGTTTTTCTAAAGAAAAAAGTCACTTGATATCACCAGCAGACTCTAAACTTATGGTATATGAAATAGATGATGATTTAAAAATGAATATTAAAAATAGTATATATACTGTAGGAGAGTTGTTAAATGACGAAAAGCTTTCAAGAGAATATAAGAATGGAACTTGCCTAATATTTAGGTTAACAGTGGACGATTACCACAGATACTGTTTTATAGATGATGGAAGTTTAAAGTATAGAAAAGTTATAAATGGAAGATTGCATACTGTAGGACCTATATCATCTAAAAGATATAAGGTTTATAGTGAAAATAATAGAGAATATTCAGTCTTGAAAACAAGAAACTTTGGTAAAGTAATTCAAATTGAGGTTGGTGCTCTTTTGGTTGGAAAAATAAAAAATCATTCAATTAAAGTCTTTAAAAAAGGTGATGAGAAAGGTTATTTTTGTTTTGGGGGATCAACAATAGTGCTGCTTTTTAAAGAAAAGGTTATTAAAATGGACGAGGATATTTTGGAGTATTCTAAAGCAGGAATTGAAACAAAGATAAAAATGGGAGAAAAGATAGGAGAAACAAATGATTAAAAGGTTAAATGTTTATTTAAAAGAAATGTATCCACTACTGCCGAGATTGATTTTAAGTTTAACTTTGTTTTTTGAAATATATATGATTACATTGTTAAGTAATCATATTTCATCTTTTAGAATTGGCATTCAAGAATTTGTTGGTGTATTTACAGTGTTTGGCTTTTGGTTAGCTTTAAGAATAGCAGATGAATTAAAGGATTATGAAACAGATAAAATTAATTTTCCCAAAAGACCGTTGCCATCTGGAAGAGTTACCAAAAGAGATTTGTGGATTTTACTTACAATAGATTATGCTTTAATGATATTTTTGAATTTGGTATTTATGAATAATGTGTTATTTTTTATAGTGCTGCTTATCTATGGAGTTTTAATGTCACTATGGTTTTTTGCTAAAAAATATATCCAACCTAATTTGGTGCTGGCGCTTATTACTCATAATCCAGTTGAATTAATTTTAGATTACTATATAATCTCATTTGCCTGCATTAAATATAAGCTACCTGTGTTTACAGGAACTACACTTTTAATATGCGTAACCTTATACTTTCCTGCATTAGCCTGGGAGGTTAGTAGAAAAATAAAGGCTCCAGATGATGAAAATCAATATGTGACCTATTCAAAATTATTTGGATATAAAAAAGCAACCATGTTTGTAATGCTTGTAATATTTTGCGAAATGATAACTACAAATATATTAGCTTATAGACTTTCAATTATAATGGTTATTATTTTAACAGTAAGATATTTTTGGCTTGTTTACAATTGTATAGAGTTTATAAAAAGCCCTAAAAAGTTTAAGCTTGGAAAAAGAGTAGAGGTGTACTTATATATTACTGCACTTTTAGTTTTGATAATGGAAATCTTAAATCTTTTCGTTATGTGAGGATGGTATTTATGAATAAATATATCATGGATAGTGGAGATGAAGAAATCTTAAAAGAGGGTTCTAAGGCATATAATTTAGCCAAAATGAAAAATAGTAGCATAAATGTGCCTGACTTTTTTTGTATAACACATGAATGCATGGAGTATCATTTAAAAGATAGTGCAGATTTAATAGAGAAAATTATTAAAAATGTAGACTTTAAGGATGGGAAGTCAATAGAAGCTGTAAGCCAAAGCATAAAAGAAATTTTTAGGATTGTAGAATTAGATGAAAAAATAAAAGAAGAAATAGATATATACTTAGAGAAGAATTTCAAGGAAGTAAGTTTATTTTCAGTGAGATCATCCTCATTGGTAGAAGATTCAAAAGAATTTTCCTTTGCAGGGCAATTTGATACCTACCTTAATGTATCAAGAGAAGATTTATTTCAAAACATTGTTAAGTGTTGGAGTTCTTTGTATTCTCAAAATGTTTTGAAATATAATTATCATAAAAGCATTTCTTTTTCTTCTTTAAAAATGAGTGTAATAATTCAAGAAATGATAGATGCAGATTTATCTGGTGTAGTATTTACAGCTAATCCACAAGGTATTTTAAATGAAATGGTTCTAGTGTGTGGAAAAGGAACAGGAAACCAGGTTGTAGAGGATAAGGTTGAAACTACTACTTACTATTATAATATTACAGATAATTTATATTACTATGAAAATCAGCTGAAATCTCCTATCTTAAAGGAGAGTATTTTTGAGAGTATTATAAAAGTGTCGGACAAACTAACAAGTATATTTGAAAAATATATAGATATAGAATTTTCTATAAAACATGATAAATTATATATACTTCAGGTTAGACCTATAACTACACTTGGAGATAAAGATGTTACAATACTTGATAATAGCAATATTGTTGAAAGCTATCCTAATATAACACTTCCACTTACAGATTCCTTTGTTAGTGAGGCTTATTATAGGGTGTTCAAGGCACTAGCCATGAGATGTTTTCCGAAAAGAGCATTAGTTGAAAAGTATGATACTGTTTTAAGAGAAATGGTGCATAGTGCAAATGGCAGAATGTATTATAAGATAAGTAATTGGTATACGGTTTTGAAGTTTTTGCCATTTAGGAAGAAAATAATACCTATATGGCAGGAAATGATGGGAGTAAATAATAAAGAACATGAAAAAAAAGGCAATGATATTACATTTCTTCAAAAGATTAAAATATATTTAAATGCCATACATGAAGCTTTCAATGTTACAAAAGAGATGGATAGATTAAATTTAAATTTTCTACAAGTAAAAAGGTACTTTAATGAAGAGTATAAAGAGGATTTAAGTAATGAAGAATTAGTTGATTTGTATGATAGTGTAGCTAAAATTTTATTAAAAAATTGGGATATAACCTTATTAAATGATATATATGCATTTGTATTTACTGGTTTATTAAAGGCTGAACTAGAAAAACTAAAGCTTAAGAATCTTGAGTTTGAAACTAATAAGTATATTTCAGGAATTAGCAATATTGAAAGCCTAAAACCAATTAAAAGTTTGATTGAACTTTCAATATATGTATCTAGTGATGATAAATTAATTGGAGAGTTAAGTGAATTAAACAGCAATGATATGGTTTGTAAATATTTAAAAAACACTTCTTCTGATTTTGTAGAAAAATTTGAAGGATACATAGATGCGTATGGAGATCGAGCTTTAGAGGAATTGAAATTAGAAAGCAAAACTTTTAGGACTTCGCCTATACTTTTGGTTGATAAAATTTTGGAATATACAAGGGATAAGGATAGGTTAGAAGATAGATATCAAACGTTATGTAATAAATCTGAAAGTTTTATATCGAAAGAAATGTTTGATAAATGCGGTTTTGTGGATAAAAAACTGATTAAGCTATTTAGTTCAAAGGCTCTTATTGGAATAAAAAACAGAGAAAGCTCGAGATTAAACAGGAGCAGAGTTTATGGAATGGTTAGAAGTATATTTCTAGCTATAGGAAACAATCTTTTTAAGGACAGAAAAATAGATCATATAGAGGATATTTTTTACCTGTATACGGATGAAGTATTTGAATATATAAAAGGCAAAGAGTATGATTTTAAAAAGCTTGTAGAGTATAGAAAAAAAGAATATAAAATGTATGAAGAATTACCAGCTTACTCTAGGTTGATTTTTTCTGAGGAGATATTTAATAAAAATCACTTAAATATAAATTCTACACCAATAAGAGAAGACAAAAGTGGTATAGGTGGAATTCCGTGCTCTAATGGAGTGGTGGAGGGAGAAATAATTGTTATAGAAAACCCTAAGATGTCTAGAGATGTAAAAGATAAAATAATTGTTACTAAAATGACAGATCCCGGATGGGTATTTTTACTTACGCTAGCGAAGGGAATAATAACGGAGAAGGGCTCACTGCTTTCGCACACAGCTATTATTTCCCGGGAATTAAATATACCAGCAATTGTAGGCGTTAATAAGGTGACTAGTATTTTTAAAAGTGGCGATATGATAAGAATGGACGGAAGTACTGGAAAAATTGAGAGAGTGAGTGATGAAGCGTGTACCAAATAATTAACTTTGATAGAGAAGAAAAATATATAAAGGATTTTTTAAAGCTTCCGAGGCTTCTTTATTCAAAAAAAGAGATAGCTCAAAATGAAAGTGAAGAAAAGGAACTTTTATTAGGAAAACACTTGCTCTCAAAGTATTTTAAGCTTAATAAGTTTCTTGTATATAAGGATTCAAAAGTAGCAGCAAGATGTGTTATTACAACATACCCAAATGACTCGAATGCATATATTGGCTTTTTTGAGTGTATATATGATGAAGAATGTGCTAAAACACTTTTTCAAGCAGTAAAAGAGTTTTGTAAAAGAGGCAACTACAAAAAAATAATTGGACCTGTTGATGCAAGCTTTTGGCTAAAGTATAGAATGAAAATAAATAAATTTGAAGACAGGCCATATGTATCAGAACCTTATAATAAAAAATATTATTTGGATTTATTTTTGAAAAATGACTACAGTATAAGTGAAACGTATATATCTAATATTTATAAAAAGCTTCCACGTAATTTTGAAAAGGAAAAAATCAGGAGAAGGTATGAGGAGTTTATAAAAAAGGGCTACAAGATAGTAAGCCCTAAAAAAATGGATTACAATAAAGCTATATGTGAAATATATAAGATGATAATAGAGTTATATAGTGATTTCCCTATATTTAAATATCTTAATGAAGAAGATTTTTTAAAAATTTTTGGGAATTATAAATATATTTTAGATTTTTCTATGGTAAAGTTAGTTTATTTTAAAGGAGAAACTGTGGCATTTTTTATAGGTATGCCAGACTATAAAAATTTGCTATATAGAAAATTTAATTTGTTTACAATAATAAATGTGCTTTTAAAGAAAATAAGAAGCAAAAACTATGTTATGTTGTACATGGGGGTTAAAAAAGAGCATGTTGGTTTAGGAAATGCAATGACTCAAACTATAATAAATAATCTCCAAAAAAGAAGGTCCACAGCAATTGGGGCATTTATAAAAGAGGGGAAAGTAACAGAAAGCTACGGAAAAGATACAATTGAAGGAAAATATAAATATGTTCTTTTAGAAAGTAGTTTACAAAAACATTAAATGTATAAAAAGTACGTGAAAATTAAAAATAGTATAGGAATAACATTTAATGTGGGAGGCAAATATGAAAATAGAAGCTTTTTTTAGAGGAATAAAGAATGCAAATGAGGCAGCAAGTAAACTTAAAAGTGAAGGTATCGAAGCTTTTACAGATATAAATGATCACTATCAAACAGGAAGTAGTGTAAGGCATCCAGGATTTATTCCTACATCAAGTAATTCTGATTTAGTAGTGAATTCAGGTTTGAGAGGAGGAGAAGCAGATAGTTCTCCTCTTAGAGCAGCGAGTCCAATGGTAAGTGGCATGGGAGGATTTAAAGAAATAACAAATGTAAATTACAAGGTTATAGTAAATACTGATGAAAACAATGAGAAAAAGGCGCAGGATATAATTAGTTCACTTGGTGGTTCTATGGAAAGTCCTAACTTTGATGGTAGTAAGCATATAAAAGATGTGGATTTTTCAAAGGCAGATCCAAACTTTATGAAAAATCTTCAATAGGAAATAGCAGGGTATGATAAAATTTATTTTTTATTGTAACCTGCTATTTTTATATACATTTTTACGAGCATATACTTTCATTTAAATAAAATAATCATTTTTGCTTTAAAATATCATTAATAAATAGTGAAAAAAGTATAGTAAGATGCATACAAAGATAAAAGATATTTGTAAAAAAACAACTAATTTATTTACATTATAATTATATATTGACAATATTTATATTTTTTGTAATAATGTAATTGTTAACGTTAAACAAAGCTGCGTAACCAAGAAAATTAACATTAGTAAGGAAGAATATGTTTATCGTAAACAAAAAGATATGAAAAGGGGATAAAAAATGGGAAGAAGATTTTCAAAGAGATTATTGGTGGCTATTTTAGCATCATCAATGGCAATAAGTGCAACTTTTAGCGCTAATGCTTCAACTAAATATGGAAAAAATTATGTGTCATCAGTAACTAAGGCGGTAGAGACATCAGCAGTATCTATATTAGAGAGTGAAGGTTCTTTAGAATCTGCTAATGTTGAATGGAGTCCAGTTCAAGGCGCTGCATCATATAATGTTTATTACAAGGCAGCAGATGCACTAGACTCTAGTTATACAAAAATTGATGATGAACTGATTAGACAATATCCGTCATCATTTAGAGCAGATGTATTAGGTTTAGCTGCTGGAAATTATGTATTAAAGATAGTTCCTGTTGTAAATGGTGTGGATGCTATTAATGAAGAAGCAACTACACAAGCCCTAACAGTAAAAGCAAATAAAAGAGAAGGGTTTGCATTTTCGCCTGCATCACCAATGAAGACAAGCTCAGGTGGATATAATGATGATGGTACAGTAGCAAGTAATGCTGAGATATTATATATTACAGCTAGTAATGTAAACACTGTAACTGAAAATGTTGTAACAAATGCAAAAGGAACTAAAACTACTTGTACAGGTCTTGTAAATATTTTAGCTGGACGTCAAAAAGGCTATGATAAAAGTCCACTTATTATTCGTATGATAGGCGAAATTAAGGCATCCGATATTACAGGACTTAATGAGCACACATATATACAGTTAAAAGGTTGTTATAATGTTACTTTTGAAGGTGTAGGTAAGGATGCTACAGCTTATGGTTGGGGATTTTTAATTCGTGATGCTCGTAATTTAGAACTTAGAAATGTAGGAATCATGATGTTTGGTGATGATGCAATATCACTTGACACAGATAATCAGAATATTTGGGTTCATAATAATGACCTTTTCTATGGTGCTGCAGGACATGATGCAGACCAAGTTAAAGGTGATGGATCTTGCGATATAAAACAAGACTCAACCTTTGTTTCAGTTTCTTACAACCACTTCCATGATTCTGGTAAATCATCACTTTGTGGTATGCAGGATACACAAAATTACTATGTGACATATCACCATAACTGGTTTGATCATTCTGATTCGAGACATCCTCGTATAAGGGTTGGATCAGTTCATGTTTATAATAACTATTTTGATGGAAATGCAAAATATGGAGTTGGTGTTACAAAGGGAGCTTCAGCATTTGTAGAAGCTAATTACTTTAGAGATTGCAAGTACCCAATGTTAAGCTCACTTCAGGGTACTGATATATTTTATGACAGCAAAGGAGATTTTTCAGGAGAAGACGGTGGTATGATAAAAGCATACAACAATAAAATAGAGGGGGCTACAAGACTTGTTTATGCAAATCAGGATCCTATTCAATTTGATGCGTATTTAGCTTCATCAAGAAATGAAGTTGTTCCAAGCACATATAAAACCTTAGTTGGAGGAACTACTTATAATAACTTTGATACAAGTTCAGTAATGTATAAGTATCAACCAGATTCACCAGACGATGTTAAGGAAAGTGTTACTAGTTATGCAGGAAGAGTTGATGGTGGAGATTTAATATTCAACTTTACTGATGCAGATGATACAAGTAGTGTGATAAATCCAGATTTAATGGCTAAAGTTAAAAATTATAGTTCTACTTTAGTATCAGATGGAAGTAAAGTTGTAAAATAAAATTAAAATACAGGTAAAGAGCTGTCCTATAGTTGTTTTTTTATTAACTATAGGCGGCTTTTTTTTATTGTAATTTACGCTTATTTATCAACTATTTTGTTTAATAAAATCGTAATTTTGTGGTAAATATAAAACAATTAAAAAAGATTCAACTTTGTTACAAGTTAAGGCGCTTTATAATGATTATAACTTCAACATTAATAAAGATTAGTCGAAAAAAATCGATAAATAATAAATACTATTATAAATCGATTGAAGAGGTGTTTTAAATGAATGAAAAGTCAGGAGTGAATTTTAGAAGTATAAGAGTCAAACTGGTGGCAATATTGCTATTATTATGTTTAATACCAATTATGATTTCTGGAGTTTATAATTATTATAAGGCTAGTGAACTTTTATCAAATCAATTTCAATCCTCAACTTTGGAAACTTTAAAAGCAGTTAGTAACTCTATGGATAACTATTTTTCTGTATTTGAATCAGAAATAAATTTAATGGCTGAAAATCCTATGCTGAAAAATATGGATAATGATCCCAGGGGAGCACAAGGAGCATATGATTTATTTGAAAGTGTAATGAAAAGTAGAAATGATATTTTGAAAGTTTACATAGGGGAGCCAAATAAAAATTTTGTAAATTGCCCAAAGACTAAGATGCCAGATAGTTTTGATCCTACAATGAGACCATGGTATAAAAATGCTCTTAATAAAACAGGAGAGATAGTTTATACAGGTCCATATAAAGCTGCTAGTACGGGAAAGATGGTAATTTCATTGTCAAAGACTATTGAAAATAACGGCAAAGTTGTTGGAGTAGTATCAATGGATTTAAGTTTGGATGAATTATCAAAAAAACTATCTAACACAAAGATTGGACAATCTGGATATATATTTGTAACTGATTCAAATGGAGTTATGATTTCTCATCCGGATAAAAGTCTTCTTGGAAATAATTCTACAGTGACTGCTCTAAGTTACTGGAAGGATGTAAAAAAAACATCTAGTGGTTTTGAAACCTACAGTTATAAGGGCAAACAAAAATACATAGTTTATAATACAGATAATAGAACAGGATGGAAGATGATGGCATCCATGCCTACAAGTGAGTTAACATCTAAAACAAAGTCCATTCAAAGTGCTGGTATAACTATATTTGTTTTAATTGCAGTTATTGGAACAGTTATAGCAATTTTTGTAAGTAGAAGTATAACTTCGAAAATTATAATATTAAAGGAAATTTTTAAAAAAGCTTCTCAAGGAGATTTGACAGCTGAGGTTAATATAAGGACAAAAGATGAATTTGAGGAATTAGGAAATAGTTTTAATGTTATGACAACAAAAATAGGTGAATTAATATTGAGCTTAACCTCTTCCTCACAAGTAATATCTAAAACTTCTGGTGATGTAAATAGGATGGCTTTAGAAACGAATAATGCTGTAAATGAGGTAGCAACAAGCATAGATCAAGTTGCTCAAGGAGCATCTGAAACGGCTCATGATATACAATCTAGTGTGGAAGCTATTAATAATCTTGCTGAAAAAATAGATGAGATAGATAAATTGACAAATGATATGATTAGTACATCTGATAAGTCAAATAAATTGAGTAATGAAGGCTTAGAGGTTATGCATTCTCTTACAGATAAAACAGAAAAGAATATAGAGGCATCTAAAGGTGTAACTTCGGTTGTTTCGGCAATGAAAGAGGAAACTGATAAAATATCAATGATTACAGATACGATTAATGAAATAGCTGATCAAACCAATCTATTAGCATTGAATGCGGCAATTGAGGCAGCTAGGGCTGGAGAGGCTGGAAAAGGCTTTTCTGTAGTTGCAGATGAAATTCGAAAACTTGCAGAACAGTCTACTTCTGCAACTAATGAGATTCAAGAATTGATTTCAGGAATTAAGGATAAAACAGATAGTGCAGTAAGGTCAATGGAGCTATCTAATATAATTGTAGGTGAGCAAAGTGAGGTAGTTAATGATACAAAAGAGATATTTAATAAAATACTTAAGTGTATTAATGAAATTATTGATCAAATAAAATTGGTTCAGTCAGCAACAATTGAAACTAACAGGGAAAAGACTCAGTTAATCGGAAGAATGCACAACATATCAGCAGTTTCAGAACAGTCATCTGCAAGTGCAGAGGAGGTATCAGCTACAGCTGAAGAAGTAACAGCAGTAATGAGTGAATTTACAACTTCAGCAGGAGAATTAAATAATCTTTCTTCAGAATTAGAAAAGCAAATTAAAAAATTTAAAATATAAGTAAAGTAAAAACCGTATTGAGTTTATGCAATACGGTTTTTTATCTAATTTTTGTATGGAATATTTTTTAGATTTATGGAAGTAATAGTTTTTGAGTGTGTGTCAAAGTAAATGCGAAGCTCTTGACCATAATTTCCTATATCTGTATTGTAATAAATTATCCAACCAGCTTGTTTCATATAGTCAGTTTTTGGAGCACCATACGCTTTGATGACGTCATTATATGTTGAGTTAAGGGTGATTCCTTTTGGCAGCACTACTGTGTTTTTATATGAAGAACTTGTTTTAGCTACAACGATAGCCCCAAGCATTGCATCATCAAATTTAACAGTAGCTCCACTTGTATTGAAAAGTGTTACATCAATTTTGCTTTCTTCACTTTTACTGCCATCATCCATATGTATTGATTGTACGTAATATCCATCCTTTAATGGTTGTCCTTTATCTGCGTAATCATTAAATTTAAAACCATCATCTACTAGTTGTTTTGCTTTCATAGGTAGAGAGTACTTTTTTCCATTCAGAGTTATGTCGCCACTTAGAGGATCGGATTTCATTTGCGAAGTGTATTTTTTTATGTCTTCAGTTGTAAGTTTTTTTATCTTAGTAGAATTAGTACAGGCTGGTAACATAATTAAGAATAGACTTAAACATATGATAGTTATTTTTTTCATAGTTATTTCCTTTCCTTTGTTAAAATATAGTGTTATTTAAGTGAGTTTTATTATATCATAATACAAAAACATATAAAATGTTTTAATCATATTGCATATGTAAGGCGATTATAAATTTTAAATTATTAAATACACAGTATATTATAGGATTTATTGTATATATTTAATTATTAAAAAATTTATCAAAATATATTTATAAAAAAAAATTTATTGAAGAATATAATAATGAAAGGAGGAAATATATATGAGTAAAAAGCTAACTAGAACAAAACTTAAAATGGCTGCAATAGAAAAAAACATGATGGAAGTAGGAGCTGAATTATATAGTAATCTTGAAGTAAGAGATGAAATTAAAAAGAAGCTTAAAAATAAAAAAGTTAAGACATAAAGTATAGATTAGCTTAATATATATTAAAAAATTTATAATAATATCGAAAATAAGTTAAGGTTTATTTGTCAACTTTATAATAAAATACTGTAAATATATATTCTTATGTCAATATTATAAGGCGAAATTAAGTAATAAGTATTTTATAACAACATATATTTGGAATATAAATAATATAAAAAAGTTGATTTATTTATGAAACTGTGGTAATCTTAATCAAGACTTAAATTTAATAGTAAATAATGCAGCACAATATATTTCAATTAGCACTTAGTAAGATTTGGTAGTTAAGGAATTTTATTGGTGAGGTATTACAATGAGTTTAAGATCAATAAAATTTTGGAGGTATACAGTATATGACTGGTACAGTTAAATGGTTTAATGGAGAAAAAGGTTTTGGATTTATTACAGGAGAAGATGGAAACGATGTTTTCGCTCACTATTCTCAAATAAATGTAGATGGATACAAAACTCTTGAAGAAGGTCAAAAAGTTTCTTATGATGTTGTTAAGGGACCAAAAGGACTTCAAGCTGAAAATATTACACTTGCATAAGTAATAGAGCTTTAACCCCTGAGTATTTACTCAGGGGTTTTTATGTACTGTAAAACTTATTTGAAATATTATTAGATAAAATAAATAAACTTAAAAAACTGCACATAACATATAGGGATTAGCAAATTCTTATATGTTATGTGCAGTTTTTTTATATTTCTAGATACGAATTCATTGATTTAAAAAAACATATACTTTAATTTTATAGAAGAATTTTATTAGGAGGAGTTAGTATGTGTTTGGCTGTTCCAGGAGAAGTTTTGAAAATAAGTGATTGTAGGGGTGTTGTTAAAGTTGGAAATTTAAAGAGAGAGGTGTTTATGCATCTTGTCCCTGAGGTTAAGATTGGACAATATGTTTTAATTCATGCGGGCTGTGCAATTGAAATAATTGATGAAAAGGCAGCAAAAGAAACTCTTGAGATTTTAAGGAAGTTATCAGACGATTAAATATTTTAGTCTGTAGAAGGTAAGTAGGAAGGTGAAAACTAAAATGGAGAATAAGATATTATTAAGCCATGGAAGTGGTGGTAAACAAACTAGTAGTCTAATAAATAATTTGTTTGTGAAATATTTTGATAATAATATTATAAAAGCGATGAATGATTCTGCACAAATAAAGTTAGTTGGTACTAGAATTGCATTTACAACAGATTCGTTTGTCATTTCTCCGCAGTTTTTTAAGGGAGGGGATATCGGTAAACTTGCAGTGTGTGGAACAGTAAATGATTTATCAGTAAGTGGTGCAAGACCATGTTATCTAACAAGTGCATTTATTATAGAAGAAGGATATTCAATGGAAAGCCTTGAGCTCATTGTAAAATCTATGGCCGAAACTGCTAAAAAAGCAGGAGTTAAAATTGTGGCTGGAGATACTAAGGTGGTTGAAAAGGGAAATGTAGATGGTGTGTATATAAATACTACAGGCATAGGGGAGCTGTATAATAATATAAATATTAGTGCTAGTAGGGCAGAGGTTGGAGATTTAATTATTGTGAATGGAAATATTGGAGAACATGGTATGAGTATTATGTGTGAAAGAAGTGGAATAGATATATATGGAGAATTGAAAAGTGATTGTGATCCTTTAAATGAATTAGTAGGTTGTATGCTCAAGGTATGTAAAGATATTCATGTTATCAGAGATGCTACTAGAGGGGGCATTGCAGCAGTTTTAAATGAAATAGCAGAAGCTAGTGATGTATCTGTTGAGCTTAATTATGAGAATATACCTGTAAGTGAGGAAGTAAAGGGAGCGTGTGAATTACTTGGTTTAGATCCATTATATATTGCTAATGAGGGGAAGCTTTGTTGTTTTGTACCCAAAGAATATGCACTAAATGTGCTTAAAGAGATGAAAAAGAATGTATTGGGCAAGAATGCTGCTATTATTGGAAAAGTAGTTGAAGAAACTCATTATAAGGTATATTTGAAAACTGTTGTTGGAGGAAAGAGAATAGTAGATATGTCGTCTGGTGAACAGTTCCCTAGAATATGTTAAGAATTAAAAGCATTGGAGGATATCATGTTTAAAAGGTTATTATTAAAAATAGAAGGGATTGTACAAGGTGTGGGTTTTAGACCTTTTGTTTATAGACAGGCTAGTTTGCTTGGTTTAAAGGGTTGGGTCAGCAATAATTCTGCTGGGGTATATATTGATGTAGAAGGTGAAAGTTCAAATTTATATGAATTCATTGATAAACTGAAATATGATAAACCTTTTTTGTGTAGAATAGAAAATATCGCTATTGAGGAAAAAACAGCTGTGAATTACAGGAGTTTTAAAATAAAAAGAAGTGAGGATAAATATAATAAAACTACTCTCATTTCCCCTGATATAGGTATATGTGAAAAATGTATTGAGGATATCACAAATCCATCAAGTAAAAGGTATAAGTATCCCTTTGCTAGTTGTACAAATTGTGGACCTAGATTTTCTATATTAAAGGCTATTCCGTATGATAGAAAAAACACGACTATGAACAAATTTAAGCTGTGTTCAGCTTGTGATAAAGAATACAATGATTATAACAATAGGAGATTTTATGCTGAAACTAATTCCTGCAAAATTTGCGGTCCTCATATTTGGATTGAAAATCATAATGGAGTAAAAATAGAAGTCGATGACGAATTAAATTGGACAAGAAAAAAGCTTAAAGAAGGCAAAATTTTTGCTATAAAAGGCTTAGGCGGCTTTCAACTTGTTTGTGACGCAGAGAATGAAGAAGCAATAAAGAAGCTTAGACAGAAGAAGAATAGACAACATAAACCATTTGCTGTTATGGTTAAAGATATTGAAACTGCAAAAAAGTATTGCAGTGTAAATTATAAAGAAGAGAAATTACTAAAAAGTAAAGTAAAACCTATAGTTATACTAAATAGATCTAATTATAATAAAATACCTAAGGTGATAGCTCCATATCAAAAAACATTGGGAGTTATGCTTCCATATACTCCATTACATTACTTGCTATTTTCAGATGATATAGAGGTTCTTATAATGACTAGTGCAAATGCCCATGGACTGCCTTTGGAGTATAAAAATGAAAGCGCAATTGATAAACTGGGAAATATTGCAGATTATTTTTTGCAACATAATAGAGATATAAATGTGCCAATAGATGATTCAATTGTAAGGGTAGTAAATGGACAAGAATGTGTTATAAGACGAGCACGAGGATATACACCAAATCCAATTAAAAGTGATAACGTAAGAGAAATATTGGCTTGTGGATCTAATATGAAGAATACATTTTGTATAGCAAAGAATAATTTTATGTTTTTAAGTCAATATAATGGCGATTTAGAAAATGTGGAAACCATAGATAGGTACATAAATAACATTAGACATTTTGAAAAAATATTTAAATTTACTCCGGGGTATATAGCTTGTGATATGCATCCCAATTATTTATCTATTATATACGACAATTATTCAAAGCTACCTAAAATAGAGGTTCAGCACCATCATGCTCATATAGTTAGTTGTTTAACAGAAAATAAAGTTAAAGGAAAAGTTATAGGAATTGCCTATGATGGGACAGGGTATGGAACAGATAAAAAAGTATGGGGAGGGGAATTTTTTATTTGTGATACAAAAAAGTTTATCAGGCTTGCACATCTTAAATATGTGAAAATGCCTGGCGCTGAAATGGCAATAAGAGAAAATTGGAGAATGGCTGTAGCTTATATTTACAGTGTTTTTGAATCTGGTAAATATAATGAAAAACACTTATTGAAAACTATAATGAAATTATATGGTGAAAAGGCAATTAAGCTTATAGATATAATTAAAGCAAATATAAATTGTCCGGAAACCTCTAGTATGGGGCGCTTATTTGATGCAGCTGCAAGCTTAATTGGAGTTAGAGATAATATTACGTATGAAGGACAGGCAGCTAGTGAGCTTGAAGCAGTTATTGAATTAAAATGTAAGCAGTATTATGAATATGATATAAGATTTAAAGATGATAACTATATTATAGAGGGTGATAAAGTTATAAAAGGTATTATACAAGATAAAATATCAGGGGTTACCATGGGGGAGATGTCCTCTAAATTTCATAATACTGTAGTTGAATTTTCAAAGGATGTATGTAAATTGCTTAGGAAGAAAACTGCGATTAATCAGGTAGCCTTAAGCGGTGGAGTATTTCAAAATTCCTATTTGTTAAAAAATTTAGTTGATTCTTTAAAAAAAGAGGCTTTTATAGTTTATACAAATAAAGAAATACCAACAAATGATGGAGGTATTGCCTTAGGACAGATCATTGTGGCAAACGAAATTTTAAATAATAGAGAAGGAATAAAATAATGAAATATGTTGATGAATTTAGAAATGGGGATTATGCAAAAACTCTTGTGAGATTAATACAGAAACTTACTAAGAAAAAAATAAATATAATGGAGATATGCGGCAGTCATACTATGGCTATATTTAGATATGGAATTAAAGATATACTTCCAAGTAATATAAGGTTGATTTCTGGGCCGGGGTGTCCCGTTTGTGTTACGTCTCAAGGTTATATTGATACTGCTTTAGAGCTTTCTTTAAGTAGAGAGGTTATCATTGCAACTTTTGGAGATATGATAAGGGTTCCGGGAACAAAAACTTCTCTAATGAAAAGAAAAGCTGAGGGAGCTGATATTAAAATAGTTTATTCACCAATGGATGCATTGACTTTGGCAGAAAATAATCCGTTAAAAAAAGTAGTCTTTCTTTCTGTAGGTTTTGAAACAACAACACCTATTACAGCAATTACAATATTGGAGGCTAAAAAAAGAGGTGTTAAGAATATATTTTTTTTGACGTCAAATAAGATGGTTCCTCCAGTTATGAGGACACTTGTAGAAGATAAGGAACTTAACATAACTGGTTTTTTACTTCCTGGAAATGTTAGTGCTATTATTGGAAAAAAACCATATGAATTTTTGAGCAGTGAGTATAATGTATCTGGTGTTGTAACAGGCTTTGAGCCGTTGGATATACTTAAGGGCTTAAAGGTACTTATAGATATTATAAATAACAATGCTTCAGTAATAGTAAATGAATATAAGAGGGTAGTAAGAGATGAGGGTAACGTTACGGCATTAAGATATATAAAAGAAGTATTTGAAGTTACTGATAGCACATGGAGAGGAATAGGGAACATTGAAAAAAGTGGATATAAGATTAATACAGAATATGAGCAATTTGATGCTGTAAAACAGTTTAATATAAATTATAAAGAATGCGATAGCAGTTCTGAATGTAGATGTGGAGATATACTTAAAGGGAAAATAACTCCAATAGAATGTTCGCTATTTAAAAAAGCATGCACACCTGATCATCCTGTAGGTTCTTGTATGGTGTCTTATGAAGGTGTATGTGCAGCGTATTATAAATTCCTTAATACATGAAGAGATTTATAATACGCTTTTTAGTTTCCTTATTTATTGATAGTAAAAATAAAAATTTAATTTAATATGGAGTAAAGATTAGGAGAATATAAACTTTGAAAACCTAAATTTGTATATGCTAATAAATATATAAAATTTGCCGATAAATGATGTTTGTTAACGATAACAATAAATAGTAAAATATAATAAAAGGTTTTGTTACGATAAATATTAAATCAATAGATGTAAATTGCATACATAACATTGTCATTTTTGGTGTAATAAAACTAAAATAATTGATTTTTTTAATTAAAATCTATAATAAGGGGAGTTTTTAAAATGTTAAAGCAAACTAAAAGGAGATTATCAAAAGCGGTTGTTTCGGCAGTTATTTTATCAAGTGTATCTTTTTATGGGATGTCATCAAGTATAAAGGCAAATGCCTCTTCTAGATTTAATGCACAGGTAGGTAAATCAGTAGGTTCAACATTACAGGATGTTGTTACCGTTGCTACTTTCGATGAATTAAAGGCAGCAGTTGCTTCGGCAACAAGTGGTCAAACAATACAAATAGCAGCTAATAAACTTGATTGTACAAGCCAGTTGGTTCTTGATAAAATTGACTCAAATATTACTATAGAAGCAGCAGATGGATATACTCCAGTGCTTGATTTTACATCTTTTAGAACAACGGCTCAAAAACTTAGCCCAAAGAAAACCGGAGATGCCTATACTGGAATTAGAATAACAGGTGGACAGTATACGATAAAGGGTCTTATAGTTGAAAAAGCTTATGACAATGGAATTCTTATAAAGCCAAATTTTGATCAAGCTAACCCTGAGAATACTAATGTTGGAAAGCCAGATAACAATACTATTGTTAATTGTGTATTCCGTTATAATGGTGATGCAGGTATTCAAATTTCGGGAAGTAAGGGACTTGAAAAGTTAGGAAAGGATGTACGCCCTAATAATACCCATGTAACAGGATGTGTAGCTTATAGAAACTTTGACATTTTAACAAGTGGTGGAAATGCTGACGGTTTTGCAGCTAAATTATATCTTGGAACTGGAACTGTATTTTCACACTGTGTATCTGCTGAAAATTCAGATGATGCATGGGATAGTTTTGGAGTAAATGATGTTGATGTAACTTATGATCATTGTGTAGCATATCACAATGGAGATCCTAAGGTATTTACAGGTGATTACGATAAGGCAAACAATCTTCCTGTAGATACTGATATGACAGTTGGAAAATGCAGTGGTAATGGTAATGGATTTAAAATGGGTTCGGGTTCTTCAAAATATGGACCTCAAACCAGTGGTGTTAGAAATCTTACAGATTGCACAGCAGTTGATAACATCTCAAAGGGTTTTGATGAGAATAATGGAAGTGGTACTATAAATCTTACAAATGGCATGGGCTTTGGAAATTTAAAAGGTGACTATGTACTTGATTTGATGAAGGCTGGAACATTTGAAAATGCACAAGCTTTTAGAGTAAAAGGCTTAAAGCAACCAAGTGGAGGAACTGTATCAATTGTAGATACAACAAGACAAGCAGCTATAAGAGCTGAGTTTGATAGTTCAATAGCAAAAATGAGAGAGGAAATTAGAGAAAATAAAATTCCTTCATACATGAATTTTAGTTTCTGGAAATAATATGTTTAGATAAAATTAAAGATTTTCTTATAATTAAATAGAAGACTGTTTCAAAATAATATTTTGAAACAGTCTTTATTTTTACACAAAGTTAACCAAAACTAAATTAAATATATAAACTTTTAAGAATACTATGAAAGTGGGAGGGGAGGATATGATAACTAATACCCATTTGCTTATTTCATACATTGTATATAAAAACTTGTATAATAATTTTAATTTTAAATTGGATATGGCTGCATTTGCTTTGGGAAATATAAAGCCGGATTTTATTAATAAAGAAATAAAGTGTTCACACACATTAAACGAAAGCTTAGATTCTTTAATTGAATATTCTAATAAACTTGTTAAGTATAACAATTCAATAAGAAAGTTTTCTCTAGCATTAGGAATTGTTTGTCATTATATTTGTGACTATTTTTGTATATATCACAGAGACGGAAATGAAAAAAAGGGGATTTTAGAACATTTAATTTATGAGGTAAAGCTTGATAGTAATTTTACAATGATGTTTTTAAAAGGAAAACTAAATTATTTTGGATGCAGAGATTATGGTGGCAGCATTAAAAAAATAATATTTAATATTGAAAAAGAATATAAGCTTGAGGAAAAGGACTTTAAAAGAGATATAAAATATGCACTATTTGCAGCTATAGAAAGCTCTAAATTTATAGTTTATTCAAGTAAACTTTATGGCAATTAAGAGGTTCTTAATTGCGGTTATTAATATAATTATGAAAAAAGTCAAGGGAGTATATAGGCATATAATAAAATTTGGCTCTTTATATTACATTAATGCATTATTTGCCATACAAAAAAATGATAAAAATTGATAATAAACAAAGTGAATTTTAAAATACATATAATATATTTGCTACAGTATTATTTAATGATCTGATAAATAAATTATGAAGAAAAGGTTCTAACCAATTTATCTTTTCAAAATTTTAAGGAATGGTTAGAAAAATATATAGTAAAGATGAGTGATGTTAAAATATTAATTCTCCTTAGGGAATGTATTGAGTGTAGTAAATAACTATAATTTGTTTTATAATTAGGGGTTTTGAATAACCTATATTTAATAGGCTTCAAAACCCTTATATTAGTATCTGTAGAGTATGCATTCACATGTTGAACCAGCTCCAACTGTCCAAAAGATAACATAATCGCCCTTATTTAGTTCATTATTTTCTATGGTTTTTGCAAAAGCTAATAATGGACTTGTTGTACCAGTGTATCCGTATTTATCTCCTATAAATACAAATTTATTCTCATCTTCATTTAATTGAGCACATATATATTGAATACTTTGTACAGCAAATTGTGAAAGAAAGTATTTCTTTATATCACTTTTTTTTAGGTTATTTTTTTTTAGAAGTGTTTCTATAGATATTTTTGCACTAAAAAAAGTACCAGTGTTGTCAAAGCGTGTCCAATGCACTAGCTTATCTTTAACAGATAAGTGCTTGTTGTGTATTGTAGATGATAGACCTTTAGCAGGAAGAACGATTTTATCATGTGTACTTGAATTAGTATACGAATCCGAATCTATAAAACCATTATCGGTATTATATGTGTTTTCCAATATGATTGCACAAGCGGAATCTCCAAAGTTTGCATATGTAATAGCCTCATCAAATCTTGAGTATCTATTTAGTTGATCAGAACCTACAATTAGAGAATACTTTATATCAGGATTACTCCTCATAGCTCTGCTAGCTTGGTCGATTGCCACAAGCATGCCAGCGCAATTAGCATTTAAATCGTAAACTGTTGATTTAGAACCTGCTCTTATAGATTCGTGAAGTTTTATTGCGTTGGTAGGAGAAATATACTCAGGTGTGCTAGTAGAAAATATTATAGAGTTTATTTTTTGTGGATCTATATCCGATTTTTCTATGAGCTTTTCTGCTGCTTTGATTCCCATTGTAAGTATGGTCTCATTTTCATCATCAGATATGTATCTATATTTTCTACCAGAAGATTTTAATAGGCCTCGTATGTCTATACCTTGCTTGTCAAAATGCTCTATAAAGTAGTCATTACCAACTAAATTATCGGGGTGATAGTACGCTATGTCTTTAATAACAGCATTATTACTTAACAATTTATTACACCTCTATTAATTAAAATTTTATTTAGGGCATAGGAAAATAAGTATATATCACTTATTTGTAATACTGTACAATATAAGAAATACATACTTTATTTTACATTAAATGTTATAAGAAGTCAATTTTTAATATTTTTAACATAATATAGACAATATTTTATTTATTATTCCCTTCACTTAAAAGATTAGATAAATCGCTTATAGTAGAATTTACTTCATTCATTGAATTTACAATAGTTTCAATAGAAGCAGCTTGTTCTTCTGTGGATGCACTTACTTCTTCTGTTGCAGCAGCAGATTCTTCACAAAGTGTAGAAAGTTTTTTCATAGAATCAAGTGAAATATCCTTTAATTTTTTTATTTTTTTAAGTTCTTCATTTAGTAAATTTATTAGATCAACTATATTATCAGAAGATACTAAAATTGATTTAAAACAGTCTACGGTTGTTGATAATTTATTATCAGATTCACTCATTATTTCTTTATTATGTTTCATGGTTTTTTGAGTGGTATGAACGATGTTTATTATTTCACTAAGTATATCTGACACTTCTTTTGTAGATGAGGAAGATTGTTCTGCAAGTTTTCTTATTTCTTCTGCGACTACAGCAAAACCTTTTCCGGATTCACCAGCTCTAGCAGCTTCTATTGCAGCGTTTAAAGCTAAAAGATTTGTTTGTTCTGCAATTCCATTTATAGTTTGTATTATATTTCTTATTGAATTTGATTTTTGTGATAAATTTTCAACTTCATTAAATACGGTAGTTGTTGAGGTTATATTTTCATTAAATTTATCTGAAAGATCATCTATAGAAGCCATACCTGAGTTATTATTTGATTTTAAATTATTAATACTATCTATAGTAGTGTTTATTTTATCCTCTGCATTTGTTATGCTATTTGCTAAATTATTAAAAGTTTTAAAAGTAATTTCAACTTCGTTATTTTGATTTATTGAGCCTGAGGCAATTTGTTGAGAAGATTGTGATATTTGCTGAGATGAGGAGTTGAAATTATTTATTGAATCATATATAAAGCTGGAAGAATTTTTTAAGGTATTAACTATATTACGTACGCTTTTTGTTAACCTTTTCTGCGAATCTAATAGTTTATTGGATTCAGACTCTTTAGTCTCAAGATTACAAAATATTTTGTAAGTCTGATCAGCAACCACAGCAGCTATTATAGCAGCTGTCACAAATTCGAATAATAAAAAAATCCATACAGGAAAACTGTTTAATTTTAAAAATGAATCCTTAAAAATAAAGCCCATTATAGAATTTGAAGCTATTGTTACAATACTTTCTACCAAAACTACTTTCCTATCATAATATGCTACAGCCAATAACAACATTAGAAAATAAGCTTGAGTCATAGCGCCAAATTTTCCATCATTAGAATATGCGATAACTATTCCGCCGATAAAAGGAATTATAGAAATATACAAATATTTTGCATATTTGTTAAGAGGTTTTTCAAATAATTTTACTAATAATGCTATAGGACAGCCTATGAATGCAATTGAATCTTTATAATAAGTTCCGTTTAAAAAGAATTTTACAAAAATAAATGCTATAACGGGCATCGAAAGACTTAGTGTAAATAAAAAAGAATTCATTTTTTTTTCGGTTTTATTTAATAAATTGGAATTCACCATAATCACCCCATCATAATTTTGTATGAAGAAATTATTTTTTATATGAAGTTTTTAATTTCTTCAGCTACTCCTTTAGCATTTACTACTAATAGGAAATGCTTACCGGTTTCAAAGATTTTTAATTCTGAATTTTCAACTTCTTTCTTTATGATTTCGGAATATTCTACTAGAGTAAGTAGCTCATCTTTTGCTACAATTGCCTTTACGGGTATATCTATATTTTTTAAATTATCAACTAAATCAATAAGCTTACAGGCAATCAAATCATTTATCATTATATCTGGATCCTTTTCAAGTGTTTCAAAATATTTTTCAGATAGTGGATTATCTATACCTCCAATACATTCTAGTAAATAGTTATTGTCAAGTTGATTGTGATAAATTTTTTCCATAAAATCTTTATCTAGTTTGTCAAATCTAGCACCGCCGCTTAAGGATACAACTTTTCTTACATTCGGCAATTTTTTTAATGCTACTCCCAAAACTATAGCTCCCCCCATGCTATATCCAATTAAAGTAATATTTTTTTGGTGTTTAGTTACTTCGCTATTTGTTATAAAGTTAGCAACATTATCAATATAGCCATATACAGTAGAAGGACATTGACCCTTACTTTCACCATGTCCCTTTAAATCGAGAAGTATACAATTATAATCTTCTAAATATTTTTCAAGTTCTCCAAATATTTTTAAATTGCATCCGCTTCCATGAACAAAAAGCAGTGTATTTGGACTTTTCTTGTTTCCAACATGTACATAATGCAACATAATTATCACTCCCAAGATTTTATTTGTTGAAGCACTTAAGGTTTATATTTTTGTAAAAAAGTTAATAATATGGATTTATTTCATTTTATGAATAAATATAGTAAATTAATCAAAATATACTTTAATTATACATCTTATACCATGAGAAATCAAAGCTTTATACAAAGATAGTATGAGAGATAAAAGGTAAATATGCGTTAAGAAATTATATAGGTGGGATAACATAGTGAAAAATAAATTAAGTAAAAAAACAAAAGTTTTCTGTTTTTTATAATACTTTTGTTTGGATTAATCTCAGTTTTTGTAATGTAAATATAAGATGTAGAAGTAGACGGAAAAATAGTAATATTAGTGGAGATAGCCAAGTGTTAAAGCTTACATTTAAAGTTAATGGAGACGGCAAGGTTGATAACGAAGACTTGAAGATAATAGCACAGAGTACAACACATTAATAAAAGTTCAACTGAAATAATAGGGAGTTTAAATTTGTTAGTTATTAAAGAGATAACAATACAAGTTTAAAGTCTCTTTTTATAGAAAAGCCAATGATAAAAAACAACAATAAAATACAAAATTCGACTCAAACTATTGATAAATGTTATACACTAATATATTATTTAATATAATATGGTTATAGTGGAGTGCAAAATATATGAAAAAAATTATAGTTGTTATTGTATTAATTATTTTATGGTTAGGTATACATAATTATCTGTTTAATAATAAAACAGTTAGGGTAAATGTTTATAAAGGAAACATAAATTTAAAGAATTATGATTTTGACAAAAATAAAATTGTAAAATTAGAAGGTCAATTAGAACTTTACAATAACAAATTGCTAATTCCATCTGAGTTGAAGGGAGAGAAAAGCAGTAGATATTTAACGGTGCCTAGTGAATTAAAAGATCAGCTTAAAGGAAAAGTTGATGAGTATATGACGCTTCACTTAATGGTGCAAGCTAAAGATGATGTAGTTTATGGCTTAAAGATAGATGAGCTTTTAATGGATTCTAAAGTTTGGATAAATGGAATTCTACAGGATAAAGCTGGGATAGTTAACAAGAGTTATTATAGTGAAAGACAGGTATACTTACCTGGATACTACTATTTTACCGCGAAAAATGGCATTATAGATATAGTAATTCAACCTTCAAATCACATAAATATTTTTCATGTGATTAAGCCTATATATTTTAGTACAAAAGATAAAATTATGAATGAATTTATAATAAATGCAAGCATAGATCTTATAGTGTTTGGTGGGTTAATAGTTACAGAGTTAATATTTTTAATTATAGCTTTTAAGCTTAAAAAAAGCAAAGTATTACTATACCTTTCAATACTAGGAGTTTTTGTTCAATTTAAATGTCTTTTTCTTAATGAAATAATAATAGTACACTTATTTCCATACATATCTTTTGAAATATTGAGTAAAATTGATGTTCTGACAAACTATTTATGGATACCAGTCTATGTATTGTTTATAAAGAAGAAATTTTATGATTTATCTAATAAAATAGTTTATGGAATATTCGTTTTTTATTTTGTATATATAACAATGTGTATTGTAACAGATAATATACTTTATGATAAATTTATGTTTTTTGCTCAGCCTATATTGTACATTATAATAATTATTATATTAGTGTTTTTAATAGGAAAGATAAGAAATAAAGTAGTAGGAAGTGGAGTGTCAATTGTTGCATTTTCTATAGTAATATTAAATTGTATAAATGATTCACCAGCTGATGGCGGGGCAGTATATAGCAGATCAAGTTTTGTAATATCAATGTTTATTCTTATACTTATTGAAACTTGTACAATAGTAGCTAAGTATTGTTCCGAAATCATTCAAATTGAAAAATTGAGACATGAAAATAAGCTTATATATGAAAAATCCATAAAAGATAATCTTACGGGAATGTATAATAGAAACCACATAGAGGAAATACTGGATAAAGAGATTAGTGATTACATTAGATATAAAAAATTATTTACTATACTTATGATGGATATAGATTATTTTAAATCAATTAATGATAAGTATGGTCATTTAGTAGGAGATAATGTTCTGAGTGTAGTAAGTAATGCTATAATAAGAAATTTAAGAAAAGAAGATTTTGTTGGAAGATATGGAGGGGAAGAATTTATAGTTGTTTTTCCAAATACAGATAAGAAAGAGGCTTTTATAATAGCGGAAAGAATTAGAACAGACATAGAGAATCTGTTATTTGAAAATGGTATAAGAGTGACTATAAGTGGTGGAATATATGAAAACTCCAGTTTTAGTAAGAAGGTATGTATACATAATGCTGATAGACTTTTATATTATGCTAAAGAAAGTGGAAGAAATAGAATTAAAATGTAGAAAATAAAATTTAATTCTACATATAACTTGATAAAATTCGCAATATTAATATATATGTCCCCTTATTGATTGAATATATGTTAAAAATATTTAACGAATTTTGTAAAGATTATAAATATTTAATTGTAAATGAATAACTATTGACATAATTTGATTGAATACCTAGAATTAATTAAGGAATATAAAAGTTGTGGAGGATGAAAATGAATAGTCAAGATTTTAACTATAGGAATGGTGAACTTGGAATAGTTGCACTAGAAAGCTGCAGGGAGCTAGGACAGAAAATTGATAATCGTATTAAAACAAAGAGAAAATCAGAAGACTCTTTTTTAATACCAACTCAGGAAATACGTTTTTCAAATGGAGAAGGTAAAGTTAAATTATCGGAATCTGTAAGAGGTAAGGATATTTATATACTTTGTGATGTAGGAAATTACAGTTGTACATATAATATGTTTGGAATAGAGAACCATAAAGGTCCAGATGAACATTTCCAAGATATAAAAAGAACTGTATCAGCTATAAGAGGAAAGGCTAGAAGAATAACAGTTATAATGCCGCTTTTATATGAATCAAGACAGCACAGAAGAAAGGGAAGAGAATCCCTAGATTGCGCTTTAGCACTTCAAGAATTAGAGAGATTGGGAGTTCAAGAGGTTCTTACTTTTGATGCACATGATCCTAATGTACAAAATGCAATTCCATTAATGTCATTTGAAAATTTGTATCCAACATATGATATAGTGAAAACAATTATCATGGAAGAAAAAAATATAGAAGTAAATAAAAATAGTATGCTTGTTATAAGTCCTGATACTGGTGCTATGGATAGAGCTATATACTATTCAAGTGTTTTAGGTGTTGATGTTGGATTGTTTTATAAGAGAAGAGACCATTCAACAATTGTAAATGGTAAGAATCCTATAGTTAAACATGAATATATGGGAAGAGATGTTGAAAATCAAGATGTTTTAATCGTTGATGATATGATAGCTTCAGGAGAATCTGTTTTAGATATAGCTAAGGAACTTAAAGCAAGAAAGGCTAGAAATATTTATGTTGCTACTACTTTTGCATTCTTTACAGAAGGGTTAGAAAAGTTCCAAAAATATTATGATGATAATATAATATCAAGAGTTTATTCAACTAATTTAACTTATATACCACCTGAACTTGAAAAAACTGAATGGTTCAGAAAGGTTGATATGTCTGAACTTATATCTAGAATAATTCATAAATTAAACAAAGATGAATCAATAGCTAAATTTATGGATGCTACATATGTACTTCATGAATTATTAAATAGCAGAAAAAAGTAGAGTTGAAAAATGAGTTTCTAAATTTTTATTAGAAACTCATTTTTTATTTTTCAGTTAGATGTTAATATAAAAGTAGTATTATATTTTTATTAGTATAAGAGTGTTTTTCTGTTGGAATTACTGAAAAAAGTAGAGAGGAGGTTGACTTGTTACAAAAATACAGTGTATCTGTTTGAGAAACATCTTTTTGAAAACACAATAATATAAAAAATTAAAAGGAGAATAAACCTATGGATAAAATTGAAATTCCTGAACTATTTAAGGAATTTGAAGATAGAATACTAAAGACAATGAAGGTTTCAAATGAAATTACATATAAGAAAGGAAAAACACTTCCTTGGGAGAGTAAACTAGGAGGATGCCCTTATATGGAGAAAATAGAAGAGTATCCTAAAGATAAAGATGGAGTACCATACTTTTTTTTAGCACAAATTAATTTTGAAGAAATTCATGGTATAAAAGATTTTCCGAGTGAGGGGATTTTACAGTTTTATGTTAAAAGAGATGATGTGTATGGATTGTATGAAGAGGATGGCTTTGTTGTTAGATATGTTGAAAAAGTAAATAATAACAAAGAAAATTTAGTAGAAAATGTACCATTAGTGGAAGATAACGAGCAATTTTATCCACCATATGAGCATGAGGGTAAAATGCTATTCACATTAAGGAATATGCCTGTATCTGTAGAGGATAATAAGTTTAATAAAGTATTCGAGGGAATTGTTTTTACAGAAAATCAGGAGAAGGAAAGTTATGAGGTATTTGATGGATATGGTAATAGAGTAGGAGGATATCCTGGTTTTACGCAGGGAGACCCAAGAGACGATAAAAGTTATGATACACTTCTGTTGCAGCTTGATATGGACGACGAGTGTGGAATTATGTTTGGAGATTCTGGAGTAGCAAATTTTTTTATAGCCTCCGATGATTTAAAAAATAAAGATTTTTCTAAAGTTTATTATACTTGGGATTGTTGTTAAAGTAATATATTTTATGAATGAAAATCAGTTTTTAAATAACCCTCAAGTGTTAAGGAAAACTGATTTTTATTGTTTGGAAGTATACGTATTCATAGTAGAAAAATTGGATTATTAAGTATATAGCATTATTGACAACAAAATAAAATTACAGTAAACTTTAAAAGAGAACGGAGGTTTTCTAATGCAATATTTGAAAGAAGAGATGAGAAAAAGAATAATAGATGAGGCTTTAAAGGAATTCTTAAGGTTAGGTTATACAAATGCCTCTGTAAGAACTATAGTTAAGAATGCTGGAACTTCTGTGGGAAACTTCTATAAATACTTTGGAAGTAAGGAGGATTTATATGAAAAAATTATAGACCCCGTATATAAAAAACTTATTAAGTATTTGCATCAATTTTCTGAGGTTGAGGTAAATGAACAAGCGCAGGCAATCTTTTATGAGCTAATGGAAAAGGTTATAGAGATATTTGAAGAAAACTGTGATGAATTATCAATGCTTTTGAATAGCAGTACAGGTTCTAAGTATGAGAACTGCAGACAGATTTTTATTGATTTTATAACTAATACAGTAACTACAAGTTTTGAGTATGAGCTTTATATGAATAAAAGAACAATTAAAGATAACTTTATAATAGAGCTTTTAGCTCATAATCTTGTGGATGATATAGCGATAATTTTAAGAAAAAAGAAAAATAAAACACAGGTAAGGAAACTCATTGTCAACTTGATAGATATTTTTTATGGAAATATAATAGATAAGCTTGATATTCAAGAAATTTGAATGTAAAGGAGGCATAGAGGTGGAAAGTTTTATTGAACTTAGAGATGTTAGAAAAATTTATAATATGGGTGAGGTTACAATTAAAGCTGTGGATGGAGTATCTTTTTCTATAGATGAAGGTGAGTTTGTCATTGTATTAGGTGCTAGTGGTGCAGGAAAATCAACAATATTAAATCTTTTAGGTGGAATGGATCAAGCAAGTTCAGGCAGTATTAGCGTTGATGGAAATGAGATAAGTAATTACAATAAAAAGATGCTAACGAAATACAGGCGCGATGATATAGGTTTTGTATTTCAATTTTATAATCTAGTTCAAAATTTAAATGCACTAGAAAATGTAGAACTTGCAGTTGAGATATGCAAAAATCCAATGGATCCTGTTAAGGTGCTTGAAAGTGTTGGGCTTAAGGATAGGATGTATAATTTTCCTTCACAGCTTTCAGGAGGAGAACAACAGAGAGTATCTATAGCTAGAGCATTAGCTAAAAATCCAAAGCTTCTATTGTGTGATGAGCCTACAGGAGCACTAGACTATAATACAGGAAAGGCAATTTTAAAACTTCTAGCAGATACCTCAAAACAATATAATATGACAGTTATATTAATAACACATAATTCAGCTATAGCTCCAATTGCAGATAAAATAATACATGTTAAAAATGGAAGAGTTGAGAGTGTAAAGAAGAATCAAACCCCAGTGCCTATAGAAAGTATAGAGTGGTAAAATGAAAAAAACATTCTTTAAGAACTTATTTAAGAGTATATCTACAACACTTTCAAGATTCTTATCTATATTAATAATTATAGCAGTTGGTGTTTCTTTTTATGTTGGAGTTAGAGCTTCAAGTCCCGATATGAAAATGTCTGCTGATAAGTATTTTAATGATAGTAATTTCATGGATTTTAAGCTCATATCAACATTAGGTTTAACAGATAAAGATGTAAAAGAAGTGAGAAAGCTAAGTAAGGTAAAAGCTGCAAAGGGATCCAAGTCAATGGATGCTGTTATTGAAAATGGCAAAGATACAATAGTTTTAAATGTAGAGTCATTACCTAAAAAAAATGGTGTAAATAAAGTTCAAGTTGTAAGAGGCAGGCTTCCAAGTAAAAATACAGAATTAGCGGTAGAAGAACGGTTTTTAAAAGAGAATAAATTTAAAATAGGAGATGTTTTAAAGCTAAAATCAGGGAATGATACTAATATAGAGGATAGACTTAAAAATTGCAGTTTTAAAATAGTTGGAACAGTAACTTCTCCTCTTTATATATCTGCGCAAAGACAAATTAGTTCTGTTGGAAATGGAAATGTTAAAGGTTTTGTATATATAATGCCAGAGGCTTTTAAAAATGATGTATATACCTCTATTTATGTTAAGATAAATGAACCTTACTCTAAAGATAGTCTTGCCCAAAATGCTAAATATAAAGCGTCTATAGTTAATGTAAAGGAAAAGCTTAAGACTTTTGTAAAAGAAAGAGGAGAAGCAAGGCGTAAGGACATAGTAAAGGATTCAGAGGATAAAATAAAAGATGCAGAAGATAAGTTAAGTGCTTCTAAGAAAGAAGCTCAAGATAAATTTATAGATGCACATAAAAAGCTCGATGATGCAGTAGTTAAACTTAATGATGGAAAGGTTCAATTACAGAAAAATCAAAATGACTTTAAAACTCAAATTACAAGTGCAGAAAATGAAATTCAGAATAAGAAGAGTGAAATTCAGCAAAGTGAAACCATAATAAATTCAAAATTAGCTGATGCACAAAAGAGTAAAAGCACTTTAGAAGGTGCTGAAAATCAAATTGTATTAGGACAGCAGAATTTAGATAATCAGAAGCATGCAGCAGCAGAAGGGATTTCAGCAGCTTTAGGAAAAGCAGTTTCTGACGCTAAGAACAATCTTAAAAACAATCCTTCGGATATAACATGTAAGGAAATATATAATAATTTAAATGATGTATATACAAAAGATATTCAAGGAAAAGAATTTGATGATATGTATGAGAGTCTAAAAAGCAGTAATAGTCTTGAAAAAATAAGTTCTTACTTTGATATCAAAGGAGCAAAAGCAAAATTTGATTCAGCACAGTCAGAAATATCTTCTAAAAAGCAGACAATACAAGATAATGAAAAAGCACTTATTTCAGGAGAAGTCCAGCTCCAGAATGCACTCAATCAAATTAATGCAGGCAAGGATAAGATAGCTAAGGGAGAAACAGAGCTGAATTCCAAAAAGAATGAAGGCTTGGAAAAACTAAATGCTGCAAAGAGAAAGATTGACGATTCTGAAAAGGAGATAAATGAAAACACTGAAAAATTAAAGACAGAAGAGACAAATGCAAATAATAAATTTAATAATGCTGAAGGTGAAATACGAAAAAATAGAGATAAATTGAATGAGGTAAAAAAACCAGATACTTATGTGCTCGGTAGAAATGAAAATTTAGGTTACGTAAACTATAGTCAGGACAGTGATAGAATAGATAATATAGGAAAAGTATTTCCTTTAATATTCTTCCTTGTTGCAGCACTTGTAAGTTTAACCACAATGACTAGAATGGTTCAAGAAAATAGAACTGAAATAGGCACATTTAAGGCACTTGGATATTCACCTAAAGTAATAGTATCTCATTACTTAATTTATTCATTTACAGCAAGTATTATTGGCAGCTTGTTAGGAATAATTATCGGATTTGAGGTATTTCCACCACTTATAGTAAATGCATATGGATCTTTATATGCAGTACCACATTACTCGTCTTTTGATAGTGTTATTTCCATTGAGGCAGTTATAATAGCAGTTGTATTTACAACAGTAGCATCAGCCATTGCAGTTCTTGATGAGCTAAAGGAAGTTCCGGCATCACTTATGAGACCAAAACCTCCTAAGGCAGGCAAAAAAATATTGCTAGAAAGAATGACCTTTATATGGAAAAGATTTAGCTTTACAAAAAAGGTTACTGCTAGAAATATATTTAGATACAAACAGAGATTTTTAATGACAGTAATAGGAATAGCTGCATGTACAGGACTTATGATAACGGGGTTTGGGATTAAGAGTGGAGTAATAGGTGCAGTAGAAAAGCAGTTTAGTTCAGTGTATAAATATGATATGCAGACCACAATAAACAAAAATATAGATGATAGTGAGAAGAAAGAGATTAAAGATAAGGTTAATAGTGATTCCAATATAAAATCAGTACTATTTTATTATTCAAAAAATGCCACTGTAAGGAAAGAAGACAATAATAATGAAGACATAAACATTGTAGTACCTGAGAAAAAAGCACAACTAAATGAATATATAGAACTTTTCAATGATAGTGGTGAATTAAAGCTTTCTGATGATGGAGTTATAGTAACGGAAAAGATTGCTAAATTAATGAATAAGAAAAAAGGTGACGTATTTAATATAACTGTAGATAACAGAATTATAAGAGTTAAAATATTTGATATAACAAAACACTATATACAGCATTATATTTATATGAGTCCTAAATATTATAAAAAAGTTACTGGGGAAAATGCACAATTCAATGCATTTTATGGACTTTTAAAGAGTAAATCCAGTAGTGCTGAAAATACAACATCTAAAATTATTTCGGGTATTAAAAATATAGGTGCAGTAAGCTTTAAAAATAATACACGATTTGACTTTAATAAGAGCACAAAAAGCTTAAACTCTGTAGTTTTAGTTTTAATAGTATCGGCAGGAGTTCTTGCGTTTGTAGTTATATATAATCTTACAAATATAAATATAAATGAAAGAAATAGAGAACTTGCAACTATAAAGGTACTAGGATTTTATGATAAAGAACTTGCGATGTACATTTATAGAGAGAATATTATATTAACAATAATAGGCAGTTTAGTAGGTATAGGTGTTGGAATGCTTTTAGACGTATTTGTAATAACTACGACTGAGACAAATGTAATGATGTTTTTAAGAACTGTAGAACCGTTATACATTTTGATTTCAATTTTTCTTACCATAGCGTTTTCTGTAATTGTAAATATTGCTATGTATAGAAGGTTTTATAAAATTGATATGATAGAATCTTTAAAGAGTGCAGAGTAAGTAAATTTTAGTAAAGACATTTTAGACAAAATACTAAAATTAAGAGGAAGGTAAAGCTACCATCTCTTAATTTTAGTGACTATTAAGTAAATAGGTGGTGAAGTTATGGAAAGTTTACAATCCATAAAAGAAATAAGAAAATACATAGAAAACAATGAACTTGTGCTTATGTACTTTAGATCTGATAATAGCGGAATATGTTATGCATTAGACCCCTTAATTGAAGCTATAAGTAAAAAATACAGTAAAATTTCCTCAGTTAAAGTTAACACTGGCAACTTGCCTTCAGTTCCTGCTGATTTTAAAATATTTACTGTTCCAGAAGTTATTATATTTATGAATGGAAGTATAGTTATAGAACACTTTAAATATATAAATTTTAGGGAAATTGAAGAAGTTTTATTACGGTATTATAAATGTATTTAATAACCTAGTTTGATTAAATTTAGAATAAAAAAATAAGGAAACCTATTAGGCCTTCCTTATTTTTTTACTTTTAATCCCGTTAAAGCATGCACTATTTTAGGGCATTCCCATCTAAGCGTATTTCTATTAAATATACCATAACTATCTTTTGCTCCAGAAGAGTAAACACCATTATCCCACCATATAGGAGCAATACTTCTCTTTTTAGCGGCACTAACATAGTATTTTGCTAGAGATGCTCTTTGATTTTCATTATTTTTATTCACTGATGCAAATTCTCCAATTACCACACCATAGCCTTTTTTGCCAAATTTCTTATAAATCGCATTAAGAGTGCTGTCTAATTCTTTTTTATCCTTTGCGCTTCCCCAAGATGAAGTTCCATTGACATTCATTGCGAAGTTGTATGGTATATAAGCATGAAGAGATATTAATATTTTCTTATCATTATTTGGAATTTTTAAGCCGTTTATTGAAATTTTATCTGAAGAGGCTGCATATGTTGGTATCATAATAAATCTTGATGAATTCTTTGCACCGGTGTCTCTTATAGCATTTACAGCTGCTAGATTATAGCTATTAACAACATCGCGAGCTTCTGAAGTTCCGCCATACCACTCCTCAGGTGTACCTATTAATCTAGGTTCATTCATTGTTTCAAATATTAGTGAGTCATTATAATTTTTAAAGCGATTTGAAATTTGTGTCCACAGCTTTGTAAGTTCAGCTGTAGCCGCATCTTTGTTAGCGTAAGTTGGTATAAGCCAAGAATCCTCATGATGAAGATTTATGATAACATACATATGATTGTCATAAGCATAGTTTACTACTTCTTGCACTCTGTCGAGCCAAGCATTATCTATTGTGTAATCAGGAGCTGGTCCTATATGACTATTCCAAGTTATTGGAATTCTCACAGTATTAAATCCGGCTTGCTTAATTTTTGTAATCATGGATTTGGTTGTTTTAGGATTTCCCCAATCTGTTTCGTTAAAAGGTGAATCTAATGAGTTACCTAAATCTAAGCCAACCTTCATATTTTTAACAATCTGTAAAGATGTTATTTTTTTTGTTTTCGTTTTTGTGTTATTAGTAGCTACAACTGTATTAAGATTTAAAGTTAAATATGTTCCAAGTAAAGTTAATGCCAAAAACAAAATTTTGACTTTCGAAAATAAACGTCTAAACAATGTGTTACCTCCTTAATATAGAAGTAATAATAAATGATAATATTATTACTTTAACAGATATATTATACTTTATATTCTTAATTTTGTATACGTTGTATACATTAAATTTAATATAATTTAATATAATAAAGAGGTATATTAATAAAAAGCTTGAAATATATAAAATAAGGAGAATAATTCTATATAATTAGAATTATATGATGATTTTGCATATATAAAATTGTTGATATATTGTGCTATGTATGATATGTATATTCAATATAATTCCAATAATTACATTTTACTACTCAACAAAAATAGGAGAATATCTTATATTCTCCTATTTTGTATTCTATCTAGCTGAGTTAACTATTGTTCTTACGAGTTTTGGAAAAACCCATGTTAGATTATTTCTATCTAATATACCGTAATTATCGTCTCCAACAGCAGATTTGCCATTATCCCACCATACTGTGGTTATTCCTTTTTTTCTTGCGTCTGAAACATAAAATTTTGCTAATGATGCTCTTGAACTTTCGTTATTTTTATTAATTGAACCAAATTCGCCTATAACTACAGGCTGACCATTTTTTACGAATTTATTGTAAATTGCATTAAGTTGGCCATCGAGCGCATCCTTATCTGCTTCTCCTCCCCAATGGGAAGTTCCTTTAGGATCCATTGCAAAACTATATGGAGCATACATGTGTAGTGAAACTATTACTCTTTTATCGTTGTTTGGTATAACTAAATCATTCATAGCAGCAGTTGCTGTAGAAGCTGCGTAAGTTGGAACCATAATAAATCTAGATGAGTTATTTGAACCAGTACTTCTTATAGTATTTACAGCAGTTAAATTGAATTTATTAATTACATCACGAGATTCAGCAGTTCCACCATTCCATTCTTCAGGTGAACCAACTATTCTAGGTTCGTTTAATGTTTCAAAAATTAAATGACTATCATAGTCTTTAAAACGATTTGCAATTTGTCCCCAAACCTTTGTGAGTTCATCAGTTGATGCAGCTTCTTTATTGTAAGTTGGTATAATCCAAGAAGTATCATGATGAGTATTTAATATAGCATACATATGATCTTGGATTACATAATTAACTACTTCTTGAACTCTATTAAGCCAAGCTTGATCAATAGTGTAGCTAGGACCAGCACCTATGTGGCTACTCCAAGATACAGGTATTCTTACAGTATTAAAGCCAGCTTCTTTAATTTTGTCAATCATTGCCTTTGTAGTTTTAGGATTTCCCCAACCTGTTTCATCTGGAGAAGCATCCAAAGTGTTTCCTAGATTCCAACCAACCTTCATATCATTAACAATTTGTTGTGATGTCATATCATGTGGATTTACAGTTGCGGCACATGCACTATAAGCTCCTGATAAAGATGTTCCTAGAAAAGCAAATGTTAGAAGTGAAATTTTTGCTTTTGAAAATAAATTTTTAAACATAGTATATAGCCTCCTTGATAAAAGTAATAAATAAAATTTACTTTGTTTACAGATATATTATACTGTATATTTTGGGAGTTGTATACATAGGATAACCAATACATTTGCCAATATAAGCTGATTAGATTTGAAAATATGAAGAATATTGTTAAAAGATAGTTTTTTTTAGAATTATCAAAGAATAACGAATAAATATGATTTATTATGTGTGTAAAAATAGAAATTTACATAATTTTATTTATGAAATAAAAAAAAGCAACCTATAATAGGTTGCTTTTTAGTATTAAGCTCTGTTTACTGAACCAAATAAAACCATTTTTTCTTTTACTTTAGCTTTTATTGCTTCAAAACCAGGAGCTAATAATTTACGTGGATCAAAGCCTTTTCCTTGCTTATCTTTTCCTTCTTCAATATATTTACGAGTAGCTTCTGCAAATACTAATTGGCATTCAGTATTAACATTGATTTTTGCAACGCCAAGTGATATAGCTTTTGCAATCATATCATCAGGAATTCCAGTACCACCGTGTAAAACAAGAGGCATAGTTCCTACTGCATTTTTTATGTCTTCTAATACGTCAAATCTTAATCCAGCCCAGTTTGCAGGATATACACCATGTATATTTCCGATTCCAGCAGCGAGTATATCAACGCCTAAATCAGCTATTTTTTTGCACTCAGCAGGATCTGCAACTTCACCGCTTCCAACGACTCCATCTTCTTCTCCACCTATGGCACCAACTTCTGCTTCAACAGAAAGTCCTTTTGCATTAGCAGCTTTTATAACTTCTTTTGTCTTTTCTATATTTTCAGCTATATCATAGTGTGAACCATCGAACATTACTGAAGAAAATCCAGCTTCGATTACTTTAAAAGCACCTTCATAGCTACCATGATCTAAGTGTAATGCAACTGGAACTGTTATATTTAAATCTTTCATTAATCCGTTAACCATTCCAACTACAGCGTGATAACCACCCATATATTTTCCTGCTCCTTCAGATACACCTAAAATTACAGGAGATTTGTTTTCCTGAGCAGTTAATAATATTGCTTTAGTCCATTCTAAGTTATTGATATTGAATTGACCAACAGCATATTTACCTTCTCTAGCTTTATCTACCATTTCTTTTGCTGATACTAACATAACTTTACCTCCAAAAATAAATATTTTTTAGAGAAAATAATATTTGAAAAATTTCTCTTTACTAAAGTTATTATAATCTAAAATTGTTAAAAAGAAAACAAAAATTTTTAGTTACAAATAAGAATACTGTATTATATAGGACAAATTTCGTTGAGTTCTACAGGATTATCGTTTAAATTTAAATATATCGGCTGTACTATAATTAAAAATTTAACAACTTGTATTTTTTTATAAACAATAATATGTATAGTATTGCTTGAAAATTTAAAAATTATAAAGATAAGATAGAAAAAAATATACAAATTCTTTTTACTAGTTGTCTAATCTAACATATGAATATGAGCTTAAAGAGGATGTATTAGTTAAGTGTATAGTATTGCCTTTAAGGTAGGTTACTTTAAATTTTATAACTTTACTTGCAGTTATAGGTACTTCTTGTCCATCATTTATAACCTTACTTAGTGTGAAAGTTAGAATATTATCCTTAGAATATATATAGGTTCCTGTAATAACATTCTTTTCATCAGCGCTTTGTTTGTAAATTTTGAAAGAGCTATCATTGTTTAATACTAGTCTCTTATCAGTAGTGCTGTTGCTGTTTTTAATTCCCCAGGAACCGTTTAAATCTTTTATATTTATATTTTTAGTGTCGGGATTAGGAGAAGCTTTCTTATATACTTTAAGTGTTTTAAACATGTTCATAATCATATCTCTATAGTTATATTTTTTATAGCTATCATCAGAAGCCTCAAATTTAAATTCATATTGATAATCTCCATTTATAACTACTAAGGTGTCGGAATCTATAATTGAATTATCAGCTCGAACCCTGCTGTGAACAACGGCGTATTTCTTATTTTCTACTTTTATGTAGCTAGTTGAAGTACTGCCTTCAATGGAATTCTTCTTATATGTATTTTCAAGGGCAGAAATGTACTCATCTTCTGTTAGATTTTCTGAATAACTATTACATTTTAGACCACCGACTAAGGCATCTGTATTTTTTTTCTTTAAGGCAATTGCATTTTGACCTCTATTAGTGCCTTCTTGCCACTGCGTAGGATTGTAATTAATAGATACAGCTTTATCATTTGAATAAAACTTACTAGAAAGAGAAAGAGTTACAGATTTTGAGTTTAAATTGCAGCCTGTAAGTAAAAAAATGAATAAAGGTGAAAGTATAGTTAATTTTTTAAAAAACGACGGCAAATTTGATTTTAAATATTTGATTGTTTTCATAAATTACTCCTTAAGTTGAATTTTTGATTTAATTTAATTTAATTAAAAATATTCTAAAATAGCATAACAATTATATCATAATTACTTCCATTTTCAATATAATTAATTTTAATATGAGATAAGAGTAATATACTGATAGCATCTTGGAATATAACTACTAAATTAATGTGACTAAAATATATAAAGATAATCTTTATAGTTCTTAAGATTTAATTAAATTTATTTTTAACTAATAATATTAAAGTAAATCTATAAAGTTTTATTATAGGAGGATTTAATGTGAAAAAGATTAAAAATAAAAAGAAGATATTTAAGGTGATTTTATTTGGACTATTTATAATTTACATAATAGCCTTATTTAAAATAATTTTATTTAAAAGCATATCATTTCTACAGATTTTTAAAGGATACAATAAGTCAAGGTCTATTAATTTGATACCTTTTAAATCAATTATTCAATTTATTGACACCTATAAAGAAATGGGGAGCTTTAGAGCTTTTGCCAATTTAGCCGGAAATTTAATTGTGTTCATGCCATTTGGATATCTTGTTCCTACATTGAATAAACGTTTTTCTAGAATTAGAAGTACAGTAATAGCTTCCTTTGGTTTGAGTTTGTTTTTCGAGGTTACACAGTATGTTTTGGAAATAGGAAGCAGTGATATAGATGATATTATACTGAATACCCTTGGAGCAGTTGCAGGGTATTCAGTACTTACTTGTTTAAGAAAAATTTCAAGTAAAGTTGTAATCCAGAATTTTTGTATTATGTGTATTACAGTAATATTTTTAATAACAGGTTCGATTGTAGCATTTAGAGAGTATGGTGTAATGCTTAATTTGACAAAACTTAAGGAAGTAATTAATGGAGGACGTGATATTCCTAAAATTAGCGCTGATGCTGTAGGACATACTGTGCAAATAAAAGAGAATGATATAAAACTCGAAAAAGTAAGCATATATAATAAAAATAAAGGAGGAAAATCACATGACAAAGGTGAAAGAAATATAGATATAGTCTTTAATAAGTCAACTAAGGTTTACTTTGAGAGAGATGACTATAAAGATAATACAATGACAATTACAAACATAAAAGTTAATGAAAAAAAATTATATACGTTGAAAAAAAATTCAATGATTTCAGTTTGGGGAAACAACAGAGAGGGGAAGCTTTTTGCTAACTTTATAATAGTGTACTTAAAGTAGTGAGGAAGGGGATAAAATGCTAAAAATACTTGTTGTAGATGACGACATAGAAATTTTAAACTTAGTTTCAATATATTTAAGCAATGAGGGATATGAAATTATAAAAGCTACTAATGGTTGTGAAGCAATAAGTAAGATTAATAATGAAAAACCTAAATTAGTAATTTTGGATGTAATGCTTCCTGATATAGACGGTATAGAGGTTTGTAGAAAGATTAGAGAAAAATTAAATGTGCCTATAATAATCTTAAGTGCTAAAGTTCAAAATAGTGATAAAATCAAAGGTCTTTTAACTGGGGCAGATGACTATATAACAAAGCCTTTTAATCAGTTAGAGTTTATAGTTAGGGTAAAGACTCTTCTTAGAAGAACGTATTTATTTGATACAAGAGGTAATAAAGATGATTTAGATGACATAGTGCTTGGAACTTTAACAATAAAAAAGTCAACCCATACTGTATTAATAAATAATAATGAGATAATACTTACGGCAACAGAATTCGAGATACTAAAATTATTGGCTATTAATAAGGGAAGGATTTTTAGTGCAGAAGAAATATTTGAAACTGTGTGGAAGGAAAAGTACTTTCAGTCAAATAATACAGTTATGGTTCATATAAGTAATCTTAGAGATAAAATTGAAAGGAAATTAAATGGAGAAAAATTAATTCATACAGTTTGGGGAGTTGGGTATAAAATTGAGTAAGCAAGCAGTGTATAAGATTGAACTTAAAATATTTGGATATTTTATACTTATATTAATGCTTTCAACAATAACAGTAATTTTAATGTTGATTGTTAAAAATGCTTTAGAAGAAGTTTTAATAAGGTATAATGAAAATACGTTAATGACAGCTAAATTCTTGTTTTGTGATGTGAAAAAATTTAGTATTGTTATGTATTTTTTTGTGTTTGTTATATGGAGTCATTTATTATTAAAGAGGAAAGTACAGTATTTTATAAATTTAAGTGAAAGTACAAGTGAAATAGCAAAAGGAAACTTTAAAGTTATTATACCAGTTAAGAGGGAAGATGAATTTGGTAATTTGGCAAAAGGAATTAATGAGATTGTAGAAAAGTTTAATTTTATATTGAAAAAGGAAAAAGAAATAGAAAAAACAAAAATTGATTTAATAACAAATGTCTCTCATGATCTTAGGACACCACTTACATCAATTTTAGGATATTTAGAGCTTGTAGAAAACGATCAATATAAGGATGAGGTTGCTCTTTGGTACTATATTGATATTGCATATAATAAGACAAAAAGACTTAAAGTGCTAATAGATGATTTATTTCAATTGACTACCTTAAACGAACATTCTATGAAGTTATGTAAAAAAGAAATAAATATTGCAGAGCTATTAAAACAGCTTATTGGAGAGTATATGTTGAATTTTCAAAAGGCCGGCATTAGGTGTAGGCTAAAGCTTACTGATGAAAAATTGTATGTTCTAGGAGATGCTGTGCTTTTAATAAGGGCTTTTGAAAACATTATTATTAATTGTATAAAGTATTCTAAAACAAGTGAGATTATGGATGTATCGGTGCAAAGAAAAGGAGATATGGCGGTACTTAATTTTATAAACTATGGTGAGCCTATACCAGCTATAGATATTCCATATATTTTTCAAAGATTTTATAGAGTTGATAAGTCAAGGTCAGATAAATTAGGTGGTTCTGGGTTGGGACTTGCTATAGCAAAAAATATTATAGATATAACTGGTGGTAATATAGAGGTGGAAAGTGATACAACTAGAACAAATTTTAAAATAGTATTGCCTTGTTATGGAAAATAACATTGACAATATCCAATGTTGGGTATAATATATATATTAGCACAGCATAAAAAGGAGAAGGTTATGGTTAAAGCATTAGTTTTATATTTTTTAAGTGTAAAACCTACATATGGTTACGATATACAAAGGTTTATAGAAATAGATGGAATGGATCAGTGGGCTAAGGTGAAATCTGGTTCGATATATTATGCCTTAAACAAGCTTGAAAAAGACGGTTTTATATTTACACTTAGGGAAGAAAGAACAGGAGCAAGAATAAGAAAAATATATGCTATTAGCGACAAAGGTGTAGAAGAACTAAGAAGAGTTTTAAAAGAAGAATTATTAAAACCTATTGATAATGTTGAAGCAGATAAATTTATGATATATCTTATGTTTAATAGATTGGAAAGAGATGAAATTATAGATCTTACAAGACAGCATATACAAAGTTTAGAGCAAAGAAAAAAGTGGTGGGAAGACGGCAGAAAAATTAAGGTTTCAGAAGCAACGCTTAAGGTTGAAATACTTCATTTTGATAATGTTATAGCTAATTTAGACAATCAAATTAAATGGCATAAAACTCTTATTGAGGAGATTGATGAGATAATTAAATTTTCTAAAGGAGTAGAACAGTTAATAAGAAAAATTGATTTTGGAGCTCTAGAAGATGTACAATACAAGAGTAAATGCGAAGATGGAGATGTGGTGAAACAGATATCTAATGTGGCAGATGATATAATGAAGAATCCAACTGATGTTGAGGAAAAAATAGAAACTTTGATTAAACTTTTAAGAAAACATTAGACTTATTATGTTTTGTAAAGTTGAATAGTGTTTATAAAGGAAGCTTTCGTAGTTTCCTTAAAAAATAAAATTAATATCCAACGTTGTATAACCAATATAAAATACAGGAGGAATAGCGATGAATTATATTTTAAAGGTGAAAAATATTGAAAAAAGCTATGGAGAAAGGAAGGCCGTTAAGGGAATTAGTTTTAATGTTGAAGATGGTGAAGTACTTGGTTTTTTGGGACCCAATGGCGCAGGTAAAAGCACAAGTATAAACATTATATCTACAGTAGTTGATTTTGATAAAGGAGATATCTTTTTTAAGGATAAAGACATTATTAAGAATAAGAATTTTTTTAAATCAAATTTAGGTGTAGTACCACAAGATATTGCTGTTTTTTCTGATCTTACAGCATACAATAATGTAAAATTCTTCTGTAGCCTCTATGGTTTTAGAGGAAAAAGGCTTAAAGAAAACGTAGAAGAAGCGCTAAAATTTGTTGGATTATGGGAAAGAAAAAATGACCTTCCAACTAGTTTTTCAGGAGGAATGAAAAGAAGACTTAATATTGCCTGCGCTATAGCTCATAAACCCAAGCTTTTAATTATGGATGAACCTACTGTGGGAATAGATCCTCAATCTAGAAATAATATTCTTGAAACAGTTAAGAAGCTTAATGAAAATGGTACAACAATAATTTATACATCACATTATATGGAGGAGGTTGAAAGTGTATGTAATAAGATAATAATTATGGATGAGGGAGAAATTATTGAAGATGGATCAAAAGATTTTATAAAAGCCAAGTACAATAAAGAAAATTTAGAAGAAATATTTTTGTGTCTTACAGGAAAAGCTTTAAGAGATTAGGGGGAAAAGCTATGAAAGGATTTTTTGTATTACTTAGTTATGGATTTAGAAAGAGATGTAAGGATTTTTTTTGATAATATACAACATTGTATATCCAATGATTCTTATACTGCTTTATGAGTATCTTGCCGTAAATTACTTTAAAGGAGATAAATCTATTACATCAAGTTATTATTACGTAATTGTTTTAATACCATTTTTCATATTTACAAATATCATTACAATGGCTTATGTAGCTAAAGATGAGAGCCTTAGTAAAACAGCATATAGATTTTTAAGTGCACCAATAGATAATTCAGCTATAGTATTGTCTAAAATTATATCCTGTACTGTAATTTCATGGGGGTGTAGTTTGATACTTTTGATAATTAGTAAAGTTTTATTAAGCGTTAATTTTGAAGGTAGTACATTAAAAATATTAATTTTGTTCTTTACTGAAAATTTTATGGCAGCAGCTATTGGAATATTTCTTGGTATAGTTATGAAAAATTTCAAAACAATAAAGGGAATTTTAAATATACCAATTTCAATACTTGGAGTACTTGGAGGATGCTTTTTCCCTGTAGGGGCACTTGGGAGAACTTTTGAGAAGGTAAGCTATATTTCTCCATTTACATGGATTAACAGAGGGATTATATCGGAGGTATATGATAAAAGTCAAACTATTTTGGTGGGAACTATACTTGTTACTCTAGTTTTTGGAATTATATTTTCAATTGGGGCATCAATTTTATTTAATAAGGAGGTGTTTTTATAATGAGAACTATATGGTTGGTATTTATTGCGAATTTTAAAAGAGCCTATTCAAATAAGAAAAAGTTCTTTATAAATCTTTTGGTTCCAGTAGCTGCAATAATTTTAGCTATTGTAGTAAATTATGTAAGTTCACCATCGCTTAATATAGGGGTAAATGAGAAAATAAAATCTAAAGGAGGCGATAGAATAGTAAAAATGCTTAAGCATACTAGAGGAATAAATGCCAAAGTATGTCATGGTGAACTTATGAAAACTGAAGTTATTTTAGGAAAGTATGATGCTGTGGTTACTATAAAGAGGAAATTAGGTAAAAACTCATTTAATAATATGAGTAAGTATTTTGAATTTTATAATGTTAGGGATAAAAAGACAAATGAAGATATGAAAAAACTGATAAAAGCATATTTGGTTCAAAATAAAACTTTAAACATGGAGAGAATTGTAAAAGACGAGCAGATTGGTGGACTATCAAAGTCCGAAAGAATAATAGCTTTTTTAGCTACAGTGCTTTTAATTACTTCAGTTGTAAATGGTGCTGTTATTATAAGAGATAGAGAAGAAAACACCTATTATAGATATATGTATTCACCAAATAGTAAATTTGAATATATATTTGGTAATGTTATATACAATTATATATTCAGCTATATTCAGCTTTTTATAGCCAATAGTTTAATGGCTATTTTTGGAATATATATAGGGATTTCATTTTTAAAAATGCTTTCATATGGCTTAATATTAACTCTTGTGATGACTACCTTTGGAACTTTTATAGTGTGCATATTTAATAAAGAATTATATGCAAATATGTTTTCGGCAGCTATAAGTCTTATACTGTCACTTGTAGGTGGAACTTTTATAAATTATAAAATTATGCCAGAAGGATTAAGAAGAATAAGTGATGTAACGCCAAATAGATGGATTATAAAATCTGTTCAGTATATGCAGAATGGAAGATTTGGTTCAATAAATCCGATGATGGTATTAATCGCTTTTTCTATTATGTTTTCATTAGCTGCTGTTTTAGTTAGTAAATTTCATAAAGTCCAGTTTAAATAAAGTATAATTGGTTGAAAGTGATTATCGATGTAATTATTATATAAACTACAAACATGCTTGAAAAATAAAAGTGAATAATATATAATAACAAAAAAGTAATATAGTTTAAAATATACCACTAGTGTAAAATTGTTATAAAAATAAAGCAAAAAAGAAGGAGTAAAATGATAGTTGATAAATTAGAAAATGCAAGTCTGTATGTTAACATGAACAAAGAAATGGAAAGGGCCTTTGAATTTTTAAAGAATACAGATATACAGAAGCTTTCGGATGGAAAATATGAAATTGATTCTGATAATGTTTATGCATCAGTACAAAGCTATGAAACAAAAGATAAAAGTGAAAAAAAATTTGAGTCCCATGAAAAATATATTGATATTCAGTACATTGTTAAGGGAAAAGAATTTATCGAATGGTCGCCAATTCAAAATTTAAGTGTAGAAGAAGCGTACTCTGACGAAAAAGATGTAATTTTTTATAAGGATGGTAAATTATCTTCAAAAATAAATTTAGAGGATAACTATTTCTGTATATTTTTCCCTAATGATGGGCATAAACCAGGCTGCACTTTTGACAAGCCTATGAATATAAAAAAAGTAGTTCTAAAAATTAAAATATCATAAAATAGTAGAAAAATCACATAACATTAACAGAAATATAAAATGATGACTTCCTAATTGAAAGAAGTCATCATTTTATATTATTTTTTAGCTGTTATATTAACCCAGGCATCATTATAAAGTTTTTTAAAGTTTCCTAAGTCTGTAAATACTTCTGAATTCTTTAAGGAGGCATCGTCAGGATATGATGCTTTGTTATTTTTTACTTTATCATTTAACATATCAAAGGTTTTTGTGTTTGGAGTTCCGTAACCTATATAATCAACATTTTTCTTATTTACCTTTGCATCAAGTAAGTAATTTAAGAATTTTTCAGCTGCTTCTTTATTCTTTGCGTTTTTAGGTATAACCCAACTGTCGAACCACAAATTTGTTCCTTCTTTAGGAATTACATATTCATATTTGTTTGGATTTTCATTCATCAGTACAGCTGCATCTCCTGAATAAATAACGCCTATTGGCTTTTCTCCGTTTCTCATGTCATCTTTGATTTCATCACCAACATATACAGGGTTTATAAGCTTTTTTTGTTCTATTAGTGCACTAGATGCTTTTGATATTTCATTTTTGTTTTTTGAATTCATTGAGTATCCAAGGCGTTTAAGTGATATGCCCAAGGAATTTCTCATGTCATCTGACATATATACTTTATCTTTATATTTAGGATTCCATAGGTCATTCCAGCTATCTAATTTATCTTTAATTTGAGTTTTATCATATATTATGCCAATTGTTCCCCACATATATGGTACTGAATAGCTATTCTTTGGATCATAGCTTAAATTTTTATATTTGTTATCTATATTAGAATAATTGGATAAACTCTTAAAATCAATTTTCTGAACTGAATTTTCTTTAATCATTCTATCCACCATGTAATCAGATGGACATATAAGATCATAATTATTAGTTCCTGATTTGACTTTTTCATACATTTCTTCATTAGTTGAGAAGGTTTCGTAGTTTACCTTTATACCAGTTTTTGCTGTGAAATCCTTAAGAATATCTTTATCAATATATTCGCCCCAGTTAAAAACAGTTATTGTTTTTTTATCTGAACCAGGTTTTAAGTTGCAGGCAGTTAGAGAAGAACAAGTTAAGATGACTGTTGCAGCAAGTGCTATGATTTTCTTTATATTTTTCATTTCTTTTCCCCCTTAGATATAATACTTTTTCTATTTGCAAGCAGTAATAAAATAAGAATAGTTACAAACATTAAAGTTGATAGTGCATTTATTTCAGGTGTAATTCCACGCCTAGCCATAGAGTATATTTCTATTGAGAGGTTTGTAACATCGTTTCCAGTATTGAAAAAGCTTATTACAAAATCATCTATAGACATTGTAAAGGCGAATAAAAAACCTGCAATTATTCCTGATTTTATTTGAGGAAGTATTATCTTTCTCATTGCGTAGCTAGGTGTTGCTCCAAGATCTAAAGCAGCTTTCACAATATCAGTAGGTAGCTGGGTTAGTTTTGGAAGAACAGATAGTATTACGTAAGGAACAGAAAATGCAATATGAGCTATAATAAGCGTTGTTAGTCCAAAAGGAATCTTTAAAAATATAAACAATGTCATTAAGGATACTGCCATAACTATATCTGGATTTAAAACAGGTATATTATTTACGTTAAGTAATAGTTTTTTAGGTAGAGGTGACATTTTACTTATTCCTATAGCACTTATTGTGCCAAAAATAGTAGATATTATAGATGATACTATGGCAACTAGTACTGTATAGTAGAGAGCAGTTAGAATTCTATCATCTTGAAGTAAGGCTTTGTACCAAGTTAAAGAAAAATGTCCCCAATGTGATGAAAATTTCTCTGAGTTAAAAGAAAACACCATTAGAAAAACTATAGGGGCATATAAAAATATATATGTTAGAGTTAAATAAAATCTTTTTAACCATTTTTCTACCATAGACGTCCACCACCTTTCAAGTCGCTCTTGCTATCAAATTTTGAAAGTACAGCCATAGAAATAAGTATTATAACCATCATTAAAATTGATATAGCTGAACCAAAATACCAATCGCCAACAGTTGTAAATTGAGATTCTATTAAATTTCCTATGAGCATGAATTGTCCTCCACCTAAAAGTTTTGATATAACAAAGGTTGATACGGCAGGCATGAAAACCATTGTAACACCAGACATAACTCCAGGTATACTCAAAGGAAAGATTATTCTTTTAAATATAATAAAACGATTCGCTCCTAAGTCGGAAGCCGCTTTTAAAACATCTCTATCTATTTTGATAAGTACTGTATATATAGGAATAATCATAAATGGAAGAAAGTTATAAACCATTCCTAGTATTACAGCAGCATCTGTATACAATATATCTAAAGGTTTAAATCCTAAAAAAGAAAGTATAGTGCTTATTATTCCGTTTCTACCAAGTATAGACATCCATGCATAGGTTCTTAAAAGGAAGTTCATCCACATTGGTATTATAAGAAAAAGCATAAGTATATTTCTTATTTTTGTGCTTGACTTTGAAAGTATATAAGCTACAGGATATCCTAAAAAGAAACAAATGATAGTAGATATAAGTGCTAGTTTTATTGAATTAAAAAATACTAACATATAAGTGGAATTAAATAATTTTTTATAGTTGTTTAAGGTGAAAGTGCTGTCGCTGCTTGTAAGGCTGAAATATATTACTAGAAAAATTGGTACAAGTATGAAGAGTATGCTCCATAAGAAGTAGGGGTATTGCGAAATGGAACGTCTATGCTTCTTCATCTATTTTTTCCTTTCTCATAATATGTATATCATCAGGAAGAATATCTAAGCCAATACTATCTCCAACTCTTACATGCTTTGTATTATGGATTATCCACGTAGTATTTTTTACTTCAACCTTGATTTCATAATGAACACCTCTAAAAACAGCAGAAATAACTTTTCCAAAGAGTTTTCCATTTTCTTTGGACACAATTTTTATATCTTCAGGTCTTACAACAACATCAACATCTTCATTTTCATTAAATCCAGTATCTACGCAATCAAAAGTTTCATCATCAAATTTTACCTTGTAATCGTGTAGCATAACTCCATTTAAAATATTACTTACACCTATAAAATTTGCAACGAATTTATTTTTAGGTTCGTTGTATATATCTTCAGGGGTACCTATTTGTTGAACCGTACCTTTGTTTAATACTACAATAGTATCAGACATGGTAAGTGCCTCTTCTTGATCATGAGTCACAAAGATAAAGGTTATTCCAAGTTTTTGTTGTATGTTTTTCAGTTCAAGCTGCATTTCTTTTCTAAGTTTTAAATCAAGAGCACCAAGAGGTTCATCTAGAAGAAGAAGCTTTGGTTTATTTACAAGCGCCCGTGCAATAGCTACCCTCTGCTGTTGACCACCGCTTAAAGAATCAGTTGATCTTTTTTCAAAGCCTTTTAAGTCTACCAGAGAAAGCATTTTTTCAACTTCTTCCCTTATTTGTTTTTCTGGAAGCTTCTTTATCCTAAGACCAAAGGCTACATTTTCATATACATTCATGTGTGAAAAAAGAGCATATTTTTGAAACACAGTATTTATTTGCCTCTTGTGAGGGGGAACAATATTTATACTACTGTCTTCAAATATTATGTTTCCTTCATCAGGAGTTTCAAAACCAGCAATCATGTTTAAGGTTGTTGTTTTACCGCATCCGCTTGGACCTAAAAATGTAAGAAATTCATTTCGTCTGACAAATAAGTTCAAATTTTTAATTACATAATTTTCGCCATATTTCTTTGAAACGTTCTTAAGTTCAATAAGTATGTCTTTTTCCATAGTTAAATTTAACACCTCTTTTTATAAATGTTAAAAGGATGGTGGAGTGCTTATCCAAATGATGCTGGCTGTTTTTTTTCCAGCATTTGAAATTTGATGATTCACGTTTGGCTTAAAGTAAAAACTTTCTCCGCTTTTAACTTTGAATTTTTTATTTCCAAGTTTAAGATATATAGTTCCTTTTAAAACATAGCCAAACTCTTCTCCCTCATGAGGTTCATCTTCAAGGTAGGAGCCATTCTCGTAAAGTGTTAACATAACAGGTTCCATAGAATCCTTTTGAGAATTTGAAACAAGCCACTTAAGGTTGTATTTTAATTCTTCATCAGAGGTTTCACACATATCATCCTTTTTAAATACTATTTTCTCCTGATTATCCTCCTTGAAAAAATCAGGTAAATTTGTCCCTAAAGCATCGAGGATATCAGTTAAAGTTGCTATTGAAGGTGAGGTTAGATTTCTCTCTATTTGAGATATGAAGCCCTTCGATAGTTCACATCGATTAGCAAGTTCTTCTTGAGTTAATTGCTTTTCAATCCTAAGCCTTTTTATTTTTTCTCCGATATCCATAAATCACCTATGTAAAATAATTTTAATAAAGTATTAATAAGAAAAGAGCCGTATAAAAACTTAACTTATGCATGGTTAAATCTCATTACTAATTTCATGTATAAGTTAAAATTTCATTTGGTTTCTCTTATAGTATATGTAAACTGAAAGTTTATATATACTAAACTCGACAATAAATAATTATACATTAAATTTTAAATAAATCAATAATTACATGTTAAGTTTTAAGTAATTACTGTAATTTATAGGGGGCTTGTACTACTTATAAGTGTAAATGTATTGAAAACATTTTGAATTAAAATACGTAAAAGTATATAATTGTTAATAGTGTGCAAGAAATATTTTAGGGGGAAGATATATGAAGAAGAGCATAATATTAATTTTCTTATTGATTCTAATTTGTGCAGCTGTTTTTACTGCTTGCCAATCTAATTTAGCAATGTTGAATAAGGAATGTAACTATGCAGTTACTGGTAAATCTAAAGGGAGCTTTACAGCTAAATGTGGAGATGAAATTTTAATAAGATATAATTCAAAAGTTGAAAGTGGAAACTTAATAATAGAAATAACTAATAATAAAGGGAAAATAATTAGAGTATTTAAAACCAATATAAAAGGAAGTGATAAAATAACTGTAAAGGAAACTGGTAAGTATGTGCTGGATGCTGCTTATAGCAAATTTAAAGGAAAAATTTCAGTAAATGTTCAAAGAAAATAAAAATTACTAGGATTTAGAATAGACATAAATATGAGATTGTTATAGAATGTAAGTGATAAAATTAACATTATGTGGAGTAAGATTGCAAGATAACGAAAGAATTGAAGAAAAATATAAATGATAACATTTACTTCATGGAATATATTTGAATATAAAGAATGAAATGTATTAAAACGTATAATACAATATTCTTAGAGAAATAAGAATAACTTTAACTTTAAAATCAGAAATTACTGGCATAATTAAATTACAAAGAGGTGTATTATATGAAAAAGAAGAATTTTGCAGCTATTTGTTTTACGCTTGTATTTATGATTTTTGGAGCTTTTTTAAACAACGTAGTTTGTGTACAAGCTAAAACATCAGCGCCCGTTAAACAAAGTAATTATTACAGAAATGATTATAATGATGCTGTAATTAATGATTTCCAAGGAGTTGCCGATTATATACATGAATATGGATATTTGCCAGACAATTATATAACTAAGGAGAATGCCGAAGAACTTGGATGGACACCAGGTGAAAACTTATGGGATTATGCTCCGGGTAAAAGTATAGGCGGAGATATATTTACTAATTCTGAAGGAGTTCTTCCAACTAAAAGGGGAAGAGTATGGCATGAATGTGACATAAATTATTTTGGTGGACATAGAGGTGCAGATAGACTAGTATATTCAAATGATGGACTTATTTATGGAACATCAGATCATTATGAAACATTTACACGTTATTATTAAAAATTAGGGTGATATAAATGAAAATAGTTACTATTGATGGCAAAGAATTTAAAGACAAAGATAATCTCCATCGTATATTAAAAAAAGAGCTTAAATTCCCAGAATACTATGGTAAAAATTTAGATGCACTTTGGGATTGTTTAACAGGAGAAACTAAGATGCCATTGAAAATAGTATGGAAAAATTTTAATGATAGTAAGGGATATCTTGGACAGTATGCAGAGAGAACAGCACAAGTTTTATTGAGAGTTGAAGAGTATTTTAACGGCAAGTTTAAGGTCGAAATTCAATAACCAAAAGGTGAAAGCTATATGATTATAATGCTTTCACCTTTTTTAGATTTAAAGTACAAGAGTTGCTGGAGTGTATACTCTTGTTTTAAGTTCAGAATCTAATAAATATAATCCTTTTGAATCTGAGCCAAATAACTCGTATTTTCTTACAAGGTCTTCAGTATTTTTTTCCTCTTCTCCTTGTTCCTTAACAAACCAATCTAAAAATTGCATTGTTCTAAAGTCTTTAACTGAAAAAGCAGCTTCATATATCTTATTTATTGATGCTGTTATTCCCCTTTCATGTTTTAATGTAGTTTCAAGAGGAGTTGAAATATCTGAAAAGTTAAGTGATGGTGCGGGAATGTTTCCTAAGGTTATATCTTCACTGTTTATTTCGACATATTTAAGAAATAGCATTGCATGATCTTTTTCTTCCTGAGTTTGAATATAGAACCAGTTACCAAAACCATCTAAGCCTTTTGAAATGAAATAATTATGTATATCAAGATAAAAATATGCTGAATAGAATTCTTTGGTTACCTGATCGTTTAATAACTTTAATAGATTATTCTCTAACATTATTATTACCTCCAGTTATTTTGCGTATTTATATAGTTATAGGGTATCCTTAGTGGTGTGTTTTTATTAAAATAATTATAGATAGGTAAGCTTTTTGTATGCAGATTAAAAGCTTATATGTAATATAAAGTTATTTATGAGAAATTTATAAACAGTTAATAAATTATATATAATGTATTAATAAATAAGTGTTAATATAAATGCAGGCTAATGAATAACAAGTTTATATTATAAAACAGTTGAATTTCCCCCGAAGATTCAACTGTTTTTTCGTTATTATGGGTAATATTAATTTGAATTTTAATATATAAATTATATATAAAGTTAAAGTGGGGGTATGAGGTGTGCAAGATGTTACACTGTTAAGTAAAATATCACAAGGATTGACTGAATGCTGTAGAAGAGGAAAAATATTCAAAGTAAGTAAAATGGCTGTAGTAGTTAATAAAGAAAGCATGGTTAATGAAAACAATCTTTCTGAATATCTTAAAAGTTATAACAAAGAATTAATAGATCCTCTTACGGAAATAAAAATTGAAATAGGAGATTTACCGGATCAAGTAGCAATTATAAAAAACATAGAAGGGGATAAAGAATAGTATTATATAAATTTTGGAATTTTCTATAAATCGAAGTAGAGTTGTAGAAGATTCCTGTTTTTTTATATTAAAACATTCTCCAACATGGATTTAATTTGTGGTTACAGCTTAATATGTTAGAGAAACTTAGCTATTTTTTTAGGAGAATTAGAAGAGTGAAAAACAACCGTATTAAATCTTACTTATAAAGGATTTAACTACAAAACTTTAAAGTGATGCAAATAAATAAAAAAGGCGCCTATACGCCTTTTTTTATTAAATACCTATCATAAAATTTCATCTGTGATATTTCAGGATAATTTTCAAATTCTTTAGGAATCGTGTAAACATCTAAAGTGTAGTCAGGTATTAATCCTGATATTAAAAATAATAAACCTATTAATAAGAACATAGACATATTAACCAACTCCCTTCAGTTACTATTATACATAAATGCAGGAAAAAAGTCATTACTATTTAACAAATAAATGAAAAAATGCAAAAGCAACAATTAATGTGACAGATTAGCTATCATCTAGTAAGATTATCTAGTAAAACATTCTATTAATTCAAATAAAATCAGTGGTTTATTATTAAACTTTTAATTATAAACAGTTTTATTATAATTAAAAGTTTTTAATATGAATAAAATTAAGTTAAATACATATAAATATAAGTTTAGGTAAAATATAAAAAAGGTAAGTGATTTTTTATCACTTACCTCAGATCGAAACTTCACTTGGTTTTGAGACCAAATTATTAATCCATTTTTTAGATAGAAGCCTTGGAAGACCAACAAGTAATTTTACAAACTCCTCCATGAAAACAAAATAATAAACAATGCCTATAGGAAGTTTAAAATATATACCTGTTAATGCAACAAAAGGAACACCTACAAGCCACATTCCGCCCATATCAAGCATGAGGCAAAATTTAGTATCTCCTCCGCTTCTTAAAATCCCTACTACATTTGTATAATTAAATATCTTTATCCAAAGAAACATTCCTATGATATGAAGGATTTCTTTAGAATACATATGAACCTGACTATTTATGTTGTAGGCATATAGAATAGCTGGCGAACTAGTATAAAGTATGATTCCCATAAAGATTCCAATAAAAGGACTTAAAATAATAAAGCGTTTTGCATACAAAAATGCAGTTTTCTCGTCTTTTTGTCCAATTCTATTTCCAATCATTATTGCAGCTGCATTTCCAAAGCCGAAAAACACTACCATTGATAACCTATCTATTGTTGAAGTAATATTAGTTGCAGCAATAACAGCCGTTCCCATATGAGCATAAACAGCAGCGTAAGCTGTAACACCAAGACCCCACATACTCTCATTAAGCATAACAGGTACCGCAACTTTGAAAAATCTTTTTACAAAAGTAGTGGATAAGTCTAGTAGTTCATGAAGCTTTGCGGCTATAGGAAGCTTTAACTTGTAAATAGCAAGAAGCATTAAGAAAAATTCAATAAAACGAGCTATTAAGGTAGCGATAGCAGAACCATATACTCCGATTCCATGAAAGGAGCCAATTCCATAGACCAGTGAGAAGTTTAAGAATGTATTTATAGCTAATGCTGTACCACTTACTATCATAGGAATCTTTACTTGACCTACAGTTCTTAAAATAATTGAATAGGCAAAAGAAATACCAGTAACTATATAGCTAAAACATATTATTCTAAGATAATTTGCACCTAAAGAAATTACGTTTTTGTCTTGAGAAAAAAAGCCTATTATAATATTTGGAAAAGCTAAAGCGCCTATTGTAAAAATTCCAGATAAGATTATGGTAGTGATCAAACAAATACCAAGTACTCTCTTTATATTTTTAGTATCTCTTTTTCCCCAATATTGTGCAGTAAAAATTGAGGCTCCACTAGCAGTACCAAAAAGAGCTAAATCCAAAAGAAAGAAATATTGATTTGCGAGACCTACTCCAGCAATAGCAGTTTCTCCAAGACCGCCTATAATTATATTATCTACTAAATTAAGTGAAGATAATATAAAGTTTTGAATGATTATTGGGATTGCAAGCCCAAAAGCAGCCTTGAAAAATTTCTTATCGTTAAAGAGTTGCAATAATTTCATAAAAAACCTCCAATATAAGAGATGATCTAGTTTTTAATTCTACTTAAATTAAAACCCTGACCAAGTACTTCGTGTGTGTTGCTTATTATAACGAAAGCATTTTTATCCTTTTCGTAAACAAGTTTTTTGAATTTATTTACTTCAGTATGTTCCATTACTACCATTAATACTGTTTTTTCTTCATCAGTATAACCACCACAGCCAGATAATTTTGTTATACCCCTATCAAGTTCTTCTATAATACCTTGTCTTATATCTTCAGCCTTGTCCGATATTACAAAAGCAACTATTGAGCTCTTAAATCCAAGTTGAACTAGGTCAATGACTTTTCCTATTATAAATAATGATAAAATTGCATATAAGGCTTTTTCTGCATTAAATATGAATCCAGATGCTATTATGACAACGGCATCGATAAAAGCTTGAGAGTTTCCGATAGATACTCCTGTAAATTTATTAAAAATTGAGGCTATAATTGAGGTACCACCGGTAGAACCATTTCCTTTGAATACCAAGCCCAGTCCTATTCCTGAAAGAACACCTCCATATATAGATGCTAGTAATGCATTGGAGGTTATTGGTGGCAGGTTTTTGGTAATAAGTATAAATAAAGGTAGAATAACTGTTCCAAGAGCAGATTTTAAGGTAAATCTTTTACCTAGAAAAAATAATCCTAAGAAGAAAATGGGGATATTTCCTACCCATTGAGTTATAGCTGGTTCTATATGGAATAATTGTTCTATTAAAAGAGATAAACCAACCATACCACCAGAGGCTATTTTGCTTGGACTTAAAAATAAATTAAAACCTAGAGCAACTATTAAACTACCTACGATTATCATTAAGTTCTGCATTAGAAAATTCAATTTAGCATTGTTTTCTATACTAGATATTTTTTTAGTCAATTAAATTCCTCCTTATAAGAATTTTTGCTTTTGTATAAATTGAATTAAACATAAATATTAATAAAAATAAATCCAAAGCACAGCTATATAACTTGTAAGTAAGTTTCTAAACCGTGTAATTTAAGAAATGTAGAAATATACTACAGGAAAACCAATATACAATTTAGAATAGATAAATAATTAGTTGGATTGGCTTTCCTATAGGTAGATTACGTCCATTTTTCCGCCCATTTTTGAATTTCTTGCATAACGCTTTCTAGTTCTCTGCCCTTTTCTGTAAGTTCATATTCTATGCGTACAGGAGTTTCAGCATATACCTTACGAACTACAATGCCTTGTTTTTCTAATTCTCTGAATCTTTCAGTAAGCATACGTGCGCTTAGATTTGGAATTATATCTTGTATATCGGAAAATCTTTTTGCACCTTTTAACAAAGAATGAATTATTAATCCAGTCCACCTTTTTCCAAGTAATTCAAAAGCAGCTTCAAAATGAGGGCATAATTTAAATGTATCCATATTATCATCTCCATAAAGTATTTTATCATATTTACTTGACAAAAGTAAGTAGGTTATTATAATATAGTTACATAAAGTAAGTTGATATTTAAAAGTTATTAGATATAAAATTATAAACATTGCTTGTCAAGGGATACAAATGGGAGGTAAATAATATGATGGATTTTAAGAGAATTGTTGAAGAAAGACGTTCTGCAAATAATTTTTTGGATGGAATAGAAATACCTAAAAATGATTTTATCGAGATATTTGATTTGCTTAAGTTGGCACCCTCTTGCTTTAATATACAGCATGCTAATTATATTGTTGTAACAGATAAAAATAAAAAAGAGGAATTAAGAACTGCAGCATTTAATCAATACAAGCTCCATACGGCTTCAGCTGCAATACTTGTTTTAGGAGATAAAGAGGCTTATAAGGATGCTGATAAATTGTATTCTGGAATGGTTGATTTAAAGATGATTTCAAAGTTTGACTACGAGAATATTTTAAATGATATAAAAAACCTTTATGAAGGTAGGGGAGAAAGCTTTAAGCATGATGAAGCCATAAGAAATGCTTCTATTTCAGCAATGATGTTTATGCTTGCTGCTAAATATAAAGGTTGGGATACATGCCCTATGATAGGTTTTGATAATGAAAAAATGCGTAAATTATTTAATATACCTGAAAGATATGAAATAGCAATATTGATATCGATGGGAAAGGAAGATACTAAAAGTAGAAGATTAAGAGGATATAGAAAACCTGTAGATGAATTTGTGAAGTTTAATGAATTTTAATTAAGGAGGAGTATGTATGATTTCGCCTATGTTTATATGCCATGGATCTCCAGAATTGATATTACAGGACAATCAGTATACTAAATGTCTACAAAAGCTTGGAAGTGAAATTAAACCAAGAGCAATTGTAGTATTCACGGCACACTTTGAAAAAGAGACAACTACTATATGCTTTAGAGATGAGGCTTACAAAACTATTCATGATTTTTATGGATTTAAGGATGAGCTTTACGCTGTTGACTATCCTGCGATTGGTTCCAAGGGTGTAGCGAAGGATATAAGTAATCTTCTTAATAAAAGAAATATAGATAATGTTTTTGATGAGAAAAGAGGACTTGATCATGGTACATGGAGTATACTTAAGTTAATGTTTCCAAAAGCAGATGTGCCAGTAGTGCAGATTTCTGTGAATCCATATTTGCCAATTGATAAACAATATAATATTGGAAGGGCAATTAGGGAATTAAGCGATAAAGATGTACTAGTTATTGGAAGTGGTGCAACTGTTCACAATCTAAAAACATTAAAATGGAATAATAGTACTCCAGATATTTGGGCAGTTGAGTTTGATGATTGGATTATTAATAAAGTTAAAAATAAGGATCTTGAATCATTATTTAATTATAGGAAGCTAGCACCAAATGCGAAAATAGCTGTTCCAAGGGAAGAACACATTGTCCCATTATTTATAGCTCTTGGAAGTGGAAATTTAAAAGAAAATCCTGAAGTGTTATGTAGAATTTATGAATACGGAAGCTTAAGTTATATATGTATAAAATTTTAAAGAAATAATTATAGGTTGTGTGTACAAAAATGTAATTACACAACCTATAAGTTTATAAATCCAAACCTTCTTTAGCTATGTCTAAAACAGCAATTTTGGCATTTTTATTGAACCTTTCATTTAAAATAAATCCAATGACTAACCAAATTAGAACGATATAAGGAAAGGTGTTGGTTGGAAACTCTGGAATAGGATAAATATTGGCATACAATACATATAAAAGAGCAGCTATAGATAGTATTGGAATAAAAATATTTAAATTTTTTATTTCTTTTGTTCTTTTAAAAAATACTACTGCTCCAATACTTGTAAATAAATATGATACTATTATGGCAAGGGAACCAATAGTAGCTAGATAATTAAAAGCCTCAATTCCATCCTTCTTAAATAATATAAGTTGAAGAAACATTGCTACAATGGTAATTAATATTATTCCAATGTAAGGTGTACAATGTTTTTTGTGGATTATAGATAACTTTTTAGATATAATACCATCTTTACTCATTGCAAACAGTATTCTAGAACCAGCACATGCTGAACCAAGTGAGCAAGAAAAGCATGAAAGAGAAGCTGAAAAAAGTAAAAATATTCCGAAAGTTCTGGATATATATTTAGTAGATAAATCAGTTAAAGGCAAAGAGGAGGTTGATAGAGCTTTAAGTCCTTTTGCGTCAACACCGAAGCCTATAACTTGACTATAGCTTGACAGTAGATAAAATATACCAGTGACAAATACAGCACTTCCTATGGCAAGAGGTATAAATTTTTTTGGATTTTTTGTTTCTTCTCCAAGACTAGAAGCGCTTTCAAAGCCTATGAAAGATAAAAATGCTAATACAGAAGTGCTTGCTAGAGTTGAGAAACTGTTTTTGTTTGTTTTAAACGGAATAGGGCTTAGGCCTTTAGTAGAGCCAACTTTAAATAAGATAACAATGGATAAAATAAAAATTAAGAGTATAGAAATGCCCTCCATAGCAAGCATAATTCTTGTGCTTATTTTAGCATCAATTATACCAAGAATTACTATACCTAAGGAGAAAAACATAGAAAGTGGAAGCCAAGCTATTTGTATACCAAAATAGTTTAGAAATTTACTGAAAAATGCTCCTAATTCAGCACAGCAGCCTGCAGCTAACATTACATATGCAAGTAGAAGAGCCCAACCTGTTAAAAAACCAAATTTTTCACCCAAGGTTTTTTCAGTAAAGGTATAAAGAGAACCAGAACTAGAAAAATAATGATTAAATTTAATAACTGAATAGGATACAAGACCTACTATGACCATTGAGATGAAAAATATAAGAGGTTCAGAGAAAGAAGCGGATAATGACATGAGAGAGACGTTAATGGACATTGCAGCGGTGGGAGCAATAATTGCAACAGATAAAGCTATGGTTTCAATTATACTTAAGTTATCTTTTTTTAAATTTGAGTTTGCCATTTTGAATACCTCCTCTAAAAAATTAAAGATTATCATTAATATTTGATATAATATCAATATAATATTTATTACTTTAACAAATTAATAAAAATGTTATATATAATTTAACATATTATTAAGAAATGTAATATATCCAAAATAGACAAAAATAAAAATAATATTTGGTTTAATTAAATAAATTAAAAGCGTAAATGTTAAAAATGACAATAAATAAAGAGGGAATATACAACCCTCTATTATTTGTTATATAAATTTTTTAATTGTATTTGATGCCTGAAAAGTTGCCTAAAAATTTCATCTTTATTTTTAGGCAGTATATTTACATAGGCAAAATCATAGTAGCTAAAATCTCCAACATTAAAATTTTGAAGTATCTTACCGGATATATCTATGATGGTATCGTCTTCAAAAAATATTTTAAGATTTATAATTTTATCTTTTTCATAATGTTTTATAGAATTAATAGGAACATAAAACATAAGAGTATTTCCTCCAATTTTACATATCTCAACATCGTGAGTATTATACGTATCAAATTGAAGTTCTGCCTTTAGATCCCAAAATATATTAAAGGAATCTTGGTAAACTACATATTTAAAATCTGATAAAAGTATTTCATTTTCGCTAATATATTCTATTTTTACTTTGTACTCAATAATCTCATTTGTACTTTCGCTTATATAAATATTACTCGCCAGTATGTCAGATTTATCAATATTTTTTATAAAATTAAATTTATCTGTTTTAAATAAATAGCCTATTTTATATTTTATAAGGGAACCCTCTATTGAATAAATTTCTTTATTTGTAGTTATAGTAAGTGTACTCCAGTTTATAGCGTTTAAATGTGTGTTTTGTGATGGTTTAAGACGACCAGTTAATATATCTAGCATACTGTCAGTAACCTTTGGATCATAAATAATACCCTTATATTTTCTCAATTCAGAAATTACATAATTTATGTCTTTAGATTTTTTATAACTTCTAGGAGATAGCATAGCGTCTACAGAATCTGCAACTTTTATAATTCTGCTTATTAGTGGAATATCTTCTCCTTTTAGATTATCAGGATAGCCTGTACCATCATAGCTTTCGTGATGGTGTCTAACTATTTTGGCTATATCATCTAATTCAGTTATATTTTTAATAAGATTAGAACTGTATATACTGTGGCTTTTTATAACATTAAATTCTTTTTCTGTTAAAGGACCTTTTTTATTTAGTATTGCTTCGGAAATATAAATTTTGCCTATATCGTGTAGAATTCCTGAAAGGTATGTCATCCTTATAAGTTCATCTGATAAGTCCATACGTGTTGCTATTTCTTTTGAAAAATTGGCAACATGATATGGGTGAAGCAGCATAAAAAAATCCTTTTCACGTGTTATTTCAGAAAATGTGTTTATAATACTAAAAACAAAACGTCTCTTTTCGCTTATTAGATATATTATTTTGTACAATCTGTTAATACTATCAATAACATTTTTTACTCTCAATTTTTCTAGAGCCATAAGATCAAGCTTTTCATCAGTTTTTGTTATACTGCATAAATAGACTGCGCCATTTAGGGTTTCATCATCTCCTAGTAGAGGTATATATATTTCGGAATTTGCTTCAGGGATAAGTGTGGCGTATGAAGAGTCTTTGCTATATAATAGTACTTGTTTCTTGTCCAAAAATAAATTTATAGCGTAATCTTTAAGAGAAGAAATTTCTCTAATAATATATTTTTTCGATTTTTTATACTTATTTTTAAATTGTATGAACATTCTTTCTGAATAAAGCATTTTTTTATGATCTGAAAAAGTTATTATTCCTATAATTTGAAAGTTCATTAAGGTACATAATTTTTTTAGACATTTATCAATATCACTGCAAGCATCTAGGTTACTTGATTTATAGTCATAAAAGGTAACCAAATTTATCACTCCTTACTGTATGAAGGTGGTAATTGTTATTTTAGTATGATAATAATTAACATAAATACAAAAATATGTTAATTATATGTTACCATAAAATTAAGATTATATATAGTACGTAAAAAAATATTTTCTGAGGTGTATTATGAATAGAACAATAGGATTGTTGGCGCATGTTGATGCGGGTAAGACTACCTTAGCAGAACAAATTTTATATCATACCAATAGTATACGAAAAAGAGGAAGAGTTGATCACAAGGACTCTTTTCTTGATAATAGCTTGGTTGAAAAGGAAAGAGGAATAACAGTTTTTTCTGAGCAGGCTATTTTTGAATTTAAAGGTTCAACTTATTTTTTAGTTGATACCCCAGGACACATAGATTTTTCTCCTGAAATGGAGAGAGCCATTGAGATTATGGATTATGCTGTATTAATAATAAGTGGAGTAGACGGTGTTCAAAGTCAAACTGAAAACATATGGAGACTTCTTAGGAAATATAATGTTCCCACCATATTTTTTATAAATAAAATGGATAGATTAAATGCAAGTAAAGAGAAAGTAATCAAAGAAATAGTAGAAAATCTAACGTCAAAAGTTTTCCTTATTGAAGGAAATGAAATGAACGAAAACACAATTGAATTTATTGCAGAAAATAACGATGATTTATGCGAGATTTATTTAAGTTCTGGCTATGAAGAGAATTTATGGTTTAATTCAATGAAGGAAATGATAAAGAAAAATATAATATTTCCATGTTTTACAGGTTCAGCACTAGAAGATATAGGAATAGAATATTTTTTACAAAAAATGAATTTGATAACCTATACTGAATATAATGAGACAGAAGAATTTTTGGGTTTAGTATATAAGATAAGATATGATGATAACAAAAATAAGATAGTGTATATAAAGGCGCTTAAAGGTAGTGTGAAGGTAAAGGATGAGGTTAGAGTTGAAAATTCCAGTGAGAAAATTGAAGACATTAGATTTTATAATGGGAATAAGTACAAGACAGAACATAAGGCGGCTGCAGGTGAGCTATTTGCAGTAGTAGGAATTAAAAATGTTAGGTCAGGTGACTTTGTTGGCTCTTTTTCAGATAAGATCAAATATAATATGATTCCAACTTTAAAATCAAAGGTTGTATTTGATGAAGGTATTAATGCGAATCAAGTTTTAGAATATTTTAAAATTATAGAAGAGGAGGAACCCTCTTTAAATATATTATGGAATGAAAAGCTTAGAAGCCTTGAAATACATGTTATGGGAAAAATAGAGTTAGAAATCTTGAAAGCTATTATGAAGGATAGATTTAATTTAGAAGTGGATTTCGGTCCATGTGAGGTTTTGTACAAAGAGACCATAGCTAAAAAGACTAATGGTTATGGCCATTTTGAACCTTTAAGGCATTATGCCGAGGTATATCTTAAATTAGAGCCAGCACCTTTAAATAGCGGTATAACTTTTATTAGTGAATGCAAAACTGAAAGTCTTACACTTGGTGAGCAAAATCTCATAAAAACACATATATTTGAGAGGGAACATCATGGCATTCTAACAGGGTCTGTTGTTACAGATATAAAAGTAGTATTAATAGATGGAAGACATCATGTTAAACATACTAGCGGCGGAGATTTTAGGGAGGCAACCTTAAGGGCTTTAAGACAAGGCCTTGAAAGTACTGAAAATGTGCTTTTAGAACCATTTTATAGTTTTAAAATTGAAGTGAATAGTGATTCAATGGGAAGAGTTATGGCAGACATTAATAAGATGAGCGGTGAATTTAATCCTCCATATATTAGAGAGAATAAATGTGTTATAGAGGGGAGAGGACCTGTTGTGGAGTTTATGGATTATCCAGCTTCTTTGTCTTCTTTTACGAAGGGAAGAGGGAGAATTAGTCTTAATTTTGATGGATATGATGTATGTCATAACAGAGAAGAGGTCATTCATAATATAAATTATAATAAAAATAAAGACATAGAGTATACTTCAACATCTATATTCTGCTCAAAGGGTCAAGCTTATAAGGTTGAGGGAAGTAGAGTTGTTGAATTTATGCATTGTTTACATAAGTAAAGTTAAATAATAATTATAGAGAGGAATTAGTATAATGAGAGCATTTATATTTGATATGGATGGAGTAATAATTAATAGTCAACCTATTCATTATGAAGTAGATACTATGATATTTAAAAAATTAGGGATTGTTTTAAAGAAAGAAGAAATGGAAGGGTTTGCAGGAATGACAAATCCAGAAATACTAAGAGTTTTAAAGGAAAAATTTAAGTTTGAGGAAAATATTGATGATGTATTAAAGGAACAGATAAGAATTAAAACAAATTTATTAAAACAACGCAAAATTAAACCAATAGAAGGTATAATAGAATTAGTGGACAAACTTAAGGATAAAAACATATTGATAGCTGTAGCTTCTTCTTCACCTAGAAAATTTATTGAGGCAGTACTTGAGACTTTCGGTATAATAGAAAGATTTGATAAAATCATTTGTGGTGAAGAGGTTCCAAAGGGAAAACCTGAACCAGATATTTATATAGAGGCAGCTAGACAGCTAGGAGTAAATATAGAAGAATGTGTAGTTTTAGAAGATTCAACTCATGGAATAGCAGCGGCAAAGGCTGCGGGGATGAAATGTATAGGCTTTCGAAACCCTGACTCAGGAAGTCAAGTACATTCAAAAGCAGATATTGTAGTAAATTCTATAAGAGAAATAGATATTGAAGCTATTTAAATAATAAATTCCCATATAAAAGGTGTTTTAATTTAATATTAAAGCACCTTTTATTTAATATATTATATTTTGGATAACAAAAACATAATTGACAAAAAAACCTTGATAATATAGACTGTTTAGTATATAAAAGCGGTTGTCTAACTTAGTAGATAAAAAATAATGTACAAAAAGGATGTGATATAATGGCGGCTACTATAAGGGATGTTGCAAAACTTGCAAATGTTTCGCCTTCAACGGTATCTAGGGTTCTAAATGACAGTAATAAAATAAGTTGTGAAACCAAGGAGAGAGTGATAAAGGCTATAAAAAAATTGGACTATCATGCCAATGCCATAGCAAGAAGTTTGGCAAATAACTCAACAAAAATTCTTGGGCTTATAGTACCAAATGAGGCTAAGAACCTATTTAGAAATCCGTTCTTTATAAAAGCAATGAGAGGGATAAGTTTATGTGCACATGAAAACGAGTACTATATAATGTATGATTTCGGAAGCAGTGAAAAGGAAGAGGTCTCTCTTATAAAAAAATATGTTCAGAGTAAGCTTGTTGATGGTATTATACTTTTGACAGTAAGAAAAAATGATAAGTGTATAGACTTTTTAAAGCGGCTTAAGTATCCATTTGTTGTTATTGGAAGACCTGAAGAATCAAAAGGAGTTATGTGGGTTGATAATGACAATTTTAAGGCTATGTATGATCTTGTTGATGGTTTAATTAAAAGAGGTGCTGAATCTATAGCTTTTATTGGTGCCGCTAAGGAAATGAACATGTCAAGGGATAGACTTGATGGATATAAAAGAGCATTGCTTGCCCATGGAAGAGAAGTAGATGAGGAAATTATAGTTGAGCAAAAGAGCTTTACAGAAGAAGAAGGTTATACGGCTATGAAGAAGATATTAGAGGTCAAAACTCCATCTTTGGTAGTAACTACAGATGATTTATTAGCTTTTGGTGTTCTAAAACTTCTAAGGGAGATAGGTGAAGAAAGTATATCAGTTGTAGGATTTAACAATATTCCGTTAGGTGAATATCAAAACCCTCCACTTGCATCTGTTGATATTAATGCAGAGAAGCTTGGTTACCATGCTGCTAAGCTGCTTATCGATAGTGTAAATAAAGAAATTGAAAAAAATCATTTTATAATAGATACTTTTCTTAAAGAAAGAGAATCCATAAAATTATCAAAATAATTTTATGGGAAAGAAATTCTGAGTATAAATTAGAGGAAACTTATAAATGTTTTCTCTAATTTATTTTATATATATTTTTGAATAATATTCCTCAAGCATTCTTTTTACTGAAAAGTAATCTTTAGTTGATAAAATACTATTTTTCATCATGGAAATCCATTTTTTCCTTTCAAGATAGAAGGTAGGAATAACTTTATTCATAAGCACTTCATATAATGCATTTGCATCATGCTTATCTATAAAATAAATATCATCAGATTGCAAACCATCCCCAAATTGCCAGCCATTTATTCCATCTCTACATGCTTCTGGCCACCAACCATCTAGTGTACTTAAATTTAGTACGCCATTCATAGCTGCCTTCATTCCAGAAGTGCCGCTAGCCTCTAGTGGTCGTCTAGGATTGTTAAGCCAAACATCTGATCCTTGAGTGAGAAGTTTTCCTATAGTCATGTCGTAATTTTCAAGGAAAACAACTGAAGAAGGATATTGTTTTGAAAAATTAACTAGATTCTTTATTATGTCTTTGCCAGTATCATCAAGAGGATGAGCTTTACCTGAAAAAACTATTTGAATTTTACCATCCTTAAGCAGAGGAGAGATGATTTTCATGTCTGAAAATATTAGATTGCTTCTTTTATAAGGAGCAGCACGCCTCGAAAATCCTATTAAAAGAGAATTTTCGTTAAGTTCTATCTCATTTCTTTCTTTAACAAAGGAGATTAGTTTTCTTTTGTTTTTTATATGATTAGTCCATAAGTTGTTTGAATTAGAGTCTTCAGCAGCTTTAAGCATATCTTCGTCTACCCAAGTTGGAATATGAATTGCATTTGTTATGCTTATTATTTTTGATTTATTTTTAATGTTTTTCCACATCTTATTTGCAGTTTCTCCATGTAATTTGGAAACTGCATTTGATATTCTCGAAAGTCTTAGGGCTCCAACAGTCATGTTAAAAGGGCAGCCACCTAAAGAAATGAGCTGTTCTATTGTAAAACCATTGTTTGCCCCAATACTTATCATTCTTGAAATTGAGTGAGATTCGTTTCCTTCTATGATGGGGGTATGAGTTGTAAAAACTATTTCTTCTTTTGATTTTTTCACTGCCTCATCAAATGGAATACCTGTATTCATTTTTTCACGTACTAATTCAAAACCTGCGAAGAGTGCGTGACCTTCATTAAAGTGATATACGTCTACATTAATATCAAGTGCCCTTAGTGCCCTTACTCCACCTATTCCTAAAACAATTTCTTGAGCAAGCCTTGAATCTTCAAAACCACCGTAAAGTTGGTTTGTAATCCACCTATTATCGTTTTCTGGTAAATCAGTATCTAGGAGATATAGAGGTGCTAGCTTAAACTTATCTAAAAGCCATATTTTACAAGTGACATCTTTTTCATATATTTTTACTTTTACCTTTAGTTTGGTATCCTTTAAAAAATCATATTTATAGTTGTGATAAGTATCATACACATTACTATTTTCATCAATAAGCTGATCAGTATAGCCTTGCTTCCACTTTATTCCAATACCGATTATAGGATAATTATAGTCTTTAGAACCTTTTAGATAATCTCCTGCAAGAATACCGAGACCTCCGGCATAGGTTTTTATGGAAGCATCAATGGCATATTCCATAGAAAAGTAAGCAATTCTTGGTAAGGGGGATTTGCTCCACATCTTAACACATCCTTTTTAACATATACTTTAATAGTATAGTTGAGATGTTTATAATATTATTACATGTAAAAATCAATTTGTTTCCCTATACTTAAATAATATATTATAATAGCAGTATATTAAACATAGGGGAGTGAGTTTTAGTGAAGAACATAAGGTTAGTAAAAAAGGAAGACAGTGAAGAAATTTTAAATATATATAAACCATTTATACAAAATACAGCTATAACCTTTGATTACGATATTCCGAGTATTCAGAAGTTTACTGAGAAAGTTTCTAATATATCTAATAAGTATGCATATTTAGTATGTGAGATTGATGAGAAAGTAGCTGGATATGCATATGCATCAAGTTTTAATGAAAGAGCTGCATATGATTGGGCAGTGGATTTATCAATATATGTGGATGATAAGTATCAAGGGAAGGGGATAGGTAAAGCTCTTTACTATACCTTAATAGAAACGTTAAAAATTCAAGGTTATTGTAATATGTATGCTCTTGTGACCTCCTCAAATACAAGAAGTAAAAATTTTCATGAATATTTTGATTTTAAGCTTTCAGGAACATACCATAGTTCCGGATACAAATTTGAAAAGTGGCATGATGTGGATGTGTTTGAAAAAATTATAGAAGATAATGCAAAAAACCCACATGAGATTATAGCAATAAATAAAATAAGAGAGACAAAAGAGTTTGCAAACATAATAGATAATGGAGTCTTAATGATTAAGTAAAGTTTTAGTACATAAAAGTTGTAGCTAGCATATATATTTTTCTACATTAATAATATTTAAAGATAGAATTTTTTAGAGGGTATATGTATGTATTATATTTGTCCGTATTTTTTAGATAAAAATGGACATAGAGTTCAAAAAACTATGGTTGGTAAAGTAGCTTTGGATGAACAGAAGCTTACGCCTCAGAAGTTCAGTATAACTTATCCATTAATAATAAACTTACAGGATGAAAAAGTGAAAACAAAGGTAAATGAGGATATAGTAAATCAAGTAAGTGAGCTTTTTAAAAATCAAGTACTTCTTACGGAAAAGATTGATTTAAGTGAAGTATTTGGAGCATATGAGATTGGAGTTAATAGAAATTATATCTTAAGTATTTTATTTAGCATTTACACTTATATGAATAGGGCAGCTCACGGTCTTACAGTATATTCTTCTATAACAGTAAACACAAGAACAGGAAAGGTGTATAGTTTTAGTGATTTGTTCAATCCTAAAATGAATTACTTAGGTGAGCTTACTACAATTGTAAAGAAGTATATTAAAGATAATAATATTCAGCTTATAGAGGATTATAAAGGTGTTACAAATGATCAGGAGTTTTATTTAACAAATGATAAACTTGTACTTTATTATCAGGTTTATGCCTATACACCATATTACTATGGATTATTTAGGATTCCTATACCTTACACAGAAATAAAGAATCTTTTAGGACCAATGAGTCCTATAAATAATCTTATATAATATATAAAGGGTCATGTAAAGATGACTCTTTTTATATTTGGTTAAAATTTTGAAGATAATATTGTATAATTAGAGTAAGGATTTACTGTTAAGGAGATTTTTATGGAACAAAATATAAATATAATCGTAGTAGAAGATGATAATGATATAAATAATATGCTTAAAATAATGCTTGAGAGGAAAGGCTATAATGTTGTGCAAGCCTATTCAGGAACTGAGGCTCTTCTTCATGTAAAGACTCAGGAGTTTCAGTTGATGCTTCTAGATTTAATGCTTCCAGGAATAAGCGGAGATGAGTTGCTTCAAAAAGTACGTGGAATAAGTGCAATGCCGGTTATTGTTATTTCAGCGAAACTTTCAAAGGATACAAAGGTTAGAATGCTTAAGATTGGTGCAGATGATTATATTACAAAGCCTTTTGATATGGATGATGTTGATGCGAGAATATATTCGAATTTAAGAAGATATATTAAATTTGGAAAAGATGAAAGTTTTAATAGTAAAATAGTCTTTAAAGATATGATACTGGATAGTGTGGCTATGGAGGTTATTGTAAATGGACAGAGAATGTCGCTTACTAATAGAGAATTTAAGATTCTTGAAGTCTTACTGTTAAATAAAAGGAAGGTATTCTCGAAAGCTAATTTATTTGAAAGTGTTTGGGAAGATACCTATATGGGAGATGATAATACCCTTAATGTACATATAAGCAATTTAAGGAATAAGCTTTTAAAGGCAAATTCTAAGGAAGAATACATAGAAACAGTATGGGGAATGGGGTATAGATTAAAAATTTAAGAATTTCTTAAGAATTGCTTTAACTTCTCTTATGTTATGTGTTTTATTATTAAAGCATAGGAGGGATTTTTATGAAAGATGCAGTACTGAAGACAGTTAATTTATCAAAAAGGTATAAAGATGTAACTGTGTTAGATAATGTCAATATAACCATTAATAAAGGTGATATATATGGATTCATTGGACAAAATGGTGCAGGGAAAACCACATTAATGAAACTAATATCAGGATTAATAATTAAAGATAGTGGAACCATTGAGCTTTTTGGTGAAAATGACACTAGGAATATAGAGAATATGAGAAAAAGGATGGGGTGTCTTATAGAAACACCAGCACTTTATGATTACTCTAGTGTATACGATAACCTAGAAATCAATAGAATTCAAAAGGGCATACCAGGAAGAGAGTCTATAGATAAAGTTCTTAAGATGGTTGGACTTTATAATGAAAGGAAAAAGCAAGTTAGAAAACTTTCTATGGGAATGAAACAAAAGCTTGGATTAGCCATGGCTTTGATAGGAGATCCAGAGTTTTTAATTTTAGATGAGCCTATTAATGGACTTGATCCAATGAGTATAATTGAAATACGAAAGCTTCTCAATAAGTTAAATAAAGAGTTTGATGTTACTATTTTAATATCAAGTCACATATTAAGTGAACTATACCAATTTGCAAATTCTTATGGAATAATTCATAATGGACGGTTAGTTGAACAAATTACTTCAAGAGAGTTAGAGGAAAGGTGTCAAAAGTTTTTGTACATAAGAACTGATAACGCTGAGAGGGCTGTTTTTACCATAGAAAGAATATTAAAAACTCAAAATTACGAGGTTATGCATGATAATGCTATAAAATTATATGAATATCTAGATGAGCCTAGTAAGGTAGCTTCTGTTCTTTTAAATAATGGAAGTTTAGTTGACGAAATTGCTTTAAAAGGAGATAACCTTGAGGATTATTTCTCAAAGCTAGTTTGGAGGAATAAAAATGTTTAATCTTTTAAAAGTTGAGTTTTATAAATTGAAACGTTCTAAAGTTTTTTATTTGTTTATTGTTCTTATGATTATGCAGAGCATGTTTGTACTTATTCCTATTAAAGAAAACTATCTTTTGAATAAAACAGGACAAGATATGTTCCTGCAGTCCTTTCCTTTACAGGAATTTATATTTAATACACTTATTATTGGCGCATTTGGATATTTTATAGGGAAAGAATTTCACTCAGGATACATAAAGAATTTGATTGTATCAGGCCATAAAAGAATAAATATTGTACTTTCTAAAGCAATTGTATTTTGTATTGGAGTAGCTATTATAAGTTTTATTTTCCCAATATGCACTTTTGTTATAAATAGTATAAGGAACGGTTATGGCGAAAAATACAGCGTCGAATACATGTTTGAAGTTTCGGTTATTATGTTATTTGTGTATTTAGCTATAGGAAGTATTGTAACAATGATTTCTTTTATTACAAAGAACATTGCAATAACAATAGCCTTATTTTATCTAATAGATATAATAAATAGATTTGGCACAGCAATGTCTCTTAGGAATAGCACCGTTAAATATTTTTACTATAAAACAGTTTTTGCTATACCATCTATTTGTATATTAGATAAAATAACTGTATTTACTGCAGGAAAAATGTTATTTATATGTCTTATGACTACAGCTATTTGTACTGCATTAAGTATTGAAGCATTAAAAAAAGCAGATATGAAATAGATTATGAACGGAGGGCAAGTAGATGATTTTTTTACTATTTCTTCTTATAATTTTTTCAACAGGGTTGCTTGTCCGTGATTATTTAGTCAGTAAAGAGTTAAAGGTAATGACAGAGAAGCTTGAACATATTAACAGAGATAATTGTGATGAAAAGCTAAAAATAAGCTTATTAAATAAAAAAATTGAAAAGTTGTCTAAGAGTATAAATGAAACGCTTTATGCAAAATCAAATTGCGAAGCAGAAAAGAAAAAATCGGAAAATAGACTTAGACAAGCTATATCAGATATGTCACATGATCTTAGGACACCACTTACGGCGATAAAGGGATATATTAAGTTTTTAAAAGAGGATAATTTAGAAAACTATCAAAAAAGAGATTACATAGAAGTTATAGAAAAAAGAGCAGAAACTCTTGAGGTGCTATTAAATGATTTCTATAGATTGTCATTAATTGATTCGCCTAATTTTAAGCTAAATATAGAAAGAATTAATTTATCTAGGACACTAGAAGAAGTAATGTTTTCAAGATATGTTGATTTTAAAAGCAGTGGTATAGAACCTAAAATTAGTATATGCGAGAATCTTTACATAGCTGCAGATCAAAGTGCTTTAGAAAGGATAATTGATAATCTAATTACAAATTCAGTAAGGTATGCTAAAAGCTATATAGAATTAGAGCTGAAGATAAAGGAGGATACTGTTATTCTAAAAATTAGCAATAATGCAATGAATTTAGAGGGATGTACTAATGAAAATATTTTTGATAGATTTTATATAGCGGACAAAACCAGGTCGGGAAATGGTACAGGCCTAGGCTTATCTATTGCTAAAGAACTTACAGAAAAAATGGGTGGACAAATAAATGCAAATATATTGAATGATAAAATTGATGTTTGCGTAAAATTTATGCTGCTCAAAAGTTAGCTAAAAAAACTCTCAAAGTTATATTATTTTGAGAGCTTTTTTTAGTACATTCAAAACATTTATATGTTATTATTATAATATTATAAATATCGGAGGAAATATGGATAATAAGAAATTGTTTGTATTTATAAAGTACTTTACACTAGTTTTTATGATTGTTGGAATTATTTTTGGAGGGAAGGAATTTAATGCACAGAATATTACATTAATGCTTATACTTATAATAAATCATCAGTTAAGAACCTTCTCTTTAAATAAGTATATTCATAAAATTATATCTTTTATTCTTGAGATAGTTCTTGTTGTCATATGTAATTTTTGGATTTCAGGATATCTATTTACATATTTAATATTGCTAGCTATAGATGCTAATGTAATGTTTAAGAAATTTTTAGCTTCTACCTTTAATGTTGTGATAATTTTAATTGGTGTTTATTTTTCTTTCAATTATAGTTTGAACTATAAGATAATGAATCTTGGTGTTTCAATTATTATTATAGCTGTATTTTATTTCAATAAATATGAAAATGAGAAGAAAATTGAAGCTCAAGATCTTTATGACAGATTAAGAATATCAGAAGAAAAGCTTAAAAAGGCTAATAGGGACTTAGAGATGTATGCTTCTTCTGTTGAAGAGTTAACGCTTTTAAGAGAGCGAAATAGAATTTCCAGAGAAATACATGATAGTGTAGGACATTCATTATCTACAATGGTTATTCAGCTTGGAGCCATTGAGAAGATTATAAGGAAGGCTCCAGAGAAGGCAGAGCTTCTTACAAAAAACTTAAGAAAGTTTACTCAAAAAAGTCTTGATGAAGTTAGAGCAGCTGTAAGAGCAATAAAACCTAAGGAATTCGAAGAATATGAGGGGATATTAAGTATTGAGGAACTTATAAGTAATTTCAAAAAGATGGCCAACATAGATGTCAGATTAGCTTTTACAAAAGAAAAATGGTCACTAAATTCTGATCAATCATTTGTACTATATAGGATAGTTCAGGAGTTCTTGTCTAATAGTGCAAGGCATGGAAGGGCATCTAGGGTTGATGTAATAATGGCATTTAGTGAAAAAAATTTACTTGTTACATTAAAAGATAATGGACAAGGATGCCAGAGTATTATTGAAGGAGTAGGTATGAAAAGTATGAGAGAAAGGGTAAAGGAGCTTGGAGGATATTTTGAATATAAGACTGCACCTTATGAAGGATTTACTGTAAAAATAGAGCTAGCTAAAAGAGAAAAACTTAAAGTATATTCTGGAGGCGAAAATAATGGATAATATTAAGGTCGTAATTGTAGATGATGAGAAATTAGTAGTTGATGGATTAAAGATAATACTTGAAACCTATGAAGATATAAAAGTTGTTGGAACTGCTAAGAATGGAGAAGAGGCACTTAGGGTTTGTAGACAAAGTAGTCCTGATGTTGTTTTAATGGATATAAGGATGCCTAAATGTGATGGAGTTTTGGGTACTAAGCTTATAAAGAAGGAATTTAAGGATATAAAGATTTTGATCCTAACAACTTTTAATGATGTTAAATATATTCATGAAGCACTTAAGTATGGGGCATCAGGATATATACTAAAAGATAGTGATTATGAGCTTATTTATGAAGGCATAAAAGCAGCTTTTAAAGGAAATGTAGTAATTAATCCAGAGGTTGCATCAAAAATATTAAGTGAAAATGGAGAATACAATAAAGAGCAAGCATTAGAAGAGGTTAAGACTAAATATGATTTGAGTGACAAGGAAATAAATATAGTAAGAGAAATTGCTAGTGGATTATCTAATAAGGAGATAGCAGAGAAACTTTTTCTTTCTGAAGGAACCATAAAGAATAATATAAGCATTATATTTTCTAAATTGAATTTAAGGGATAGAACACAGGTAACAATATTTGCCTTTAAAAATAACATAGTGACTTAAGTAACTTCAAAAAAATAACTAGTAGTTATAAAATGTACTTAAAAATAAAGGTTCTATAAAAGGAAGTGATTTTTTGAATAATATGGTTGAGGTAAAAAATGTTACTAAAAGATTTAATGATAAATTAGTTCTTGATAATATCTCCTTTGAGGTGAAAAAGGGAGATATTTTTGGTTTTATAGGTCCTAATGGAGCAGGAAAATCAACACTTATAAATATAATGACAGGACTTTTAAGTCCAAACAGTGGTGATATTGAGCTTGGAGGTCATTCTATTTTGAAGGAGCCTGTGGAAGCAAAAAGACTAATAGGACTTGTACCGCAACAATTAGCCTTAATGGAGGATTTTTCGGCTTATGATAATCTTAGGTATTTTGGTTCTTTTTATGGTATGTATGGAAAAAAACTTAGAGAAAGAATACATGAAGTGCTTGAGGTTACAGGATTATTATATAGAAAAAATGAGAAGGTTAAAAAGTTTTCCGGAGGAATGAAGAGAAGACTTAATCTTGCAGTGGCTATAATACATAATCCTAAGATTCTTATAATGGATGAGCCTACAGTTGGAGTAGATCCACAGTCGAGAAACTGCATTTTTGAATATATAAAGAAGGTTAATAAAGAAGAAAATACAACGGTTATTTATACATCGCATTATATGGAAGAAGTCGAGTTAATCTGTAAAAATATATTTATATTAGATTCCGGAAAAGAAGTAGCAAGAGGTTCTAAGACTGAAATAAAAGCACTTTCAAATATGAATGGAACAATACAACTTAAAGTTGATACTTTCGATGAAAAATTTCTTTTGAGGTTAAAAGAAATTTCAGGTGTGAGAAATGTATTTGTGGAGGATGGTACAATAAAAATTTTAATAGATGAATGGAAATTTCAGATTAGGAATTTACTAGAGGCAGCAGTAAAAGAGAATATAGAAATAATTGATTTTAACAAAAGCGAAGTTTCATTAGAAGAAGTATTTCTTTCTCTTACAGGGAAAAAGTTAAGGGATTAGGTGAAATAAATGAGAGCAAGGATTATCAGCACACTAACCATGAAGGGACTATTTGTAGGATGGAAGCAAATTGTTTTATTGTATGCTATTTTTCCACTTTCCATATGTTTTGTTATGAGTTATTTTTCTAAAGGAGTTTATAAAGTAGAAGAAAACAAAGTTGGTATAACTATAGTGGATAAGGATAATAGTAAAGTATCACATGATTTTAAGGATATATTTAATAGAAAAGACATGAGGAGATTTTTTAAGTTATCTAAAAAGGG